>NZ_JASIAL010000373.1:0-27880 GCF_030042015.1 Trebonia sp. | reverse complement strand
GTAACGGCCAGGTCTACGAGACCTGGTACAACTGGGGCAACGGCGCGTGGGGCGGCTGGATCGGGCTCGGGGGCTCTGTCTCCAGCGACCCAGTCGCATTGGCGACCTCGGACGGGCATGACCAGGTCTTCGCGACCGGCAACGGCCGGGTCGAGCAGAACTGGTTCGCACCCAGCAACGGTGCCATCGGCGACTGGATCTCGTTCTTATGCGTCTGGGCTCGCCGGGGGTGCTGCTGGCCGGCCGCCTAACCTGTCAGAGGGTGACTGTTCCGCCGCTGGCGGCCACGTACTGCACGAGCTGGTAGGCGTTCCAGTAGGCCCGCGAGCGGCCGAAAGGATCCGTGCGCCGGCTTCCGCTGTCCCAGCTCCCCGAGAAGGCCGGGGTGACCCGGACTCCCCAGCGGCCGGCGAACCCCCACCAGCTGGGCATCTCCACGGCACCGGTGGCCGGCAGTGGCGACGGCAGCGGGTAGGTACTGATGGGAGGGGTGGAATCGAAGGTGTAGTTGCTGATCAGCCGCAGGGTCGTGGCGACTATCGACGACGCCGTGCTCGCCGCGGGCGCGGTAGATGGCCCGTCATTGCGGGCAACATCGGTGCCCGGCTGGCTGGACTGGGGGGTCTCGGTCTGGCTGGTCTGAGTCGGGAACCCGAACGACAGCGCGAACAAAAAGAACCCGATCATGAGGAGTATCCAGCCGATGATCAGGCAGGGTACCGACGCGGCGAGGGCAACCCCCGCGGTCGCGGCCCCAGCCGCCGCGATGGAGATGCAGACGCCGAGGAAGGTGCCCGCTGCTCCCATGATAGCTGCCCCCGTAGTGTTCAAGCCGGCGTCGGGACTCGAGGTGCCTGGGGTTACCACGGCGTCGATCCCGTAGAGGTTTTTGTGGGTCCCCGCGGTCACGTAGACCCACGGGTGGGCGTCAAGGAAGACCGTGGCCTGACTGGCCGTCGTCCCGTCAGGCCAGGGCTGGATGCTGGCGCTCAGCGGGTTGAAGTTGTCGTCGCCCAGGCCGTAGCCCGTGCTGTAGGCCAGGAACCGGGGGGTCAACGCGGTCTTTCCTGGCGCGAAGAGGAAGTCAGGGCGGCCATCCTGGTCAGTGACGGCGAAGTCGGGATCACCTTCCAGGAAGATGGTCACGGCCTCCCACTGTCCCTCCCGGTAGCGCTCGTCCGGGTCGGGGAGACCGACCGGAGAGGGCTCCATCGCCGGGTAGAACAGGTGGTAGGTGAGGGCCAGGTACTTGTTGAGCCCCGAGAATGGCTCGGGCTCGTTGCTGCCGGCGGACTGCATCGGGAAGTCATTCTGGCCGCCTATCTGGCTAACCCGGTCCTGGTCGAGGACTGGATAGCGGCCCGCCCACTCCAGCTCGGCGTAGATGGTGGGCAAGATGGTCCGGGGCACGCTGAACCTCGGCGCCGGGGAAGGCGATGTGATCGGGATCGTGCCGTTCATGGCGTGGCCGAGGGCGCTGAAGAGGGACTGGAGGTACTCAACTGAGCCGCTGCTGTAGGAGACTCCGCCCGCACCGGCAAACGATGCGGTGTCGTCCCAGCCGGCGCAGTCCAAGAAGAGGTCGTTGCTGGCGCTGTTGTAGGCGAAGTGTTGGCCGATGCCCTCGGGAGGAGTGCTGTCGAAGGTGAGCGGGGCGCCGTGGGGATCGTCGACGCCCGCCTGAACTTCGCTCGCGCTGTAGGCTGTGGACGACAGGGGGGCGAGCAGCACCGCTGTGCCTCGCTGGTGAGTGGGGACGTTGTCCCAGCTCTCGGTGGCCTCGTGGCCGAGGACTTCTTCGGCGACCGACGGGAAGAACAGTTCGGTGGGGTCAAAGAAGAACTGCGGCTGGTACTGCTCGAGCAACTGCGTGATGATCGGGTTGGTCAGGTTGGCCATCGGGCTCACGCTCCTGGTATTGGACTCATGGGTTGCTACCGCCAGCCGGGCCACCGCCACCAAAAGTCGTGCCAGTGCCCTGGATCACCGTGTTGAACACCATTGCCGGATTCAGCTTCACCTTGCCCAGGCACATCTTGGAGATGAGGTTCTGAAACTCTTTGATCGGCAGGGGAAGGGCGCTGACCAGTTCTTGCTCCTGGCTTTGCAACTGTTGGACCTGAGCCGGAGACAGGTTGTTCATCGCCATGATGGCCATCTGGGCTAGGGCGTTGTTATATGCGTTCGAGTCGCCGGCCCGGAAGGCGGCCAGGGCCTGGGCCGAGAACGCGACCTGCTGCTGCGATGCCGCAGGCTGGTTGGCCCGGGCCTGGGCTGCGGCCGACAGCCCCAGCTTGATCAGGGCCATGCCCTGCGCCTGGGCCTTCTCTCGGGTGTAACCCATCTCCCGCAGGGTCTCGGCCATGTCGTCAAGCGCGGCCCGGGACCCGGGGCAGCACGGGTCAAGCAGGCCCTTGGCGGCCAAGGCCGGGTCGTACTTATACACCCAGGTCTGGCGCAGGTAGCCGGTGAAGGTGTATTGGCCTGAAGGCTCGGGCCAGTGCCCGACGGCGATACCGTTGGGGCCGACGGAGCCGACGGGACCGTTGGCCGCGTAGGAAGTGGCCACGGGGACGCTGTCGAGGTAGAGCGAGCACTGGTTGACCCCGTCGTGGCGCAGCTCGGCCTGGTGCCACTGGCCGGTGGAGACCAGGTGCGGCGCGCTCTGGGCGCCGGCCCACTGGCCATCGGCGTCGACTATGGTCCCGGAAAGGCTGCCGTCGGGGTTGACGAACAAGGCAAAGCAGAGATGACCCTCGATCAGGTTGTAGCGGCGGGACAGGCCGCCGGCGGGATCCAGGTAGAACTCGGCTACCGCCCGCACCGCGAGCAGGTCCTGCAGGCTCTGGCTCGGAGGTACGATCACCCGGCTATCGGGGCTCGAATACCCAAACGCCGGCGCATAGGGCGCGCTGGCCTCGCTGACCTCGTAGGGCACGCCATGGTTGCGATACCCCGAGAGGTCGCACGCGATCCCCCCGGAGTAGATGTGGTGAACGACCAGGCGGTTCACAGCTTGCCCGCCCTGAGCTGGTAGCCGACGTCCCTGAAGTGACGTTGCACGTCCCCGACCCGCTTTCGCCGCTAGTGATGCTGTTTCCCTGCTGAAGAGGCATCCTGCCCGTCAATGCTCCTGCGGGCGCCTTACCTTGGGTGCGTGCCGCCGTTCTTCACCGCGTAATTGCCCCTCCATCCGGCCGATTGTTGTCCGTCCTCCGCACGGCTGCCGAAATGGACCATGAGGCGAATGAGACGAGGTATATAAGTCACCAGATACAGCCCCCACGCTGGATATCTTCAATAATGGCATGTCTTGAAGGGGTCGTCTAGTAGCACAGTTCCGAACACCGACAGCGCCATTTCCACGCATTACAGATGGTCTAGCATGACGACACAGCTTCGATCTCGTGTACTCGCTGCCGGACCGCCCGTCAAATGTGTCCGGCCCGTCGCGAAGGGACCGGCCACCAGGCCGCACGCCCTGGCGCGGGCGCGTCCGGGCACGGCGGCGCGTATCTCCACGCTGATACCGATGGCAGCGCCGATCATCGGCGTGACATGCAGAACCCCGATCGCCGTGGAATCCCGCCGGAAACACCGGCCCGGCCCGCACGGGAGCGCCGCAAGAAACGTGAGCCGGATATACACCCGGCGCTTAGCAACACGCGATGCCCGCAGGCAGATGTACCTCATCATGGACTTTGCGGCTGTCTCACCGAAGATTTCCCGGCATCCTGTGAGGGTGGGAATGAAGTCTGCCGTCGCTGTGAGCCGTCTGCTGATGCTGACCTGCCTGAGCGCCTCGTGCGGGTTGGCAGAGCCTTCCGCGCCCTCGACTCCAGCTGCCCCCAGCACGCCTGCGGCTTCGGCTGCGGTGCCGGTCCGGACCGCCGTTGTGCCACGGCCGGTGACGGCCCGTCCAGTCGCGGCCCAGGCTCACGTATCGCGCTGCCCCCAGTACCCGGCGGCGACGTACGGCATCGACCCGAACCGGGTGGCCGACACCGGAGGCGGCGCCCAGCTGGTCACCGTCGTCGCCCCTTCCGCCGCGAGCTGGGCTGGGACTTTTACAGCCTGGTCCAGGGGAGCCAACGGCTGCTGGAGCCCGGTGTCGTTTGCCGGGCAGCCCGCGCAGCCCTTCCGGGCTCAGACGGGCTATGGTGGCCTGCTGCCCTTCGCGCGGCGCGTGCCCGGCGACTGGGCCACCCCCACTGGCTTGTTCCCGTTCGGCACGACCGTCTACGGCAACTCGACCGTCAGCCCGACCGTCCGCTACCCCTACCACCACCTCGTGTGCGGTGATTGGTGGGACGAGCAGCCGGGCAGCCCGGCCTATGACACATTCCAGCATGTGCCCTGCGGGATCACCCCGCCATACGGCGACGACTCCGAAGCCCTCTGGACAGAGATCCAGCCCTACCAGCACTTCATCGACATCAAGATGCCCAGCCCTCCGGACAACGGAGCCGGCATCTTCCTCCACGACGACATGCCGGAGGGGTACACCGAAGGCTGCGTGGCCCTGCCCAACGGAGAGCTTGATGCCGTACTCGGGTGGCTGAACCCCGCCGACCGCCCGCACATCCTCATCGCCATCGGCTGACCTCGGGGCTCCCGGAGCCCCGTCAGCCGATCTGCTCCGCCAGGTCGTCGACGACGGCGTCGATATCCCCGACGGCGAATGCGATATGGCGGATACCCGGCGTGTTCGCCTGCGCGTGCCGGTTGTCGCCCTGGTCCGGCGGCGTGTGGAACTTCGTCAGCTCGAGTCGTCCGGAGCCGTCCGGAGTTTGCATGATCGCGATCTCCGCGCGGACGGCCTCGAGTCCCACGACACGGTCCACCCAGCGGCCCTCGACCTGGCCCTTGCCCTGCAGTTCGAGTCCGAGCTGGACGAAGAACTCAATCGCGGCCGCGAGATCGTCAACCACGATGCCGGCGTGCTCCATCCGATGGATAGCCATGTGCACGATGGTAAGAAACCAGCCTGGCTCAGGAACCCTGACTACGCCGTGCCGTGATGAGAACGACGGCAAAGCTGGCGCGAATCGGCCGCCCGAGCCGTTCGTATATGGCGTGGTGTTCTCTATCAAGGGCTTGCCGTTGGCCCGGTGACAGCCGGGGGTAGAGCGACATCGTGCGGAAGATGGCAGTGAGCTCGCCCGGAGTGTGCTCGATCAGCCGTGGCGTGACTGCTACCTGGACATCCCCGAACAGGGGGCCGGCGTAATCTTGCGCCATGTCGTAGCTGTCGTAGCTGCCGAGCCAGGCCCACGCCGCCGAGATGTTGCCACGACGCTGCTCGACCCCGGCGATCGTGGCGTCGAGATCCCGGTAGACCGGCCAGTTAGCGGCAATATCCGGGGCGACCTTTCCCAGGCCCGCCAGCACTGCTTCCTGATCTGCCTTGCTACGCGGCTCCTCAAGCCCGAAGTACTGCACGAGGGCGAGCGTGCCGCCGGGAACGAGCACGTCGGCGGCCTTCTGCCAGCTGACCTTAGGGTCAACCCAGTGAAACGCGGACGCACAGAACACGGCCTGAAACCGCTCGCGGGGAAGCAATGCGTCCTCGAACCGGGCGTTCACGAATTCCGCCGTTCCAGCCCCTTCCAGGTTCTGCCTGGCTAGTGCCACGAGCTTCTTGCCTGGCTCGAGTGCCGTGACGTGCAGGCCCCGGGCGACAAGACTGCGTGTTAGCTGGCCGCTCCCGCATCCGACCTCAAGCACCTGATCGCCGCTCCCGATCCCTGCGACTTGACACGCCTGGTCGATGAGTTCGTCAGGATAAGCCGGGCGGTAGCGGTCGTACTCAGCCGCCATGTCATCAAAAACCTTGCCGTAACGACGTGGGGTGGATGCTGTGACGGCGATGGGGTCTTCAGGGCTGCCTGGCATGTGAGCCAACGTGGGGTCCCGGACTACCGCAGTCCGCGGAGCGCTTCCCGGGCCGGGTCCCGCTAGTCGTGGCCCAGGCGGCGAAGCTGCGCGGCGACGTGGTCGTCGGCGTCCCCTTCGGCCCCCGAACCCGCGGAGACGTCGTGCGCGTAGGCGGTGTCCATGTATTCGCGCAGGAACTTCACCTTCTCGCCGTTCACCTCGATGATGAACACGTAGGAATTCTCGTAGAGATTGCCGTTGCGCAGCGTGCCCCGGGCGGTGGTCTCCGCGGCCACCCAGTTGCCCTCGCCGAACACGTTGCGGATCTCGACCTTGGGGTCCCCTGGCTCGAAAAGGCCCTCGCGCACAGGCTGGAGGAAGTCATCGATGATCGCGTGGCCGCGCTGGGACGGCAG
The DNA here is from genome assembly GCF_030042015.1 of Trebonia sp. GTDB lineage: Bacteria > Actinomycetota > Actinomycetes > Streptosporangiales > Streptosporangiaceae > Trebonia. Next base: position 21,587 of record NZ_JASIAL010000373.1, on the reverse strand, counting down.
TCCGCGCGCCACGTCATTGACCATCCAGACCGAGTCGTCGTCGAAAAACTCACCGATCAAGGCGAAGTCACCGGTGCTCAGCGTCTCGAAGAAACGCCGCACCACGTCTTTGGAGTCGCTAGCTGCGTCAGGCATGCCACGATGTTCTCACGCGTTCCGGCGGCCGGGAAGCCGTCGGCTACGGGCGCGTGAAAGTCACGTGGGTGACGCCGCTCGGAGCGGTCACTGACTCCACATGGAAGCGTTCCTCGAGCCTTTCGAGCCCGTCCCAGACCGACTCGCCGCGCCCGAGGACAATCGGCGCGACCGGGATGTGCATTCTCCGCGCCGATGCCCACTGCCCAGGCGCCCGCGATCGCGTCGTCGACACCCGTGCGGCCGCCGGGCTGGCCGTGCATCGCGCGTCGAGTGAGACGGCGAAATTGTGGACGCGAACGCGTGACATGGCACATCTCCCTGCGCAGTCGGCCAGCCATCGCAACGGTAGACCGCGAACACCGGCTGAACTCATCGCGGCGCTAGTATCCGCTTATGCCGGGAAAGGACGCTGAAAACGACGCAGAAAACAAGGTACCCGCGCTGGACACGGCGCACGCTCATCCCGCTCGCGTCTACAACTACTGGCTCGGGGGCAAGGACAATTTCGCCGCGGACCGGGAGGCGGCGGAGCGGGCGATCGCGGCCAATCCAGGGATCGTCGCGGACGTGCGCGCCAACCGGGCGTTCCTCACCCGGGCGGTCCGCTACCTGGTCACCGAAGGCGGAATCCGGCAGTTCCTCGACATCGGCACCGGGCTGCCCGCCGCGGGCAACACCCACGAGGTGGCGCAGGCGGCCGATCCGCGGGCGCGGGTCGTCTACGTGGACAATGACCCGATCGTCTTGTCGCATGCCCAGGCGCTGCTCAGCAGCAGCCGGGAAGGCGTCACCGCCTACCTCGACGCGGACCTGCGCGACACCGCCGCCATCCTGCGGGCCGCGGCGAAGACCCTGGACTTCGCCGCGCCGGTCGCGATCATGCTGCTGATCATCTTGCACCTGATCCCCGACTCCGACGACCCGCACGGCATCGTGGCGAGCCTGGTACGGGCAGTGCCGGCCGGCAGCTACCTGGTGCTGGCGCACCCGGCCAGCGACATCCGCACCGAGCAGATGGCGGAGATGACCAAGCGCGTGAACGAGCGCATGAGCAGGCCGGGGGCGACCATGCGCGACCGGGCCGCGGTCACCCGGTTCTTCGACGGGCTCGACCTGCTCGACCCGGGCGTGGTGCAGCCGCAGCAGTGGCGGCCCGAGCCGGGCGCCGTCGGCCCGGACCAGGTGACGGCCTGGTGCGGGGTCGCCCGCAAGCGCTAACCGGCCGCGCCGGATTACGCGTGCCGCGGGAACTGAGTCAGCGACAGCGTGTTGCCGTCCGGGTCGGCGAACCACGCCACAAGGGCGCCACCGGGCGCGGCGGTGACGCGCCAGCCGAGGATCGTGTACCCGGGCGTGGCGACCTCGGGCACCGCCGTGACCCGCAGCATGGTGCCGTTGGCGTCGAAGACGCACGCGACGTCGGTCCGCTCGGTCACCGGCAGGCCGAGCACCTGCTCATAGAACGCGCGCGCCCGGTCCAGGTCGGTCGTCGCCGCGAAGGCGATCACCTCTGACGATCCCAGCATGGCGCCTTCCGTCGCGTTGCCGCCTAGTCAGCGGATCGCCACCGCGTTGGCCGGCGAGCCGCAGCCGCCGTCGAGGTTGAGCGGCACGCTGGCGAACAGGAACTCATACCGTCCGTCCCTGTGGCAGGCCGCGGCGAGCGCGGCGAAGTCGAACAGCTCACCGATCGCGAAGCCCAGGCACGGGATCAGCCGCAGGTGCAGCGACCCGGCCTCCCGGTCCACCGGCACGACCTCCACGGCGGGGTTGTCGGCGGTCACCGCGGCGGCACCGCTGTCCCACAGGAACCGGCTCATCTCCTCGCTGCCCGACAGGCCCGCGCACCGGTAGCCGAGTGGGTCGGCCATCCGCTCGGCCAGCTCGCGTCGGCCCTGCTCGTCGAGCGCCAGGTAGCTGTCCATCCAGCCGGTCCTGACGCACAGGATGTCGCCGAGCCGCAGCCGGCTGCCCTGTTCCCGCAGCACCGCCTCGACCTCGGCGACGCTGAACGCCTTGACCTCGAACGGGTCGTGCCCGCCGGCCGCCAGGTCGATCAGCATGCCGCGCCCGATGATGCCCTGCCGGGCCCAGTGCTGGATGCCCAGCGGTCCAGGGTCGGCGTCGGGGCTGCCCTGCCAGCCGCCGTAGAAGCCGTCCGGCGCGGCGATGTGGCGCAGGCCGTCCCACTGGCTTGATGCCTGCGGATAGAACCCGTCCAGCCGGTCGTCCCAGGCCCCCGGCCACATCGGGAACACCGTGTGCTTCGGCGGCTGCCGCCCGAAGAACGAGGGGTCGGGCAGTCCGAGCGGCAGGCTCAGGCCGATCCGCTCGCCGGTGCGCACCGCCCCGGCCGCCGCCGCGACCACGTCGCCGGTGAGCCGGTTCAGCGTGCCGAACTGGTCGCCTGGGCCATGGACGTGCCAGGAATGCCGCAGGCCCGCCACGGGCAGGCGGGGGAGCTCATCGAACGGGACGACTACGGTGTCAGGCTCGGTCACGCTCCCGACCGTACCGGACCGGCCCGCCATGACAAGCAGGGCCTGACAAGCGAGACCGGTGCGCACCGATCACCACCGAGCTGCGGGCGCCTCCAGTAAGCGAACTGGGCCCGCAGGAGAACCTCCGGATCGGCTGTCGACCGGTACCGGCTGACGGTGGCCGCCAGCGACATCCGGGCCAGGTCGCGCTGGCAGCGGAAGGCGGGACCGTGCGCTGCGCCGGTCAGTTCGCGGAACGCGGACGACCAGGCCCTGGCCACCTCGGCCGGGCTGACCGTCTGGGGCGGGGCGTGCTCGCAGACTTGCTGGCAGATGGCCGTGATGACGTCGGTGTCCTCGTCGACCAGGGTTCCGTAGAAGTCCAGCAAGAGCGCTCGCGGGCCAGGCATGCTCAGCAGGCTAGTCTGCGCTTTACCCGGGGGAGCCGGCCGGGACCGTTCGGAACAATCGCCCTTAATCGCCCCTCTAGGAAGACATCTCCGGCAGGCGTAACATCCCCGGACATGAGTGCTGTCGGCGATCTCCACCTGCCGGAGATCGACTACAACTCGCCGGACTTCGGGCCGCACAATTACCACGAGCAGCTGGCGCGGGCACGCGAGCAGGGCTGGCTGGCGCACTCGCCGCTGGCGTACATCGTGCTCGACGCGGAGTCGGGCGACTTCTTCCTCCGGTCGCGGCAGACGGCATTCCCCGGTCCGCAGCTCGCCGAAATCTTCGGCATCACGAGCGGTCCGCTCTTCAACCACATCAACGCGAACATCCTGAACCTCACCGGTGACAAGCACCGGCGGCTGCGGTCGCTGGTCGGCCACGCGTTCACGCCGCGCGCCGCGGACCGCTGGCGGCCGGTCATGGGGGAGTTCATCGCGCAGATCTGGGACGAGCTGGGCGGCGCCCGCGGCACCGAGTTCGTGGCGGCCGTCGCCAAGCCGTACCCGAGCCGCACGATCGCCGCCGTCCTCGGCGCGCCCGTGGCGGACGCGTCCAGGCTGCACCACTGGTCCAACATGGTGCAGCGCCAGTTCGACATCCAGGCGCTGGCCACCCAGGTCCCCGAGATCGAGCAGGCGGTCCTCGAGGCCGAGGACTATGTGAGCAAGCTCCTCGACGACCGCAGGGCGAACCCGCGCGACGACCTGATCACCGCCCTCGTCCAGGCCGAAGAGCAGGGCGACAAGCTCAGCCACGACGAGTGCCTCAACCTCGTGCTCAACGTGCTGCAGGGCGGGGTGGACACCACCCAGAGCCAGCTCGCGCACGCGCTGCGGCTGTTCGCGCAGCACCCGGGCCAGTGGCAGGTGCTTGCCCGCGACCCGGGCCGCTACGCCGCCCCCGCCGTGCAGGAGGTGCTGCGGTTCGAGCCGATCGCGCCGTTCACCGCGCGGATCGTCCTTTCTGACATCGAGCACCGCGGCGTCACGTTCCCGGCGGGCACGATCGTGGCGGTCTGCTCCGAGCGCGCCAACCGCGAGACCCGCGACGGCGAGACCTTCGACATCACCGCCGCCCGCGACCCCAGGCTGTTCACCTTCGGCGCGGGCCCGCACTTCTGCCTCGGCGCCAACCTGGCCCGCGCCGAGCTTGAGGAGGCGCTGGCGTTCCTCGCGCCCCGGATGCCCGGGCTCGCCCCAGACGGCGAGCCGCGGCTCGGCGGGGTGGAAGGGATCTACGGGATCGAGGCGCTGCCGCTGCGCTGGGATTAAAGAAATTTCATCCAGAACGAGCCGTGGCGCCTGCCCAGCCGTCCGCGCGCGCCCGAAGCCGGTCACTAGACCGGGCAGGTCCAGCGGTCTGGGCTGCGCAGCATGTCGGGCTCGCCGCTGTCCGGCGGCGGGAAGTGCTCGCGCAGGGTGAACGCGTACGGCGTCGGGCCGTGCACGCGCAGGTGCCTCACCCGGTGTTCGGCCTCGGGGATCGCCGGGATGTGGCCGCGCGGAATCCACCACAGCGCGGTGTACGCCTGCGCCATCCGCTCGAACCACTCGCGGCGGCGCCGCAGCACCGCCAGGTGCGCGTCGCCGTAGACGTACGCGGCGAGCGCCGCCACCGACTCCCACACGGACATGTTGATGAGGATGCCGCCGTCGGCGCCCTCGGCGTCCTGCTCGAAGGCGCGCAGCGCCGTCGCGTTCCCGTCCTCGGTCTGCAGCCGCCACACGAACCCAGGGGCGGCGTCGGCGACCGCGTTCACCGGGTCGAGCGCCGCCGCGAAGTCCGCGAGCGCGGGGCTGTCCAGCGGCGCGACCAGCCGGCCGATGTTCACTTGCGCGAGCACATAGGTCACGCCCCGATGCTAGCGCCGGCGATGATGGCGTTGATCGCGAAGGCGAAGCGCACGGCGGTATCGCCTTCCGTCAGCGTGACCGCCATGCCGGTGATGTTCGGGTAGCGGTCGGCGGGCAGGGCGGCGTAGATGTCGCGCACGGGGTCGGTGTAGCTGGCGGCCAGCGACTTGTGGTGCGGCGCGGTGGGCGTGCGCTGGCCGGCGATGCCCTGCTCGACGGCGGTCGCGACCGTGACCAGGTAGAGGGCGTCGACGGCCCAGGCGGCGGCCTGGTCGGGGATCTCGCCGGCGCGCAGCAGCGCCAGGGCGGTCTCGGTGATGGCCAGCGCGGAGGGCCAGACCGGGATCGAGCCGAGCGCGACCTGGGCGATCCCCGGGTACCCGCACAGCGCGTCCAGGGTGGCCGTGAACAGGGCGGTGAGCTGCTCGTGCCAGCGCGCCGGGTCGACGGTGACCGCGGGAACCTGCGAGAGCACCCGGTCAAGCATCCGCTCGAGCAGGTCCTCGCGGTTGGCGACGTAGACATACAGCGAGGCGGGCCCGGTGTCGAGGCGCTCGGCGACGCTGCGCAGCGTCACCGCGTCGAGCCGGTCCTGCCTGACGAGCTCAAGGGCCGCGTCGACGATCACCGCACGGGACAGCGGCTGCTTCGCCGGGCGGTCGCGGCGGCTGCGCGGTTCGCTGAGCTCGGTCACGTCCGCGAGCATAGCACTTGACAGAACGGTGTTCCTGACGAATGATGTTCGTTACGAACGAGGATCGAGAGTGGTAGGGGGACCACGATGACTCCTGTTTCGAACGACTACATCGTCATCGGCGCCGGGTCGGCGGGCTGCGTGATCGCGTCGCGGCTGAGCGAGGACCCGGATAGGACCGTGCTCCTGCTCGAAGCCGGCGGCGACGGCCTGCCCGATCTCGTCCGCGACCCGCCGGAATGGCCCGCGCTCAGCGGGACCGAGCGGGACTGGGCGTACCAGACGACCGTGCAGCGGGGGACCGGGCACGCGCACGCGATGCCCCGCGGCCGGGGCCTGGGCGGCTCGCACAGCATCAACGCGATGGCGTTCCTGCGGGGGCATCGCACGGACTTCGACTCCTGGGCCTACGCCGGGAACCCGGGCTGGTCCTATGACCAGGTCCTGCCCTACTTCAAGCGGATGGAGGACGTGCCGCGCGGGGACCCGCGCTACCGGGGCAGGGGAGGCCCGCTCGCGGTCGGGCCGACCGCGCGCCCGCACCCGCTGACGCTGGCGTTCGTCGAGGCGTGCGGGGAGGCCGGCCACCCGCTCCGCGACGACTTCAACTGCCGCGAGCTCGACGGCGCCGGCCTGCACGACATGACGATCGCCGTCGGCCACCGCCAGACCACGGCCGACGCCTACCTGCGCCCGGCGCTGTCCCGGCCGAACCTGACCGTGGCGACCGGGGCCTTCGTGCACCGGCTGCTCGTCGGGAACGGGCGCTGCACCGGGGTCGAGTACCGCCGCGGCGGCAGGCTGCTGCGGGCGCGCGCCGGCGCCGAGGTGGTGCTGTGCGCCGGCGCGATCGACTCGCCGCGGCTGCTGATGCTCTCCGGGATCGGCGACCCCGCTGCCCTGTCTGACCTGGGCATCGAGACCGTCGCCGCGGTGCCGGGGGTCGGCCGCAACCTGCACGACCATATTCTGCTGTGCGGCATCTGCGTCGAGGCCCGTCGGCCGATTCCTGCCGGCACGGGCAACCTCGGCGAGGCGGTGCTCTACTGGCGCAGCGACGCCGCCCTGCCCGGGCCCGACCTGATGACCTGCCTGGTCCACGTGCCGTTCGTCAACCCGTGGCAGCAGGCGGCCGGCAACGCCTACACGTTCGCGGTCGGGCACATGCGCCCCGTCAGCCGCGGCAGGCTGTCGCTGGCCTCAGCCGACCCGCGGCAGCGGCCGGTGATCGATCCCGGCTACCTCGACCAGGGCCACGACCTGGAGATGCTCGTCCGGGGTGTGCGGAAGGCCCTCGAACTGCGCACCCAGCCGGCGTTCGCCGACTGGCGGGGCCGGGATGACATGTCGGGGATCGAGAGCGCGGGACCCGAGGGGCTGGCCGCGTTCGTCAGGCAGGCGGTGAGCACGTTCTGCCACCCCGTGGGCACCTGCCGGATGGGGGTCGGCGACGACGCCGTCGTCGACCCGGAGCTTCGGGTGCACGGCCTGCAGGGCCTGCGCGTCGCCGACGCGTCGGTCATGCCGTCGATAACATCGACGAATACGAATGCGGCAACGATCATGATCGGGGAGAAGGCCGCCGATCTCATCAGGGGACGCTCGCTCGCGTCCCGGGCCGCCGCCCTCGCGTCCGTCGGCTGAAGGGAGACCGTGATGTCCGGACCAACGCTCGGCGAGTACGTCATCGCCGTGGCAGGCGTGGCGCTCATGCGGCAGGCGTTCACGGGTGACGCCGACGGCCGCGCCGCGCGCGCCGCCGAGATCCGTGACGTGCTCGGCCAGCTTGACCGCGGGACCCGGCTGCGGGCGCCCGTGGGCACGGAGTACACCGTGCAGAGCGGGTACCGGCAATGGTCGGCGACCTATGACCAGCCGCTGCGGCTCTTCCCCATCGAGGAACCGCCGATGCGCGCGCTCATCGACAGCATCCCGCCCGGCACCGCACTGGACGCCGCGTGCGGGACCGGCCGCTACAGCGCCATCCTCGCCCAGCGCGGCCACGCGGTGATCGGCGTGGACGTCTCCGCCGCCATGCTGGACATAGCCCGCGAGAAGCTGCCGGGCGCCGACTTCCGCGCGGGTGACCTGACCGCGCTGCCGCTCCCCGCCGACTCGGTGGACGCCGTGGTGTGCGCGCTTGCCCTCGTGCACATCCCCGGCGTTTCCGCTGCCCTGCGGGAGTTCGCGCGCGTGCTGCGGCCAGGCGGCCGGCTCGTCGTCAGCGACGTCCACCCGTTCCTGGTAACCCTCGGCTGGCAGGCCCAGTTCCCCGGCGCGGACGGCCAGCGGGGGTTCATGCGCCTGCACTGCCACCTGCCGTCTGAGTACATCAGCGCGGCGAACGCCGCCGGACTGCGGCTGCGCGGCCTCGCGGAGCCGCCGCTCACCGAAGCGGCCGTGGTCACCCCCGCCGCGGACATCGTCCCCGAGGCCAACCGCGCCGCCTTCGTCGGCCTGCCCGCGGTCTCGATCTGGGACTTCGAACTGCCCGGCTGACCGCCTTGGGCGGAGCATGGCCCGCCCACCGCGGCCTTCGCAACCGTCAGTTCAGGGACGCAGAATAAGCTCGTCTGCGCCACCGCCCCGAAGATCGTGGGCCCGCGGCCCTCTTCTGCTGGAATGAGCATGTCAGCTGCGCGCATATTCATGCAGGACGTGGCATACTCTTGTGCTCTATGATCCCGCCCGCGATCACGGCGCGGGTTTTCGCGCTCACCTCGCGGCATGAGCGGTAAATCAGTTGAGTTCCGTCGTCGGCTCATCTGCGTTGATAGAGACCGCGGTGGCGGCGGATTTGTATCGGCTGGCCTGTTCCGGTCCCTCTAGTCTCTTCTGATATCTGTGAGACAAGGTTAGGGCTCTCTCACTCGTTGCCTAGCCTTCAAGGTGTCGATCAATTTCCGGATGTTTTCGACGATCGCAGGATGAGCGGGAAGCGTTCCCACTCGATCGGCCAGAATGTCAAGATCTATCAGGTTTGTCCTTCTTCTCGAACCGGACAAGCTTGGCCAAGACGCAGTCGTGCGGCTCTAGACACAGCCCCCGGCCTGGCGAAGATCCCGGGGTCTCGTAGGTAACGAGGCGATCCATCCAACCCGCCGGAAACACACCCGTGCTGACGCTGACGCCCTGGGGGTAGTATCCAAACTCGTTGTGGAAGTGTGAGAGCTCGCCAATCATCGCGTCGACAAGACCCGACTTGGTCTCGTCAGGGTCAGAGAAGAAGGCGGTATCCACCTCCATCGAGCCAGTCGCCTCGGGCGGCAACTCGTGCTCAGAGTAGCTGCCCAGAATGGACTGGCTGCCAATCACCAGAACGTTAGGATCTTCGGTTATGCGGGACACCGCGCGAAGAACATGCTCCAACTGCTCACGTGTCACGGGGATGCTCCGAGTGCCAGTGCTTACGGAACGAGTCAAGGACCCTCTTGCGTTCCTCCTCTGACAGGATGCCGGTGAACGGGCTATTCTGCCGCAACTCTGTCGCCTCAGGAGCATCGGACACCAGGACGGTAAGGACGTGATCCGGCCCGGAGTTCAGGGTGAGACGCCATAGATCCAACCAGTGTTCCGCCATCGTTCCCGCGTGGACCTTGCTGAAACGGTCGAGGTTCTCGCGCGCCCGCGCAAGGACAAGATCAGGCTCGGTCACAAGGTGCCCGACGATCGCTCCATGCAGCCAGCGAGACTGCTCCTGGTCACGCGTCCGAGATTGACCGAGCAATGCGAGCACATCAGAGCGGTTCACATACCGATGCGATCCGCCCTTCCGCACGACTGGTAGCTTGCCTTCCTCGCACAGGTCCACCACATGCTGGCGCGAGCAGCCAAGCAGCCGGGCCGCTTCTCCAGTGGGGATCAGGTCAGTCATGTCCACACCCTCATTTTGTATCTAAAACACAAAAAACACAACACAGACTTCACTCCGCTTGTTCCTGCCGGTCTCATCGCCAGCCTGGTTCGGGCGGCTAGCGGCCGGGGGAAGCCCCCACCCGACCAGAGCGCGAGGAGGCACCAGCACCCCTCCCGCATCGTCGATGACAGAGAGCGCACTGCGGACCAGTCCGCTACTGGCTTGCCAGCGCGACCTGCCGGTGAGCCTGACGGAACTCTTCGTTGCGGGGATGTTGCTCAAGGGGAGCCGTCGCACCTCGAACAGAGGGGCATGTGTCCCTGAGCGGAAAGCGGCAGAAGCGAGCGTTTCCGCGGAAACTTTACGGACGTGGCTGTCGAGGCCGCAGTGGTCCGGACACATGCCCTGTCCGCGGCATTCTCTGAACTTGACAAATCGGGCTTAAATCGGACTGGCGGTTGCTGTTCAGGCTTGCCGGGCGGGAGCGGGCATGCCGAGCTCGATGATGGCGGCGGGGCGGGTCCGGCGGTCGATCTGGGCGAGCTTGTCTTCGGCACCGGCGAGGCTGATTTTCAGGCCTTCGGCTCCGCCGAGCCAGCCTTCGCGTTCGGCTTCGGCGATGCGGGCGGTCAGGTTGTCGCGGATCTCGGCGATGCGGGCCCGCTGGGCGGGGTCCATTGCAACGTGCCCGGGGCCTGGTCGCCGCAGAAATTGCTGTTCATCATCGGCTCCGGTCCGACGGCGTGACCGTGCACGGACCTCACCGGGTACCCAGCGATCTAGACTCGCATGCAATAGCGAACTGGTACGAATCAGCTGGAATTGCTGACAGCGGCATGCGAGATCAGTCTCGCCGAGGCCACTGGCGGAGGAGAGGTCATGGCTACCTTTCACCCGGTCCGACAAGCTGCAGGCAGCGGAGTTCGCCGGCGTGGACCTGCGTGGCGCCCGGTTCGTCGAAGCCGACCTGTCCGGTGTCGTGATGCGCGGTGTCAATGCGGAAGGCGCGGACATCGATGATCCGTTTCTCTGCGACCGCGGGGGCTTCCTGCGCGTCAACGGCGTGGACGTGATCCCGTTCGTCGAGGCCGAGCTCAACCGCCGTTACCCCGGCCGGGCCGGCCGGCGCGCCGAAGACCCGGACGGTCTTCGCGACGACCCCACCGTCGTACGCCGAGGTGCTGGAGGTCCGGGCGGGCCGGGTCGCGATGGTGCGCGACTTCCTCGCCACCGTCACGCCGGATGTGCTGGCCGCGCCGTGCGAGAACCCGCACGACCCCACACGCCCCGAGACCGTCCGTTCCTGCCTGCACGTGATCCTCAACGAGGAATGGGAGCACCTCCGCTACGCCGTACGCGACCTCGACGCGATCGGGGCCGAGCGGGCCGGGTGAGCTGGTGGTTGTGCCGTCGCCCGAACCGCTGGGATGCTTTCCAGGACGCGACTTCGCGGGCAGGGTGGCCGTGATACGGGTCGGCACTATCTCCGCACCGTGCTGGAACACGGCTACGCGCTGGGTTGTCACAAGTCAGGCCGGGCTAGCCGAGTAAACCATTCGTGATCTCGCCCCTTGCTTAAGCATGTGAGCTGGTCAAGGCTAAAAGGTCACCGCAACTTAGGGACATGCGCGGCCTGCGTCCGGGCATGGCGGGCGCCACTAGCGAGATAGCTGTCCAGGTGACACGCGAGCACTGGTGGCGAGGGTGAGACCTGCTCAGCTGAGCGACGCACTCGCTGCCCGTAGGTCTTTGAGGGCAGCGGCGGTGTAAGGCGCCAGCCCGCCCTCGGTGTCGTGGTCGGCCTGCAGCCATTCGGAGTAGCCACGTTTGAACGCCAGGACGCCTATCTCGCTCGCAAGGTGCGCGATCGGGTCTGGCACGCCCCGTGCCTTGAGAGCATCGGTCATGGCTGCCGCGAGGCCCACGCTCTTGAGGGCATCGCGCTCTTGTAGCTCGGCGCTGGCTGCGATTGCTGCCTTCAGGCGGGCGCCGAGTTCGCGGTTCATCGGGCCCATCACGCTCGACGCCCGCTCGAGCCCGGCCGCGACCGCCTCGAGCGGGCTGGCGGTCTGCGGTGCCTCGGCGATCCCCTCGGCCAGCAGCCGGCTCAACACTTCCTGCCCCGCCACGAGGAGCTCACGCTTGTCGGGGAAGTGCCGGAAGAAGGTGCTCTTGGTGACCCCTGCGCGCGCAGCGATCTGCGCGACCGTCGTGGCGTCGTACCCCTGCTCGGTGAACAGATCCACAGCAGCCAGGACCATCCTCTGCCGCGCGCCAGGTTCCCATCGAGCCATGAGCCCATACTAGGTGATGCGACCTTTGTCCCGTCGTCCTGTTATAGTGATGGGACAATGATCTCATCACTTCTGAGGAGAACCTCATGCGGGTCTTCGTCACGGGCGGCAGCGGGCTGATCGGTTCCGCCGTCATCGCCGAGCTACTCGGCAATGGCCACACCGTCCTCGCCCTCGCTCGTTCCGACTCGTCCGGGACTGCCCTCGAGTCCGCCGGCGCGCAGACCATTCGCGGCGACCTCGCCGACCTGGGCACGCTCCGCGCCGGCGCCGCTAAGGCTGACGGGGTCATCCACCTGGCCTTTGCCAATGACTTCAGCAGCCCCGCAGCCCTGGCAGCGGCGATCGGTGAAGAGGGCGCCGCACTTGCAGCCCTTGGCGAGGAGCTCACCGGCAGCGGCCGCCCCCTCATCACAGTCTCGGGCACGCCCTACGTCCCAGGCCGCGCCTCCACCGAGGCCGACCCGCTGCCGACCAGCGGGCCGGTCGGCGGCCGCAGCCGCTCTGTCACAGCGGTCCTGGACTTGGCCGCCCGCGGAGTCAGGAGCGCAGCTGTCCGCATGCCGCGCACAGTCCATAACGAGGGCAGGGGCGGATTCGCCGGCCTGCTGACCGAAATGGCACGCCGCACCGGAGTGTCGCGCTATCCGGGCGACGGCGCCCAACGCTGGCCGGCCGTACACGCGCTTGACGCGGCCGTCCTCTTCCGGCTGGTCCTGGAGAATGCGCCGGCCGGGACCGCGTGGCACGCCGTGAGTGACCAGGGCGACCCCGTGCTCGACATCGCCACCGTCATCGGCAGACGGCTGGGGCTCCCGGTCGAAGCGACACCGCAGGAGACCTTCGGCCCGCTCGGCCCGATCTTCGCGACCGACCAGCCCTCATCGAGCGCCCACACCCGGCAGACGCTCGGCTGGGAGCCAACTCACCCAAGTCTGCTGGAGGATCTGGAGAACATCCAGCCCTGACCGGCTCGCAGCCCGGCGCCCGGAGCGGCTGAGTGGAAATAGCCCCTCACGCAGCCTGAGCCCAGCCGGGACCAAGCCCGGATACGAGGTGGGACGGCTCCATTCGAAGAAGACGGTGATCGCGAGATGTGACCGCGGTCGCCCTGTCTGTGCTCGTGTGAGGCTGCTGGCGACAGCTTCGGTTCTTCCTGGTCACGGCGGAGGAAGGTGTCAGATTCAGAGTGCGGCGGGGCGGACGCATGGCACCGGACGACTAGACGCTGCACTGCGCAGGGCGCTATCGGCTACGCCCTGCTCTGTGGCACGATCGCCTGATGCTACAACTCTTGGGTTTCATCATCGACTGCCCGGACGCGATGAAGCTAGCCGCCTTCTACTCCCAGGTGACAGGCCATGCCATTATCGAGGGCAGCTCCGACAACTTCGCGGGCATCACCGTCGGCGAGGTCGATCTGGCCTTCCAGCGGGTGGAGGACTACCGTCCTCCGCGATGGCCCGACGGCGAACACCCCAAGCAGTACCACCTCGACTTCGAAGTGGACGAAATCGAGCCCGAGCAGCGCCGCGTCGTCAAGCTCGGCGCGACACTGCACAAGGACTTCATCGGACCCGAGGGCTACGGCTGGCAGGTGTACACCGACCCCGTCGGACATCCCTTCTGCCTGTGCCGCCACGAAGGGGTCACGTGGTCCGGCAAAGGGGTGGTGTGGCCCTAACCCTGGTCATTCATGCCGTCTGACCGGGCTGGTCGACCGTGCGGTCACACCTGACGAACATCAAAATCCCCAAGCAAAGACCGCGGTCAGCACCGACAGGCAACTGCGGTCAGGTTTACCGAGCAGAATCACAGTCAGAACGCCGGAGTCCGCTGCAGACGGCGAATTCCCGCAAGGTGGTGCGCAGCACAGTCATGGCACGACGATGTTCAGCGTGCCCATGACCGGACGCGCTAGCGGCCCCGACCTTGACGGTGATCCTGGCCGGGTAAAGGCTGGTTGTGCCAGGATGCTCAGCGAGAGGAACGGTTGCGGATCCTCCGATGCAGACTCAAATTTTCAGGGTGCCTTCAAATCGGGAGGTGACATGACCGCGGCGATTATAGTCGCAATCATCGGGGTCCTCGGTGCCACCATCGGCGCGGTCGTGAGCGCCCTCTATGCCCGCCGGCTCGCTCGCGTCCAGAGCGAACTTGATGAAGAGCGTGATGTAAGAAAGGCGCGGCGTGACTACGAGTACGAGGCCCGGAAACGCTTGTACTCGGCGTATGAACCTATTAAATTCCAGCTTATTGATCTCATCGGCCAGGCGCTTCGTCGGATCTCCATGCTGTCACTCGTGGCCCCTGAAACGGGCTCGCTGCCACAGGCAGCGACCGTTTACGAGATCCTCGCCCCTGCTGCCCTTGTCCGGATGCTTGACCGCAATCTTACGCTTGCCGATATGTATCTGGAACCGCAGGTCTCGATCGAGTATGGATTGATGAAGGCTGCCTATAGAGTGCTAGCAGACTCTTCAAGTATTGCCTCGATTTACACTGAACTTTCTGGTGACCACATAGATATCCGCGATGAAGAGCTGCAGCCATGCCAGGTAGATGAGGCTGCCGACGCGCTACTTGGCAGCACGCCGAATGATCTCAAAACGGACGCCACAACGGACCTGCCGGGCAGTTTGCTGACCTTTTCTCAATTCAGGACGGTTCTTGCAGACATCGACGTTAGGCACGACAAGCCTGGGCTGAGCTCCATCACAGCGCTACTCGATGATTTTACTCCGGCACGCCGGCCAGTATTCTGGCGTGCCCTTGTGACACAGGTTCTCTTGTACGGTTGCTACCTCGATCTTGTTCTTCGGAGCCCGCTCGTTCAAAGCGAAAGACTTCAAAATCTTGCTGCTTCGCTTCTTCCCCAACTCGAACATGCACTCGACGTGGGCCTACGCCTCGACAAATTCTGGATGTCGGACGAGCGACCCGAATACATTGAAGTCAATGCGCAAGCAGTTCGTGACGCGCTTCCCTGTGCGGTCCGCTACTACCAGATCCGCGTGCTTTCAGCGATGAACCTGAAAACACTCCCATCGTAATAGCCTCTAAATTCGGCGCAGGCCCGGCAGTAGCAGTGGGCCTGGTGACCGTCTGGACGGCGGCAAAACGTCACCTGATCGTTCGCTGACCGGTGTGGCTCAGGAGTCAATGCCATGGGGTTTAGGTGTTTGACCGGTTGTGGGTAGTTCCTGTTTTTGGTTACTGCGGGTAGTTTCTTTCCAGCGGGCATGCCGGAGGTCGGCGTGTCGTGCCGGCGGCCGCCGGGTCCACGGCCGGCAGGGTCCTCGTTCGGGCGGGTGTACGGTGTTCTCGCTGGTCAGGCCGGGGAGTTGGCCATGGTGATGACGGCGGGGGCGATGCGGGTGACGGTGTCGGCCGGTCCCGCGTGCGCGAAGGAGGAGGGGGACTTGGACTTGCGGGCGCGGTGCCGGTCCCGGTCGACGACGTTCCGGTATCCCGAGATCTCGCTGGTCACGGCCTGGTAGCAGGCGTGCCCGAGGCGGATCGCGGACAGGACCGCGCGGACGGCGCGGGCGAGGGACAGGTCCCGGGGCCGGACCTCGAGCCCGGCGCGGCGCCCTTTCGCCGCGGGCGCGGCAGCGCGGGCCGCGTCGAGGATGACGCCGCGGGCCATCCCGGTGCCGGCGGCCCAGGCCGCGAGTTCCTGCCGCACGAGGTCCGGGAGGCCGGAGCGGAGCATCGGGCCGGTGCCCGGGCCGGCGCCGCGCAGCTGCGCCTTGGCCTCCCGCAGCGCGGTTTCCGACCCGTCCCACCGCCACTTATAGAGGCCGGCCAGCTCGATGGCGGGGTAGTCCTCCCAGTCCATGAGATCGGTGACCAGGCAGAACATCTCCGGCACGTCCTGGCCCTCCACGGTGACCCAGTACTCGATTACCCGGACCGTGATCGTGACGCCGTCACCGGACAGCTCCGCCCGGTAGGAGCAGTCGGGCAGGATCTGCGAGGTCCGCTTCAGCGGGATGTCGCTCTTGAGCCTGATCAGCACGTGCGTGCGCCCGATGAGGCGGGCGATCCGGGACGCTCCGTGGTAGTTGCGGTCCATCAGCCAGATCCAGTCGGGCGCGAACAGGCCGGGGGAGCATTCCATGGCCTCGTCGAGCAGGGCCTGCTCCGATTCGGCCTTGTCCGTCCCGGCCGGCCCGTGCGGCATCGCGAACAGTGCCCGGCACGAGCAGCAGCCCATCGGGAGCGCCCGCAGGCACGGGTACGGGCCGGAATCATCGCCCGTGCCCACGGTGCCGAAGAACGCCCTGTTCGCGGGCGTGTCCGGCACCCGCAGCAGCGTCCCGTCCAGCGACCCCGCCTTCAGCGGCCGCTTCTTCCCGGTGGTCACCGCGCCGGGACAGCCCCGTCCCTGGTGCTCCCGCCAGGCCTGTCCCAGGACGAGGTCCCGCAGTTCTTCCAGGGGGACCGGCCCGAGGGCGTTCCGCCAGTCCCCGGCCGACCGCGCCGACGCCGGCCGCCACGGCCGCGCCCACGGGACCAGGGCCAGGTCCCCGGCCAGCGCGGCGATCACGTCCCTGGGCCGCGCGTCCGGCATCAGCGTCATCGCCACGATCACCCGGATCATGAACGCCCTGGCCAGCAGCCTTTCCCGCTCCCCCTTCACGAACCGGGCGCCCAGCCGCGCCCGCCCCGCGATCACGCCGGCGGCATCCGGCCCGGCCTTGGCCTCCAGTGGCCCCAGCGTCGCGTGATGCACCGGGCTGCCTTTCGCCCGGACCTGCCCGTCCCGTTTCACCAGCGCTTCCGCGACCGCGACCACCTTGCAGAACACGACCGTGCCGCCCGTGCGGATCTTCCCCGTGCCCCCGATGACCAGCGCGGACCGGTCGCTGTCGCCCAGGTCCCTGCCGCTCTTCAGCGGCGACGCCAGCAGCTCCAGCGGCACCGCGACCATCATCCCGCCCGAAACTGGCACGGCATCCGACGGGACAGGGTAAGAAGAAGGCACGTGAGGCTCCGGCGACGAAGTGGGACGTAGACAATCACACTTCTAGCGGGAGCCTCACCCATCTCGCAGGCAACCTGAACAACAGGCCCGCAGCCAGGAACGATCACACAGCGCAACCGGAAACCGGATCAGCGCCCGATCGTTTCGCCCTAAAGCCGGTGGCATTGGGCTCAGGAGTTCCTTGTTCACCGAACTTACCGTGTCTTCCGGCCACGAGGTGCGGATATCAGATACATACTCGATAAGCGAGTTTCGATCTTCTGCTGAGTCTGCCTTCTCCCATAGGCCGTTCAAAAGTGCGATGTAGGTCCCTGTGGGAGGCAGGCTACTCACCTTCCGCAGAATCTCGACCGTTGCCGAGGCTGGGAAATCGGCAGCGTCCTGCAGCAGTCGAATGAGAAACTGTTCTCTCAACTCTGCGCTAATCGCCATCGTAGCAGCGAATGACTCGTAAAGCTTCTGCCGCCTGCTCGGCGATTCCCCGCGAGCGTAGTCCAGACGTGCCAGCATGTATCCGGGCAAGTCGGCACTTCCGTCGTTTTGCTGATAACGGATTTCACCATCCAAGGCCCGCAGGTAAGGAACGGTCTGGAGCAAGAGCATTGCGGTCTGCCAGCTGGGCGTAAATGCGATATCGCGAAATATGCGACTCGCCCTGTTGCCGAATGGTATTTCTACGTCGTAGGAAACATCTTCGTGCGAAGATAGGTGAACATCGAAGTTTGTCAGCTCGCTAGACTTCTCCGTTACGACGAAGCTGTCAATCGGCGATACTGGCGATCCATCATCCCTTGTCAGATTTATTTCTACCGGTCCGCCCCTGCGGCTGATCCGCGCGCGGATGGTGTCGATGAGGCTATTCCACTCTGAGGATGTGAATGCAGAACGCCAAAGGTAGCCGTACTCTGCCCATTTCTTACCTGTATCGGCTGTCCCGCAGAATTCTGTTGCACTGACCTCGCCAACCATGACGACGAGCATCAGCACAAGATTGGCGGAGTAGCAGGCAAGGCGCCGGGGAATCGCGTACCGCATCGGCTCATAGCGCTGAAATGACCGGTTCGGATGCGGATATAGTGATCCCGTGATGAGATCGCAGAGCATTTCCCGGCAGCGAGCGCGTTCATCGCCGGGGATCTGCTGAAGCAGCTCGCTCATGAAACGCACGATCGGAGTCCGGCTCGCCAGGCATGAAAATGATAGCGTCGCGTACAGGAAGCCGTCGTCGAGGGGGCCTGCCGCAGTCGTCCCGCGGCGCATCACCTGCCTGTATTCCGCTATGTCACGCAGTGCGGTGACGGCAAGCCGGGCCACGAGGAACTCCCCGAACGTAGCGTGCAGGAACTCATAGCTTCGCATGCGCTCATCGTGCCGGCGGGCCTCGGATTTGTGGACGAAGAAGAACCGGCCGGTCGCGCGCTGCGCGGGTGTGAGAGCGGCGTCTGGGTCGATCTCCGTGTCGTCATCATCAGGGAAAAGAACCGGCAGGTCCTGGTTCAGCTCTGCTTCGCTGGCGGCCTGCTGCCCGCGGGCGAACATGGCGAGCGCGACGACAGCCAAGCGCTGAACTTCGCGCGCTGCCAGCTGGCGTTGCCGGAGGGCCGACAGCGCCCGGTTGCGTGCCGACTTGCTGACCTCGCGGAAAGCGAATTCGGTAAGCAGACGCTCGTACAGTTCAGCCCGTCCCATTCGGGTATCGAGCCGCTGAAGACCGTTGTCTGTGGCATCGAAGATAGCCACTAGCAGCAGGAGCAAGGGCTGCTCGGCGAGTTCGCGGTGCGCAAGCGCGGTCTCGGCAGGCAGCGGCCGCAGTCCTCGCGCAGCTAGGACGGGAGCATTATGGCGGTCCCAGATCTCCAGCCAGCGGCGTACCTGGTCTTCAGTAAACGGCTGCAACTGCAGGACAAGGCTACCCACCGGAAACCGGGACAGGTCGGCGGCAACGGTACGGCTCGTGACGATCACCGCAACCGGGTGGCCGACCTGCGCCTGCCTGAGCTGGAAATCCCGCACTTGTTCCAGGTAGTCATACCGGTTCACTGCGGTCGCCTGGACCAGTTCATCAAACCCGTCAAGCAGCACGACCGGCAGTGCTCCTTCGGCCGCCTCAACCAGGTCATGCCAGCTGACCCGCTCACCGGGCCGCTGGAAGATAGCCTGCTCGATCTGTTCCTGGATCATGGACTCCGCGGCTACATCGCGCAGCTGGATCAAGACAGGGAGGAAATCTTGTTCCGGCAGCCGCGCTGCCAGAACCTCGGCCAGCTTGGACTTTCCAGATCCCGGTTCACCAAGCACCACCAGCGGGAGCCCAGCGGCCCGCGGTGAAGTCAGATAACCCGCGAAAAACGCCTCGATATCCGGCACTAGCTCCTGGGCCTCCCACCACTGGCTTTCCGCTGGCCTGTCTCCCGGCCTGATCTCCGCGACTCGGCAGACGGGATTCACGTAGCCTTCCCCTAGGGAGGGAAGCACCACGCCATCAGGTGCCTGCCCGGAGCCTATGATCGGCTCGGTCAGAGCAGCGCGGTAGCTCATTGCAAGATGCATGCGTGGCCTTTGGCCCGGGCGGCGGAGGGTCATCTCTGTCAGAAGCGACGACATTCCCGACAAAGCGGCGCCCACCGCGCGGACTTCGGTTAGGCCTGCCCAGACCGCGAACTCGCGGTTGTCCATGGCCAAGAAGCGGTATCCATCGTCATACCGGTCGAGAGCTCTCGGCGGCAGCGCGTGGATCGCTTCGTCCAGCGCATGCTTGCTGTCGCCGTCGAGTTCGTCCCACACCGCCATGCCCGAGATGAGTTTCATGAGCCGGTTGGACAACCCGTCATAGCAGCTCGCAAGCTTGTGCCGGACTTCGGCATGAGACCGGTGCGGCTCGGGAAGCGGCAGTGGTTCCCGTAGCAGGAACTCGATGATCTCGACGTATCCGTCTGGCACTTTGCTTCCCGTGGCTAGCGCCGCCTGTTCCGCGCTGGTCAGTGCTAGACGTTCCATGGATACCGGAAGATCCGCTTGCGCTGCTGCCTCGAAATATGACGATATGACCAGAACCGCGTGCGCCGCGGCGAGCCGCTCAGAACGGTCAAAACGGGACAGGCCAGTACGCCAGTCCGAAATCCGCCGGACCACCTCGTGCGCGTACAGAACGATTTCGGTCTTCAGCTCGAAAATGCTCAGCGGCAGATCAACGCGTTGCCCAGCGGCCAAGGCTCCTGCCGCCCACGCTGTCAACCCGGTCGTCGCGACAGCATCCAGCAAAGTCACCAGCCGGCTTCTAGTAGTCCTCCCAAGCAACTGCAATGCCGCATGGTAGGTCAAAGCGTCACTCACACCATCAATCCTTACCTATGCAGCATCGGGTGTCACGATCGAGCAGAGCCAGGAAAGATGCTGGAACGAGTCCCCGTTTGGGCGGCCACGCGACTCTCGTGCCGCTTTCCGCTCAAGGGTGCATGCCCGTGTTCGAGGTGTGGCGGCCGGAACCGCAGGCTGCTGCTGTGGGAAGCTGGCAGATCATGACCAGCTTCAGTGAAGTCCCGTATCCGGGTCCTGCGGTCCGCCGTCTGATCCTTATCTGTGGGCAGGAGGGTGCCGGCAAGACCACGATCATCCGTGCGCTGTTGCCGCACACGCCGCGCGCGGCGCGGATAGATGCCGAAGATCTGGGCCAGGTCAACCCGTGCTTGTATGACGAGGCGTTCTGGCGGCTGCTGCGAGCCAACGTCGGGGCTCTCGTCCGCAACTACTGGGCTGCCGGGTTCGGGAACGTCATCGCGGGGAGCTTTTTCACCACCCGCGATGACTTCCTGCGCTTCCGCGAGCTTGTCCCCGAGGTCGACGAGGTGTGCATGGTGCAGTTGCTCGTGCAGCCGGACGAGCGGCAGCGCCGCCGGATCACGCGCGCCAAGCAGACCACGCAGGAGTGGCGCGACAGGGTGGGCCCGCTGGATAGCACCGACACGACGATCGCCGGCAACCAGGGCGGATACCGGTATTTCGCCGTCGATGGCACGGCGATGACAGCCGGGCAGACAGTCGCAGCGATCATGCGCGAGTTCCCGGAGATCTACGGCCGCGGCCGCCCGGCTTCAGGCGCCTAGACCCGCCTTCGGCTCCGGCCCCGGAGCAGCCCGAGTACAAAGGCCTGAATGTTACTGAGGTCAGGGCACCGTTCCGCGGGGTACGACCCATTGCACCGGCTGGCCCGTGATCTGCGCGATCAGCTCGTAATCACCGTCGTAATGCAGAACGGTGACACGTTCGCGTTCGGCCACCGCCGCGATCAGCAGGTCAGGCAGGCCGACCGCCCTGATGCGCCCGCCCCGCCACAAGGCGCCCTGGACGTCAAGCGCTCTCCGCCAGTCCCCATCATGGGTGGCCAGCCACTCATAGCCAGCGTCGCGGTCGGCTCGTACCTGGCCGAACTCCGCCCCGGTGCGGGTTGCCCAGCCGAGTTCGAACTCGATGAAACCGCAGGTGGCCACCACTCCCGACTCGATCAGCGGCGCCAGGACCGCTGCCACGTGCGGATGGCGCAGGCGGGCGAGGGCGCTGGTGTCTGCCAGGTAGCGGGCTACCGCTGCCATGCGGCCAGCATCACGTCCTGTTCTTCGAGGTCGGGCAGTCCGCCGGAGGTGAGCCTTTGCAGGTCACGCCGTCTGGCGGCCAGCGCGGCGACCTCGCGGAGGGCAGCATTGACCGTGTCCTTCTTGGTGGCGGTGCCCAGCGCCTGCTGCGCAGCCGCGAGGTACTCGTCGTCGATCTCCACGAGGGTCTTGGTCATTGCTGCCTCCTTCGCGATCAGTATATCTCAGATGGCTCTA
>NZ_JASIAL010000372.1:0-5253 GCF_030042015.1 Trebonia sp. | reverse complement strand
GGTCGGCAGCCACGCCGAGGTCGCCGAACGCATCACGGAATACGCGAGCCTCGGCATCAGCGAGTTCATCCTCTCGGGCTATCCGCACCTGGAGGAGGCGTACTGGTTCGGCGAGGCCGTCCTCCCGATCCTGGCGCGCCGCGGCCTCTGGACCCATCCGGCACCAGCAGAAAACGGAGAAACCTTGACCCCGTTCGCCCCCACCCACGAGCACGTGACCGCGCCATGACGACGATCGCCGTCATCACCGGCAACCCCAAGCCGCAATCACGCACGCACTCCGTCGCCCTGGCCGTCGCCGACGCGATCGCCGCAGGCCTGGGCGCGCCGGCCGACCGCCTGGAGATCGACCTCACCGAGCACGCCGCCCGCCTGTTCGACTGGTCGGATCCTGTCCTGTCCGGGCTGACGGCGGCGGTCGCGAGCGCGGACGTCGCGATCTTCGCCTCGCCCACCTACAAGGCGTCCTACACCGGCATGCTCAAGGCGTTCCTCGACCGCTACGGCTCCAACGGGCTGGCCGGCGTCACGGCGGTCCCGGTGATGACCGGCGGCTGGCCCGGCCACCTGCTCGCCGTCGAAGTCCACCTGCGCCCGGTCCTCGTGGAGCTCGCCGCGACCGTCCCGGCCCGTGGCCTGTACGTCACCGAGCCGGAACTCCCCGAGCTCGACGCCGTGGTGGCCAGGTGGTCCGCCACCGCCACCCCGCTGATCATCCGTTCGCTGGAAAGCTAAACACTTATCCCGAACGGCAGCCGGATAACCGGCGCCTATCTATTGGTTACGCGGATGACAATAATGAATTGTCCGTACGGGCCCGGGAAGTCTAGGGTCGCGGTGATGACTGACGACCTCCCGCCGCGCCTTACCCGCCTCATGTTCCACGGCCCGTTGTCCGAGGGCAGAGCCGCACGCATCGTCGACCGGCTCGCCAGGACACGCCCGGCCACGGTGCTGGACGTCGGCTGCGGCTGGGGTGAGCTGATGCTCCGCATCCTCGCCACCGTCCCCGGCGCGGTCGGTACAGGGATCGACCTCAGCGACGCCGATCTCGCCAGGGGCCGGGACAGCGCGATGGCCCGCGGGCTCGCCCGGCGGGTGTCATTCTTCGAGGAGTCCGCGGTCGGCACCGCGCGCGGGCCGGCCGACTTGGTCCTGTGTGTCGGCGCCACCCACGCGCTCAGCGAGGCCAAGCCGCCGCAGCACACCCTCGATGCGCTGCCCGCGCTCCGCCGACTGGTCAACCCAGGGGGACGGGTGTTCGTCGGTGAATGCTTCTGGGAGCATCCGCCGACCCCCGCCGAGATCGCCGCCGTGTGGCCTGGCATCACTGCCCAGGATCACTACGACTTGCCCGGGCTCATCGATCTGGCGATGATGGCCGGGTTCCGGCCGGAATGGATCGAGACCGCCAGCCTCCAGGAATGGGATGACTTCGAGTCCGGTTCCATGGCGGACGTGGAGGAGTGGCTCGCGGACCATCAGGATCACCCGCTGGCGGCCGAGACCAGGAAGATGGCCGACGATCACCTGTCCGTCTGGCTCCGCGGATCCCGCGGGCTCCTGGGTGTGGCCTACCTCACGCTTATTCCGCTGCCGTAACACCCCAGGCGCGCAGAAGAGCCCGCACGAGCACAGGACCGGGAGCCAGCCCCGCCAGGCACATCCAGGGATCCCGAACGAAGGGTGGCGTCTGCCCGCCCGCAACCGCGTGTGCCACACGCCAGGGACCACGGCGTCAGCGTTTCCAGTGCGCGATGAAGCCCAGGTAGCGCTCGGCGACCTGGTCGCGTACGCGGGCCGCCGCCGCCTCCCCGCGGTCGGACGCCGCGTAGCCGCGCACGGCGTCCTCCCAGATGCTGCGCCCGATCGCGAACCCGACGAACTCCTCGACCTGGCAGGCCACCTCGAGCCAGTGATCGAGGCGGTCGGCCGGCGCGTCCCGGCCAAGGACGATCAGGTCCGTTGTCCGGCCGCCGGCCTTGGCCTGCCCGGCCACCTGCCGCGCCGCCGCCACGGTCTCCAGGCCCTCGACCTTCCATATCGCGGGCTCCACGCCATGCGCGTAGTTGTCCGCGATTACCTGCGTGACCAGGCCGGGGCGGATGTCATGGTCGTACCTGGCCGCGTCCTGGCCGGCCTGCGCAAGCTGGGCGTCGGTGGCCGGCACGAGCAGCTCGTAAAGCATCGGCACGCCGATGCCGCGCAGCCCGGCGCTGACCTCGGCGAGGCGCTCGAACTGCCCTTCGCGCTCTTTGGGGTCGAAGTCCGGGTTATCGCGGACCAGCACCTTGGAGTAATCGGGGCGGACCGTTTCGACGTGCTTGCGCCACTCCTGCCCCCACTCCAGCGTGAACCACTCGTGGCCGCTGGCTTCGACCGGCACCGCAAGCACCAGCGGCTGCTCGCTGCCGCGGACCGAGTCGATGACGCTCTGCCCGTACCGCTCGTCGACAAGCACCCCGATGCGCCCGTACGTCACCGCGGGCAGGGCCTCCTGCAAACCTTCGTAGATGAGGTGCTTGGCAGCTCGCATGGCGGCGACCTCGGCAGCGTCCGGCTGGTCGTTCTTGACATCGAACAGGGTCCTGCCGAACGATTCGCGGTGATCCATGGCCAGGATGAACAACGGATCGTCGTGCCGGGGCCGCCACCCAGAGTTGGCTGTCATGCTTGTACGCTACCCAGCCGGGCAGCGAGGAGAACGGAAATGACTGATCAGGCAGTCCGCGTCGAGAAGTCGGGGGCGGTCACGACCGTCTTCCTGCACCGCCCAGCGCGCCGCAACGCCGTCGACGGCCCGACCGCGGCCCAGCTCGCCGCGGCCTTCCGCGCGTTCGACGCCGATCCGGACGCCGCCGTTGCCGTGCTGCACGGCGCGGGCGGCGTCTTCTGTTCCGGCGCCGACCTGACCGCGATGGGCACCGAGCGCGGCAACCGCGTCAGCCCCGACGGCGGCGGGCCGATGGGGGTGAGCCGGCTGCGGCTGTCCAAGCCGGTCATCGCCGCGGTCTCCGGGTACGCGGTGGCCGGCGGCCTGGAACTGGCCCTGTGGTGCGACCTGCGGGTCGCCGATGAGACCGCGGTGTTCGGCGTCTTCTGCCGGCGCTGGGGCGTCCCGCTGATCGACGGCGGCACGGTGCGCCTGCCCCGGCTGATCGGCACCAGCCGGGCGATGGACATGATCCTCACCGGACGCGCGGTCGACGCCGCCGAGGCGGCCGCGATCGGGCTCGCCAACCGCGTCGTGCCGGCCGGGCAGGCGCTGGCCGCCGCCCAGGAGCTGGCCGCCGGGCTTGCCGCGTTCCCGCAGGTCTGCCTGCGCAGCGACCGCGCGTCTGTGCTGGACGCCGAGGGCCTTGACGAGGCCGCCGCGATGGCGTCGGAGTTCGCGCACGGGCGCGCGGCGCTGGTCACCGAGGCCAGCGCAGGCGCCGCCCGGTTCGCCGAAGGCGCGGGTCGGCACGGGACCTTCGACCGCGGTCCGCCAGCTCAGTGAGCGAGCCGGCGTCGTAGTCAGCAGAATTGTCGAGGCGATCGAGATCTGGCACGACCGGATCTAGAAGAACGACAGGGTCTCCACGCCGACACCCGCCTGCACGGTGCGCAGCACCTCGCCGCGCTTTAGGTTGCACACGGCCAGCGACCCCTCGTTGTGATTGGCGATCACTACCGTTTCCCCGTCCTCGTGGAAGGCCATGTTCATCGGGCCCTGGCCGAGGTGCAGCAGGGCCTGTGACGCAAGGTCGGCGGACAGCACGGTCGCCAGCGGTGCCTCGAAGCTGGTGACGACGAGGTACCTGCCGTCGGGGCTGTAGCGCGCGATCTGGGCCGCCTTCTCGTGCCCGGCCAGCCTGATCGTCGAGCGGACCTCGTCCGAGGCCGTGTCCACCACCAGGATCTGCGGCTCCTGGGCGTCGACGTAGATGACCGTCTGCCCGTCAGGAGACATGCCGACTCCGGCGGAGCCGTTCGGCGTGGGGATCTTCTTGATCACCCGCCGTGTGACCAGGTCCACGACGGTCCCGAACGTGTCCTCCTCGTTCTCGGTGTACAGCTTGCTGCCGTCCGGCAGCACCTCGATACGGTGCGCCTTGTTGGAGCCCAGCTCGATCACGTCCTCGATCTCGCCGCTTTCCTGGTCGATCTCCAGCGCCACGCCGCTGTTCTCGCACACGCAGTACAGCTGGCCGCGGGCACCCCAGCGCAGGCCGTGCGGAGCCAGGTACGGATACGTGCTGAAGTCACCATCGTGCCGTCGTTTCCGCAGGTCAAACCGGGCGACAAGGTGACCGGGATGGGGATTGTTCCCGTGGATCCCGTCACCGTAGACAGGAACGTACGCGAAGCGGTGATCGGGGGAGATGAGCAGCTCGTGCACTCTGGGCGCGAAGCCGTCGAGCGTCAGCTCGGTGTCATAGGTCACCGGGTTGAGGAACAGCACGTGATTCCCGATCTTGTCCACGGCGATGAGACCGCTGCCGCCTGTCAGGAAGTTGCCGTCTGTCATTGTTCGTCCTGTTCAATCGCATCGACGGGGATGTGACACCTCCTGGGCAGGAGCCGGGCCAAGGCCCCTTGGCCGGGACCGGCTCCGATGTACAAACGCCCCCGCACTCACGACGCCAGGTTAGCCCGGGCTGTTTTTTCCCGGGCCGCCGGCGGCGCGCACCACAGGCACCAGCTGCCCCGCACCAGGCCGTCGGCCATGATCGCGAAGACTTTTCGCAGCTACGAGTGCAAAAGGTCTACGCCATAAAAAAAGTCTTCGCGATCTTCGGATAGCGGAGAGCGCACTGGTGCGGATGCGAATGCAGATCCGGCAGATACGCGCCGCCGGCGCCTGTGCAGCCGGAGCTGCCGCAAGCGGCCTGCACAGCCGGTGCGCTAGGCGGGCAGCTGCTCCCCGAGCGAGGCGTAGCTGCCCCGCCAGAACACCAGCGGCCGTGTCCCGTCGCCGCTGGTTTCCACGTGCCGGACGCGGCCGATGACGATCTCGTGGTCCCCGCCAGGGAGTGCGTGCTCCACCGTGCACTCGACGACCGCGAGCACGCCGTCCAGCCGCGGGCTGCCGGTCAGGCCGCGGCGGTGCCGCACCCCGTCCCAGGCCGCGCACAGGCCGCGCCTGGCGAAGTTGGCCGACAGGTGCCGCTGCCGGTGGCCGAGCACGTTGACCACGAACGCGCCGTGGCCGCGGATCGCCCGCAGCGTCGAACTGCCCAGGTCGAAGCAGACAAGCACCAGCGGCGGGTC
>NZ_JASIAL010000371.1:0-7483 GCF_030042015.1 Trebonia sp. | reverse complement strand
CTTCTCGTCGTAGGTCCCGTTGTCGGGCACCGCGAACCCGTGGTGGGCCGGGTAGAACTCGACCGTGTGGTCGACCCCGGCGTCCGTGAGCGCGCCCTCAAGCAGCTCGGCCTGGTCGACGGTGAACGAGTTGTCCTCGATGGCGCCGGCGACGTAGACGGTGGCGGTGATACGGCCGGCCGCCAGGTGGGGGCTCGCCGGATCGTCGGCGACGGCGAGCCGGCCGCCATGGAAGGACGCGGCCGCGGCGATCTTGGGACCGATGCCGCCCGCCGCCACCAGCGACATGCGCCCGCCCAGGCAGTATCCGGTGGTGCCGATCGCGGACCCGGTCACTTCGGGCCGCGCCAGGACGAACTCGGCGTAGGCGTCCGCGTCGGCGATGATCCGGTCGTTGGTGAGCGTGCTCATGATGCCGAACAGCCGGGTCCGCTCCTTCTCGTCCGTGAACGCCGTGGCCATGTCGAACGGCGCCCACTCGCCCGCGCGGTAGTAGATGTCCGGGATCAGCGTGACGTAACCCATGCTCGCCAGCTGGTCGCCCATCTGCCGGAACGTCTCACGGAACCCCCCGGCGTCAGGGAAGATCACCACCCCTGGCCATGGGCCATCCCCGTCAGGGACGTGCAGCGTCCCGTTGCTTGTGCCATCGGGGGTAGGGACTCGTACGTCCAGACGCGCCATCGCGGCTTCCTCCAGGGGATTGTCGGGCTGATCGCATTCACGTAGATACCACGTTGGCGGGGGCGTGTGAAGAGCTAGCCCCATAGCTGGCCGGAAGCCAGCTCGGCGCCCTTGGCGAGGGTTTCCAGCTTCGCCCATGCGATCTGCGGATGCACCCGGCCGCCGAGACCGCAGTCGGTGGACGCGATGACGTTGTCGGGGCCGACGGCCTGCGCGTACCTGACGATCCGGTCGGCGACGAGTTCCGGGTGCTCGATCACGTTGGTGGAGTGGCTGACCACGCCGGGCAGGATGACTTTCCCGTCGGGCAGCTTCACGTCCCGCCAGACCTTCCACTCGTGCTCGTGCCGCACGTTGGCGGCCTCGAACGAGTACGCGCCCGCGTTGATCGCGAGCATGACGTCGATGATGTCGGCCATCGGCAGGTCGGTGGTGTGCGGGCCGTGCCAGCTTCCCCAGCACAGATGGAAGCGGATCCGGTCTCGCGGCAGCCCGCGGATCGCGTAGTTGAGCGCCTCGACCCGCTTCATCGTGAAGCGCCTGTAGTCAGCCACGCTCGGCGCGGGGTTGATCTGATCCCAGTTCTCGGCGATCGCCGGGTCGTCAAGCTGCACGATCAGGCCCGCGTCGACGATCGCCGCATACTCCTCGCGCATCGCCTCCGCGCAGGCCCACAGCATCTCCTCGTCGTCGGCGTAGTACTGGTTGCCGAACCGCCCGCAGCTGCCGGGTGCCACCGAGTTCAGGAAGCCATCGGAGACCCCCGCGGCCGCCATCGCCGCCTTCATGTCCGCGATGTCCCGCTGCACGGCCTCCTGCCCCTGGTAGGTGATCGGCGCGACGGCGACCGGGGTGGTGACCGCATCCTCCCGGTTCGGCACCGAGGCACCGGAACTCGGATCCATGTAGGCGTCGGCGAACGCCAGCCAGTCCCGGCGCTCCCCGAAGGACGCCAGCCTGATCTCGCCCGGCTTGCCCTTGGCCTGTGGCATTTCCGCTATCGAAATCGGCACCAGTTCGATTCCGCCGAGGCGCTGGTAGACGTAGGTCCACCATGCGCCGTAGTCGTAGCGCTGGCCCATCGAGTGCCCGTATTCGCCGTCGTTGACCAGGTCGATGCCGATCGACCGCTGGCGAGCGACCACGTCTGACACTGCCGCGCGGAGTCTGCGGAGATATTCCGCTTCGTCGGGGAAAGTCCCTGCCGCCCGCTCGTGATTGAGCGCGATCAGGTCCTCTGGTCTCGGCAGGCTGCCCGCGTGGCTGGTCAGGATCCTGTCCGGCATCTCTCCTCCTTGAGACTCCCCGACGGGCGATGATCTTCCCGGGCTGAGTATGGCCGCGTCCCCAGTGGCGCGCAACACGCCCTTCCTCTCCTTACGCGTCCGTACGCGGCGGCTGCGCGGCCACGGCCTGTCCCGCCCGCGCCAGGCACCCGTCCGGTACCGGCGGCCCATCGGGAACCGGTACCCTGGCAGCGATTTCGTGCAGCGGCGATCGTGCGGCACGAGGACGGGCGCACAGCTCAGTGGCAGAGCACTTGGCCAAGCGTGTGCCCTGCCGACTGAACCCTCAAGTTCAGAGGAGGTTTCCGGAAAACTGAAACGGGCGGTTAGCTCAGCGGTTAGAGCGCTCGGTTTACACCCGAGGGGTCACTGGTTCGATCCCAGTACCGCCCACGCCGCCCGGCCTGGGCGCGTCAGGATTGCTGGCTGCCGGGACGGGTCACGAGGGCCAGCAGCGAGTTCCGCAGCTGCCGGGCGGCCCGCGGGGTGAGCGGCGCGAGGAACTCGCGCTCGGCCGCATCGCTTGCCGTGCTGGCCCGTCGGAGGGTGTCGTGTCCGGCGTCGGTCAGTTCGGTCACGTTGCGGCGCCGGTCGCCGGCGTGCGGATGGCGTGCGACCAGGCCTTTGCCTTGGAGGGCGTCAAGCAGCGCGACCATCGTCGTGCGGTCGATGCCCAGCCGCTGTGCCGCCTGCTGCTGGGACGCCGGCTCGCATGCGGCCAGGACGAGCAGCACCGCCAGCTCGCGGCCGTCGATGCCGTACGGCGCCAGCGCCCTGGTGGTCAGCTCGTTCATCTGAAGCTGCGCGTGCTTGAGCAGGTAGCCCAGGCGCCTGCTCACTTCGGGGCCCGGCCCGCCGGTCATGGACACCCGCCGATTCTACTGCTAGCCTGATCGTCAGTATCACTGATGATCAGGCGGACGGCAGGAAGGGCGGGCCGGGATGATCCTGGTCACCGGGGGCCTGGGCTTCATCGGCACCCACACCGTGCGGGCACTGCTTGACCTGGGCGAGGGCTGCGTGCTGGTCCAGCGCCGGACTGCCGCCGCGCCGGCCGGCCTGGCCGGCGCCCAGGTGGCGGTGGAGCAGGCCGACATCACCGACCTGACGGCGCTGCTGGCGGCCGGTGCCCGCCACAAGATCACCGGCATCGTGCATCTGGCCGGGTCCGTGCCCTGGCCGCCTGGCTCCGGCCAGCCCGTCGAGGCCGCGCGCAAGGCGATCGGCGGCCTGCTCAACGTCGTGCAGGCCGCCCAGGATTGGGGCGTGCAGCGCGTCGGCGTCGCCAGCACGATCGGCGTGTACGGCGGCATCGCCGCCGGCGGCTCGCTTGGCGAAGACATGCCGCTGCCGATGACCCCGGGCCACGCGATCCCGGCATTTAAGAAGATCGGCGAGCTGCTCACCGGCCACCTGGCCGGCGCGACCGGCATCGAGATCGTCAGCTACCGCATCAGCGCCGTCTGGGGGCCGCTCGGCCGGGCAGACGGGCGGTTCTGTGCCGCCCCCCAGCTCATCCACGCCGCCGTGCGCGGCACCGCGCCGGACCTGTCGCCGCTGCCCTTCCCCGTCTGCGCCGGCGACTCGACCGACCTGTGCTACGTCAAGGACTGCGGCCGGGCCATCGCGCTGCTGCAGCTGGCAGGCCAGCTCAGCCACCCCACCTACAACGTCGCCTCCGGCCGGCCGACAACCAACGCCGAGGTCATCGCCGCGATCAGGAAAGTCATCCCAGACGCCCAGATCGACCTGCCCGCCGGCCGGACCAGCCAGCCGGGCTACCTCGACATCACCCGCCTCCAGCACGACACCGGCTACCGGCCCGCCTACGACACCGAACGCGCGGCCGCCGACTACATCGCCTGGCTGCGCGCCGGCAACGACCGCTGAGCGCCTCACCCGGCGCGCCCCAACCGCACCATACCTGCATGCACGGGACAGCCGGTGCACCTTCCGCCGGCCCCGACCAGCTGCTGGGCCAGCATGTACCCCAGGCCGCTGATCACGCAAATGAAAAGAACCGTGGCAGGCATGCCTAATTGCGGACCACTGGGGCGCTCGCGCCTCTTTCGAGCCGCGCCACGGCAAGCGGCGGCGTTGTGCTGGCTGCATGGGATTCCGGCTTGGCGCAATGGCCCGGTATGTTTCGGCCGTGCAGACGGTGATCCTCGGGTCCAGGCGTTTTGACTGCCTGCCCGCGCTCCTGGATGGCGACCCGGGCGGCACGCCCGTGGTGTACGTGCCGACGGCGGCGGATGTGCTGGACGATCAGGCGTATGTGCAGGACGAGATGCATCATCTGGCGGGCATGGGCTTCCAGGTCACTGTGCTGCCGCTGGCTGGTGCCTCACGGGAACGGGTCGCAGCGCAGCTGGGGCAGGCAGGGCTGGTCTTTGTTACCGGCGGCAACGCTTTCCACCTGCTGCACCATGCGATGCTGTCCGGGTTCACCGGCCTGGTCCCGCCACTGGTGCGATCGGGGGCCTTGGTCTACGTCGGCATGAGCGCGGGCGCGCACCTGGCTACCCCGGACCTGCTGCCCTGCGTCTCAGAGGACACCCGGTGGAAGGCGCCAGAGCTGGCCACCACCACGGCGATGGAACTGGTCTCCTTCTCGGTGCTCGCGCACTACGGCGATCCGGAGCGGGCCGAGCGGCACCGCCAGCTGCTGGCCGCACCGCTGCCGCGCCTGATCGTCCCGGTCACCGACGGGCAGCTGATTGTCGTGCGCGGATCGCGCCGGAGCGTCATTCCCGCCGTGCGGTGATCGGGGCCACGGGTGGCCGGCGATCATGAGGAGCTCCGGGCGTCGGCTGCCACGCTGCGGTGGGTGGCGGTGCGGTCGAAGTCCAGCAGCATGGCCCGGGCTTGCGGCTCGATGATGGCGACCGTGATGTCGTTCCCGGCGAAGGCGCGGATCGCGGCGGGGGATTCCCAGAACGTGTGCGCGGTCAGCTCGACAGTGCCGTTCCCGTCAAGGTCGCGGCGCAGCAGGTACGCGCCCTCGAAACCGGGCAGCTTGCGCAGCTGGGGCAGCAGGGTGCCGGTGAAGTAACTGCTGTAGTTTGCGGCGCCCTGGGCGTCGGCTGTCGCCGACCAGGTCCTGACGGTCAGTTCGGTTGCCTTGGTCATGCCCGTCATCGTGGCCCGCCACGATATAAAAGTAAAGGTGAATTATCTTCCGTTAAGCGAAAGCAGGACTTGCGGATGATCGACCCCCGCAGGCTGGGCGTGCTGCAGGCGGTCGCCGTGCACGGCAGCGTCGCCGGCGCCGCCGGCGCGCTGCACCTGAGCCCCCCTGCGGTCTCCCAGCAGTTGCTGGCCCTGGAGCGGGAGACCGGCGCCAGCCTCATCGACCGCTCCGGCCGGCAGGTCCGCCTGACCGCAGCCGGGCGGCTGCTGGCGGCCCACGGCGAGCGGGTCGCGGCCCAGCTCCGCCAGGCCGAACGGGACCTGGCCGAGCTGACCGGCCAGGTGTCCGGCCCGGTGCGGGTCGCGGCCTTCCAGAGCGTCATGGCCCCGCTGATCGGCCCCGCGCTGCGCGGCCTGGCCGCCGCGAGCCCGGCTATCCAGCCCGTCATCGCCGAACGCTACGGGCCAGCTGCGCTAGCTGATCTGCGCCGCGGCGACCTGGACATCGTCCTGACCGAGTACGACGCCGCCAGCCCCCCGCCCGCCGAGCCCGGCCTCGGCCTGCGGCAGCTGGCCCTGGACCCCTACCTCTTGGTCATCCCGCCAGACTGGCAGGTCAGCCCCCGCAGCCTGCGTGACCTGGCCGGGCGCCCCTGGGTGGCCGGGCCTCCCGGTACCGCCTGTGACCACGCCCTGCGGCGGCTCGCGGCCGAGGCCGGCATCCGCATCCCGGCCGGGGATGTTTGCGTTGAGTTTCCCTCCGTCCTGGCCCTGGTCGCGGCCGGGCGCGGCGCGGCCATCATCCCCCGGCTGGCCCTCGGGCAGGCCCCGGTGACCGTCTGCGCCCTGCCGCAACTCGGCGGACGCCACATCGCCGCCTGGCACCAGGCCGGTCCCGCCCAGCCCGCACCGGCCACCGCCACCGTCCTGGACACTCTCGCCCAGACCGGCCAGGCACCACGGCAGACACCCTGACCAGGCAGCAGCGCGAGCGCCCGGCCGAGATGATCAAGGCCCAGGCGGCTGCCGCGGTCAACGGCGTCTTCGTCGCCGTCGCCAACCCGTCCGCCCCAGCGGCTGATTAAGGTCGCGGGCAATTCGCGTGCCTGGAGCCAAATCCTGTCCCGCTGGCTGACGGTCAGCGGGGTTGGCTGGTGTCCGCCGCGGCCGTGCCGTCGGCGGCGACCGTCCGCTGCAGGTTGTTGATCTGCTCCTGAAGCGCGGCGATCTGTGCCTGGGGATCAGCGGAGGCCGGGAGCGCCGCGGGCGCCGCGGGAGCCGAGTCGGCCACGCCGGGCGGCGCGGCCGGCTCGTCGTCGTCGCGGGCCTGCAGTTCGGTCTTCAGGATGCGCATCGACCTGCCCAGCGAACGCGCGGCATCGGGCAGCTTCTTCGACCCGAACAGCACGATAACCACGACCGCGACGATCAGGATCTTCCACGGGCTGTCGAACAGATCATCAAACATGGGCGCCTCTCCCTTTTCAGGAGGCGAATTCCGAGTGGTGAAACCCTTTGTCGTCGACCAGCCTAGCCGTCATTCGCGACCCGGTCAGGGCCCGCTGGCCCGGTCAGGGGTGCCCTAGGTCCTGGCCCGGGCGTGCCGGGGGACGTCGCGGCGCAGCCGGTCCCGACTCGCCCGCGGACAGTTGGTCCCGGCCGTCGGTGACCTCTGGTCCTGTCCTGGTCGCAGGCCGGCGGCCAGGCTGGATCTGGGCGTGATCAGGCGGCACCGTAAGTGGAACCGCGTAAGGGGCTGTGTCGTGGCCGGCTTGCAAACCGCGCGCCGGGGTCAGGCTGCTGATCGTCCGGGCGCTGCCGCCGAGACGGCGGTTGAGGTGTCGTCCCTGTCCAAACGGTATGGGGCCATCGAGGCGGTCAGGGACGTGTCGTTTTCGATCAGGCGGGGCGAGGTGTTCGCGTTCCTCGGCCCGAACGGGGCGGGGAAGACGACCACGGTGCGGATGCTGTGCACGCTGACCCGGCCAGGCGGCGGCCGCGTGCGGGTGGCGGGGTTTGACGTCGCGCGGCAGCCGGAGGCGGTGCGGCGCCGGATCGGGCTCGTGTTCCAGGAGCAGACACTGGATGACCGGCTGACGGCGGAGCAGAACCTGCGTTTCCACGCGGTCTTGTACCACGTCCCGCGCGCGCAGGTGGAGGAGCGGATCGGGCGCGTGCTGCGCCTGGTGGCGCTGGAGGATCGTCGGCATGACCTGGTGTCCACGTTCTCCGGCGGCATGGCCAGGCGGCTGGAGATCGCGCGCGGGATGCTGCACACCCCGGTGGTGCTGTTCCTTGATGAGCCGACCGTGGGCCTGGACCCGCAGACGCGGACGCTGGTGTGGGAGGACGTGCTGCGGCTGCGCCGGGAGGAGCAGACG
>NZ_JASIAL010000370.1:0-3690 GCF_030042015.1 Trebonia sp. | reverse complement strand
GTACCGGTAGCCTGAGGCGCGTTCCGCGTCCACCGCGACCGGCCCGCTGCCGGCCGCCAGCCGCCCGACCGCCGCGGGCCCCGTGACCTCGGGCAGCTCGCCGTCGGGGAGCTCGCGGGCGCGCCGCACCGCCGCAAGCCACCGCGCGCCGTGCCGCCGCGCGTTGCGCGCGACGAACCCGCTGATGTTGTCCAGCTGCGGCAGGCTGGCAGGCAGCTGCCTGGCGGCCTCCACGATGGCCTGGTCGGACAGTATCCGCCGGGGCGACAGGTCCGCGTCCCTGGCGATCGCGTCCCTGGCCTCCCATAGCTCGCGGACCACCGCGAGCCCGCGCCTGCTGCGCACCTTGTGGATGCCGGACGTGCGGCGCCACGGGTCGGGCCGCGGCTGCGGCAGCGCGGCCGAAGCCACGGCGGCGAACTCCTGCCGCGCCCACTCCGCCTTGCCCTGGGCGGCGAGCTGGGCGGCGAGCGCGTGCCGCAGCTCGATCAGCACCTCCACGTCCAGCGCCGCGTACCTGAGCATCTCCTCCGACAGCGGCCGCAGCGACCAGTCGGCGGCGGAGTGCTCCTTGGCGAGCCGGTAGCCGAGGACTTCCTCGAGCATCGTGCCGAGCGCCACCCGCGGGTACCCGAGCAGCCGCCCGGCCAGCTCGGTGTCGAACAGCTGCCGCGGCCGGTAGCCGACCTCGGCCAGGCACGGCAGGTCCTGCGACGCCGCGTGCAGCACCGCCTCGGCGCCGGCGAGCGCCGCGTCGAGGCCGCTCAGGTCCGGGCACGCGATCGGGTCGATGAGCACGGTCCCTGCGCCCTCCCGGCGCAGCTGCACCA
The DNA here is from genome assembly GCF_030042015.1 of Trebonia sp. GTDB lineage: Bacteria > Actinomycetota > Actinomycetes > Streptosporangiales > Streptosporangiaceae > Trebonia. The sequence goes on along the minus strand of NZ_JASIAL010000370.1, from coordinate 2,860 downwards.
GGTAGGCCTTCTGCCCGTACCGGTAGCCTGAGGCGCGTTCCGCGTCCACCGCGACCGGCCCGCTGCCGGCCGCCAGCCGCCCGACCGCCGCGGCCAGTTCCCCTGGCGTGCTCGTGACGGGCGGCAGCCCGTCCGCCGGCTCGACCAGGTCGACGATCGCCCGCCCGGTGCCGGCCGGCTCACTGCCGGCCGGTTCGCCGCCGGGCAACCCGGTGCGGTCGTGCGCCGCCCCGTCGCCGGCCTGCGGCCCGGCTTGGTCACGGTCTGTCTTGCCAGGGCCAGGATCGCGGCCGGCCGTCACCGACGCCGCCGCCCGCCGGGGGACCTGGAGGGCTTGGCGGGCCTGGACGGCCTGGAGCGCCTGGCCGGCAGCGCCCGGGTCCCTGGTGGCTGCGCCGGCAGTCCCGCGGCGGAGACGATCATGTCGCACCAGGCGGCTACGCTGCCGCCGAGGTCATCCTGCTCCGGGCACCACGAGGCGCGCAGCTCGAACCCGGTCAGCGCCGGTTCGTCCTCCTTGGCGCCGAACCCCTCCGTGATCACCCGGGTCACGGTGCCGCTTGGCGCGGAATAGCCAGGCGCGTGGGAGTCGAGCGCGTCGGTCAGCCAGCTCCAGCCAACCTCGCCGAGCAGCGGGTCGGCGGCCATCTCCGGCTCCACGTCCGCGTGCACCTGCGCCACCAGGCGGAACACCCCGGTCCAGCCATCCTGGCCGTCGGGGTCGTACAGCAGCACGAGCCGGCCCGAGCCGACTTCTGTGCCGTCGCGGTGGGCGGTGGCGGCCATCGCGACCGCGAACGGCGCGAGCCGCCGCGGGGCCGGACAGTCCTCGAACGTGATGTCGCCCCGCACGTCGCCGATCGCGTCCCGGCCCGCCTGCAAGTCGGCCACCGCCGCCGCGAACACGGCCTCCGCGACCGCGGGCACGGCTTTCCTGTCAGCCTGCGTGCCTGCCCGTGCCGTCGCGGGCTCGTCCGCGAACCTCATGGCCTGAGCGTACGTCGCGCCGGGCAGGATGTGGCGCGCGGGCGTCCGGTTGGGCCTTCCGGTCCGCGTCGACGGCTACGCGGCACGGACGGGCCGGCGGGCGGGAACATCGGCGCTCTGGGTCCCCATGATGACCGCCGCGCCGCACGCCGGGCACGCCCACTCCGGGCACTCGCCGCCGGTATCCGGGCAATCGCCGAGGTGGATCTGCTCGAAGGGCTCGTCGCCACCACATCCGGGACAGTTGCCGAGCGGCTGGCTCATCGCCGTGCCCCCCTTCGCTGTGGATTCGCTCCGACCATGGACAGACTCGTCCCGATCTTGGCATGTACGCCCCCGTTTTCGCGGGATATCGCGCGGCGTGTCGCCGGAGGCGCCATCGGCGGCCGTGCCCGTTGTGAGAAGATCCGTGGGTGACCCAGCCCCAGATGACCTCCGCGTTTGTCCGCGCCTGCCGGAGGGAGCCGGTTGCCCGCACCCCCGTCTGGTTCATGCGCCAGGCCGGACGGTCGCTGCCCGAGTACCGCCGCATCCGGGCGGGCGTCCCGATGCTCGACTCGTGCACCAGGGCCGAGGTGATCACCGAGATCACCCTGCAGCCGCTGCGCCGGTACGACGTCGACGCGGCGATCCTGTTCAGCGACATCGTGGTCCCGCTGCGCGCGGTCGGGGTGGACGTGGACATCAAGCCGGGCGTCGGCCCGGTCGTGGACCGGCCGTTCCGCGACGCCGGCGACCTGTCCCGGCTGCGCCCGCTTGAGCCGTCCGACGTGCCCTACATCACCGAGGCGGTGCGGTCCCTGGTCGCCGAGCTGGGCGAGCGGCCGCTGATCGGCTTCGCGGGCGGGCCGTTCACGCTGGCGTCCTACCTGATCGAGGGCGGGCCGTCGAAGGACCATGACCGCACCAAGGCGCTGATGTACGGCGACCCGCGCCTCTGGCACAGGCTGCTCGGCGCCCTGGCGGGCATCGCGACCTCGTTCCTGCAGGTGCAGATCGCGGCCGGGGCGTCGGCCGTGCAGCTGTTCGACTCCTGGGTGGGCGCGGTCAGCCCGGAGGACTACCGGCAGGCGGTCCTGCCGCACACGAGCCGGATCTTCGCGGCGCTGGCGCCGGCCGGGGTGCCGCGGATCCACTTCGGCGTCGGCACAGGGGAACTGCTCGGCCTGCTCGGCGAGGCGGGCGCGGACGTGGTCGGCGTGGACTGGCGGATCCCGCTCGACGAGGCGGCCCGCCGGGTCTCGCCAGGCAAGGCGCTGCAGGGCAACCTCGACCCAGCCGTGCTGCTCGCGCCGTGGGACGTGATCGAATCACGCGCCCGCGAGGTGCTCACCCGCGGCCGCACCGCCGAGGGTCACGTGTTCAACCTCGGCCACGGCGTCCTGCCCGAGACCAACCCCGACACGCTGGCCAGGCTCGCCGACCTGGTCCACGAGGCCTCCGCCCGCACCCCCGCCTGACCCCCGCCACGCGCTCCCGCCGCCACCGCGCCTGCCCCCCGCCATTGCCCCTGACCCCGCCACGCGCATCCGCCACACCACCCCCAGCAGGCCGCGGGCGCGACGCACCCGCGTTGCCGGCGGGGCCCACAACGCCAAGCCTATTGGCGGTGGGGCCCCCACCGCCCAATGACTCCCCCGCCGATCGCGCCGTGCGGCACCCGGGCCGTATGGCGGGACCACTGTCCCTGCCGCGGGCGGTGCCGCCGGCGAAGTCTTGGCCGGGACAGTGCGAAGGGAGGTGCGCTATGCGAGTCCTGGTAACGGTCGGCTCGGCGCGTGGCGGCGCCGAGGGACTCGGCGAAATGGTCGCGGCGGACCTGCGCGCCGAAGGGCTCGACGTCGACATGAAGCCGCCGCGGCAGGTCGGCAAG
>NZ_JASIAL010000369.1:0-15675 GCF_030042015.1 Trebonia sp. | reverse complement strand
CCTCGACGATCTTGGGGATCGCCTGCTCCGGCTTGCCCTCGTCGCGGGTGATCTGCTCCGCGATCCGGCGCTCCTTCTCGGTGACGTCGGCCGGCACCTCGTCGCGGGTGACGTACTGCGGACGCATGGCGGCAATCTGCTGCGCCAGGTCCCTGGCCACCTCCTCGCTCGGCTTGTCCAGCTGGACGAGCACGCCGAGGGTCGGCGGCAGGTCACGGTCGGTGCGGTGCAGGTAGCTGGTCACGTAACCGCCCTCGAAGCGGGCGAAACGGCCGAGCTCGAGCTTCTCCTTGATGGCGGCGCTCGCGTCCTCGATGAGCTGCTCGACGGTCTTGCCCGGCTCGGCCTCCGTGGTCAGCAGGGCGAGCCTGTCGGTGACCTTGCGTGCCAGGGCCGCCTTCGCGATCTTGGCGGCCACCTCCTGGAACTGCTCGTTCTTGGCCACGAAGTCGGTCTCGCAGTTCAGCTCGACGAGCACGCCCGCGCTGTTGCCGTCAAGCTCGGCGGTCACCAGCCCGTTGCCCGCGGTGCGGGCGGAGCGCTTGCCCGCGTCCTTGACGCCCTTCACCCGCAGGATCTCGACGGCCTCCTCGATGTTGCCGTCGGCCTCCGCGAGGGCGTTCTTGCAGTCCATCATTCCCGCGCCGGTCTGCTCGCGAAGCCGCTTCACATCAGCGGTGGAGAAATTCGCCATGTCGTGGTTCCTCGTTCGTCAGTCGTCACTCGTCGTCGGCCTCGTCACTCGTCGTCGGCCTCGTTGGCCTCGTTGGCCTCGTTGGCTTCGGCCGCATCACCGGATTCGTCACCGGCCTCATTGATGGCCGCAGCGGCGGGCTCGTCGGGCTCGTCGGCCTCGTCGGCCTGGGCTTCGTCGGCCTCGGCCTCGGCCACCGCCTCAGCGGTCGCCGAGTCGGTGCTCACCACGTCGTCGGCGATCACGCCGGCATCGGCGCCGTTGCCCTCAAGCAGGTCCCGCTCCCACTCTGGCAGCGGCTCCTCGCTGGAGAACTCGTCGTCGGAGGGCTTCTGGTCGCCCTCGGCCGCTCCGGCCCGGGCGATCAGGCCGTCGGCCACCGCATCCGCGACCACCCGGGTCAGCAGCGCCACGCTGCGGATCGCGTCGTCGTTGCCAGGGATCGGGTAGCTCACCTCGTCCGGGTCGCAGTTGGTGTCCAGGATGGCCACGACCGGGATGCCCAGCTTGCGCGCCTCGCTGACCGCGATGTGCTCCTTCTTGGTGTCGACCACCCAGATGGCGCTCGGCACCCTCGACATGTCCCTGATCCCGCCCAGCGTCCGCTCGAGCTTGTCGTGCTCGCGCTTGAGCTGGAGCAGCTCCTTCTTCGTCATGCCGGAGCCGGCCACGTCGTTGAAGTCGATCTCCTCAAGCTCCTTCAGCCGCTGCAGCCGCTTGAACACCGTGGAGAAGTTCGTCAGCATTCCGCCCAGCCACCGCTGGTTCACGAAGGGCATACCGACCCGGCGCGCCTGTTCGGCGATCGCTTCCTGGGCCTGCTTCTTGGTCCCCACGTACAGGATCGTGCCGCCGTGCGCGACCGTCTCCTTGATGAACTCGTACGCTCGGTCGATGTAGTCAAGCGACTGCTGCAGGTCGATGATGTAGATTCCGTTGCGCTCGGTGAAGATGTATCGCTTCATCTTCGGGTTCCAGCGCCTCGTCTGGTGGCCGAAATGAACGCCGCTCTCCAGGAGCTGCTTCATGGTGACGACCGGGGCCATCGCTACGGTCCTTCCTTCGTGCGCGCGGCTGTTGCGGCCGCGCGCGGCTCGGTTACCTCCTGGTGCCCGCGCATGTCCCGCACCGTGCGGCCGGTCCCTGGCTTTCGCCCTGGCCGGCGGACCGAGTGGTGCGTCCCGCGCGATCTGGGTTCGTGCGGCATACGGGCACGCGAATTGCGGCCGCCTCGTGTGCCACGCGGCACGGATCAAAGCGACCGGTATCAAGACTACTTGAAGTCGGGCGCGGTCGTGATGCCGACTCCCGCGCTGCGCTGGTGCCGGGGCGATGATCCCCGCCGCCCGGCGGGGGTCAGGCGCGGGGGTGCGCCTGGCGGTAGCTCGCCTTCAGCCGCTCAGCCGACACGTGCGTATAGATCTGAGTGGTAGCTGGTGAGGAGTGCCCGAGGATCTCCTGCACACTGCGCAGGTCAGCCCCGCCTTCGAGCAAGTGGGTGGCGGCGGTATGCCGGATCGCGTGCGGGCCGGCGTCGCGCACGGCCTGCGTGCCCGCCGTGGTCGCCGCGACCGCCGCGACCGCGGCGAGGTCCGCTCCCCGCAGGCGCGCGTGGACGATGCGCCGGGCGGTCCGCGGGTCCAGGCGACCGCCGCGCGCGCCAAGGAACAGGGCCGTGCCGCTGCGGCTGTTCGCCAGCGCAGGACGTCCGAGATCCGCCCACCTGGCCACCGCGCGCATCGCGGGCACCCCGATGGGAACGACCCGTTCCTTGCGACCCTTGCCCAGCACGCGGACGGTGCGCCGGTCATGGTCCAGCCCCCCGGCGTCCAGGTCGCACAACTCGCTCACCCGGATCGCGGACGCGTAAAGCAGCTCGAGCACGGCGGCGTCGCGCATCGCGAGCGCCGCGGAGGTCCGCTGGCCGGAGGCGAGATCTCGCAGCGCCCGGTCCTCGCAGTCCGCGAGGACCGTGTTGATCTCCTCCCTGCGCAGCACCTGCGGCAGGACGCGCCGCGCCTTCGGGGTGCCGAGCTGCGGCCCGGGATCGGCGGCGAGCCATCCCTGGCGGTGAGCGAAGGAGGTGAACGCCCGTGCCGCCGCGCCGTGGCGCGCCAGCGTCGCGCGCGCGGCGCCAGCCTGATGCTGGCTGGCCAGCCAGCCGCGCAGGATCGTGACATCCAGCGAGCCCGGCTCGCTCACTCCGTGACGCCACGCGTACTCCAGCAGCGACAGCATGTCGCCGTGGTAAGCGCGGACCGTATGGCGCGAGAGCGCACGCTCAGCGTCGAGATACCGGCAGAACTCCGACAGCGCGACACTCAACCCCGCCGGAAGCGCCTGTCTCGGGCCCTCCGCGCCGGCGGCACGCTCCCTGGGCGTAGCCATGGGCAAAGTGTGCACCGGACCGGACCGGTTGGGAACTCCCTCCACAAGGTTTTACCGGGCTGTTGCACGGCCCCCGGCGCGGCGGGAACCCGGTCCTGGTCATGACGCCGGGCGCGGGCCGCCGTTAAGGTCTCGGCGTCACCGCGTTGGACGTCGCTGCCAAGCCCGCGCCTAGCCCGTTGATGGCCTGGACCGTGAACCGCCACGAGACCCCGGTCGCCAGCTTGCCGACGGTGACCTTGGTCACGTGCCCGGACACCCTCACGACGACCCGCTTGTGGCCCTTGGCAGAACCGGTGATCAGGTATCCGGTCAGCGGGCTGCCGCCGTTGTCGCTCGGAGCCTTCCAGCTGACCGTCGCCGACTTGACGCCTGCCCTGGCCACGACGTCGCGGGGGGCTGCGGGCGAACTCTTCGTGTAGGTGAAGACGGCAGCCGGGTTGACCGCGCTGCGCGGCTGCGGCGGCGACGTCAGCGTCCCGCCCACCGTGGTGATCGTGATGTCCACCTTCGTGCCTGCTTTGCCGGGCGGCGCCGTGACGATGATCGGGCCGCTCGGCGAACCCGTCACCGGCTCCAGGATCTTCGCCCGCACCGAGCCGAAGTCGACCGCTGTCACCTCGGAGTCGAGCGCTCCCTGGATCGTCACGGTCGTGCCGCCGTGCGCCGGACCGGACGCGGGGCCGCTCGAGGTGACGACCGGCCGGCCCGCGTAGGCCAGCTGGAACGTATCCAGCTTCGGATCGGGGACGGTGCACCCGGTCACGCTGCAGAGGAGGACGTCGGTCGGGAAGGTGAAGAACTGCGGGATGGCGACCGTCAGCGACGCGTCGGTCTGGTGTGAGATCGCGGTCGCGGTCGAGGTGAGGAAGTCGAGCGATCCCTGCGCCTGGAATACGACGCTGGTCACGTCCGACAGGCCCTCGCCGGTGATCGTGAGGTTACCGGGATCCGCCTGGGCGGCCACGTGCCTGGAGATGCCGGTAAGGACCGGGGTCCCCGCGTAGGTGACCGAGGAGACGTTGGAAAGCTGCCCAGCGCTCAGTACCGACAGCGGAACCGGGAACGGTTCGACGGTGGGCGCCGCCGGCGGGATCGCGAGGACGATCTGAGTCGGCGTGATGCCGTCGGTGCCGAAGTCCTGGGAGAACCCGACGCCGGCCGGGCCGACATTCGCGTACTCGAACGTGAGGAGATTGAATCCGCTGCCCGAGATGACCTCGGCCGACGTGCCGTTCTCGCTGGCGAACGCAGGGCTCACCGAGGTGATGACCGGTGCCGGGGCGTAGTCGTACTCCTCCGGCGCGGGCACTACCTCGCAGTCGCACCCGGCGGGCGGGACGAACGCTCCGTTCGGGCTGAAGACGATCGGTCCCTGGTACGCCGGGAGGATCGGCGGGCCTGAGCTGGTCCCTGACGGCGTGGTCACCGTCACGGCGACGGCGCAGATCCCCTGCGCCGAGCTCACGGCGCACGATCCGTCGCTGGCCGGGACCGTGGCGCGCAGCTCGTTGTCGTTGAGCACCGTGAACGAGGTGGCCGGGACGTCGCCGAAGTCGACGCTTGTGGCCGCGCCCAGGGCTGCCCCGACGATGTCCACCGTGTTACCCCCGGCGGTCGGGCCGTTGGACGAGCTCACGTAGTCGACGACGGGCGCCCCTGACGAGTTGGCCGTGTACTGGTAGACGGACGCGCTGCTTGGCGCGCTCGACTGCTGCGGGCTGCCGGCGGTGACAACCGTGACGTCCGCCCGCCCCCCGACGCCGGACGCCGTCCCGTCGGGAGCGTAGAACGCGGGCACATCGACCGTGATGTCGCTGGCTGACCAGCTGACCACGGTCGCGTCGACGTTCCCGAAGAACACCGAGCCAGACGTGGCGCCGAAGTTGGACCCCGAGATCTCCACGGTCCCCCCGCCGGCGATCGTGTGGGTGCCGGTGAGCTGCGTGAGCGAGGTCACCACTGGAGACGGCGTCGCGTGACCGCCCGCGGCCACGGCGCACAGCTGCGCTGCCAGCCCGGGGGCGCCGTCGGCGTCGGTGACCCGCGGCGTGCCGAGTCCGCTGGCAAGGTCGTAGCCCTTCCCTGCCTGCCAGTCCACCCCGTCGCCGACACCGAGGTTGTCGTTGTTCCCCACGGTGATGTCGTTGAACGCGTCCGCGTAGTCAGTGGCCGAGGCAGACGCGACCTGATAAAGCAGCGGCTCGGCGAAGCCAACGCCGTGCGGCAGGCCAGCGCATCCGCTCGAGGCGTTGATCTCGGCGAGGATCGCCGCCCACATCGGCGTGGATATCGACGTCCCGCCGATCGGCGTCCAGGATCCGGCATAGTAGACCGTAGGACCGCTCTGGGGATCGGCGAGCGCGCTGACATCAGGCACTTCCCTGCACGTGGTCCCGGCCGGCAGCGTGGTGGGAATCCCCTGCAGATGGAAGTCATCGGCAGTGCCCGACGGATCGTTGCTGCACGCCTCGTCAGCTGCCGTCTGCGGTACCGCCACCGAGTCCTGCCATGGCGGCATGGCCCAGGTCTCGGAGATCCCGCCGCCGCCCGCGCCGCCCGAGTTGCCGTTGTTCCACACGGTCTCCTTGGGCGGCTCGGTCGCGTCCGTGACCGTGGTGCCGCCCACCGACGTCACGTACGGCTGGCTGCCGGGGTCGTCGACTGACAAATCGGTCGGCGTGGGCGTCGTGGCGTGGCCTGCGCAATCATCAGAGCCGTCGTCTCCGGCCGCGGAGAACACCGTCTGGCCCTGCGCTGCCGTCTGCTCGAAGATCTCGTTCTCCACCTGCTGGACGCCGGGCGCACCCTGCTGCTCTTCGGTCTCGCACACGCCCCAGCTTGTCGAGATCTGGTTCGCGTCGTCGGCTTGCGCGATCGCGTTCCAGTCATCGAGCGGCCCGAACGGATCGTCCATGTTCGGCGCCTCGAAGACGTGAATCTTGGCGGCCGGGGCCAGGGCCGACACGGTCTCGATGTCCAGCGCGGCCTCCGCGCTGCCAGGGCCGGTGCCCGGGCCGCCGTCAACCAGGGTCACCGTGATCTGGCTGGTGTGGCTGGCCCCGAAATAGCACTTGTCGAATGCGGCGATGTCGGACATCGCGAAGGGCTCAAGCTCGTAGATGTCAATGGTCTGCCCGGCCGCGAGGTCGCCGGCCCCGTAGAGCGGATCGAGCCCGTAAGCCGCCGCGACCTGCTGGTCGGTGAGACCGCCGAGCTGCTCCTGTGCCTGGGCGGCGGCGCAGGCGACCGGGCCGCCGTCCGACGCGGCGGGCGTGGCAACCGCGGCGGGCGCGGCGGCCGCGGCGGCCGAGCGCTGGCCCCGCGGGGCCGCTTCCAGGCTGTTGTCCTCGCTCACCAGCTGATTGAGGCCTACGACGGCCGTAACGTCCTGGGCGATCGAGGCCGGCAGGCGGACCGCGGACGTCGTGGCCTGTCCGAGCGTGCCGCCCGCGAGTTCGACCCGCTGGAGTCCGGTGTGAAACGCCGCCTCCACCGTGGCGGCCGTTCCCCTGAAGCTGACGAGCAGGTTGTTGGCCGACACGTCGCTTACCGTCAGCCCGTCGATCCTGAGCTGGTTCTCAACCGCGGCCACAGCCGACGCACTCGGGCCGAACAGGCTGGTGAACTGTCCGCGGGCCAGGTAGTGCCGGTAGTCGGGGGACTTCGGACTCGACACGGCGTCGATGAACGCGGTCACGGCGGCGGGGTCCGGGAGCCGCAGGGCAACAGCGCCGGTCACTTCGGCGGTGCTGGCGACGGCGCCGGCGAGGCGTGAGCCACCCGGCAGCTTCGGCGCGGCAACGACCGCCACCAGGCGCGACGCGGCAGCACTCGAACGCGGCTGGGACTGCCCTGCCTGCGCGGCGGCGGGTATCAAGATCCCCAGCGCGCCAACCAGCGCTACCGCCGCCGTGAACACGCGTCTGGGCGGGGTCGCCCAGCACGACCGCAGAAGTGATCTGGCCTGGGAACGGCGCCGCGATATGCCGCGCCTGTGTCGCCCAGCTGACATGCTTCCTCTTCCCGAGCCCCGCTAGCAGTCGGTCGTCAGCCGGCCAGGACGGCGCGGCCTTCATGGGTATATAGAGCTGCATATCAGGAAAGGCGCGCGCCTAGGTGCAGTTAGCGTGAACGGAGATAATGTCGTTGCCTAGGCGCTGATCGCGCCGGCAGGCAAAGTGGACTGCGTGCACGTCAGGTGCGGCGGACGCGCCAGCCCTGATCGCAGCGTTCGGCGAAGCCGCCGGCGGCGAGCGCGCCGAGGCAGCGGATCACGGTGTCCAGCTCCAGGCCGGCCACGGCCGCGATCCTGGCCGGTCCCAGCCCGCCCCGCAGCGGCAGCGCGTCGAGGACCGCTGCCGTCTCCAGGTCGAGTGCGTCGCGCTCGAGCACCGGGCTCGCCCGGCGCCTGCCCGGTGCCGCGTGCCCGGCGGCCGGCTGCCCCGGCCCCCAGCCCGGCGCCGACGGCGACTGGTCCCCCGTGCCGAGCGGCGACTGGTCCCCCGCGCCGAGCGGGGACAGGCACTCGATGACGTCGGCCGCGCTCGTGACGAGTGCGCCCTGCCAGTCCCTGATGATCGTGTGGCACCCGGCGGACAGTTCGGAGGTGATCGGGCCGGGCACGGCCATCAGCGGCCGGCCGAGGTCGCGCGCGTGCCTGGCGGAATTCAGCGCGCCGCTGCGCTGGCCCGCCTCCACCACGAGGGTGCCCGCCGCAAGCGCGGCGATCACCCGGTTGCGGACGAGGAACCGCAGCCGCGTCGCGGTCCGCCCGGGCGGCCACTCGCTGGCCACCACCCCCTGGGCCGCCACCGCGTCGAGCAGGTCCGCGTGGCCGGCCGGGTAGGGCACGTCCACCCCGCACGCCAGCACCGCGACCGTCACGCCGTCGGCGGCAAGCGCGCCGCGATGGGCGGCCGCGTCGACGCCGTAGGCGGCGCCAGAGACGACCGCCCAGCCGCGCGCGGCGACCGAGGCGGCGAGCTCGCTGGCCACGTAGGAGCCGTAGGCCGTCGCCGCCCGCGACCCCACGATGGCCACCGAGCGCAGGCAGCTGAACCGCAGGTCCGCGCTGCCGCGCAGCCACAATGCGTACGGCCTGGCGTCGCCGAGGTCGTCTAGGCGCACCGGCCATTCCGGATCGCCGGGGCAGACGAGGCGGATGCCTTTCTTGCAGAGCCCGGCCAGGTCGCCCGCCGCCGGAAGCTCCGCCAGCCGCACCTGCCATCGCCGCATCGCACGCTGTGCCGCCGCGCGCGCCGCGCCCCCTCCGGCCGCGAGGCCTCCGGCCGCCTGGAACCCGGCCCCCTGGAACCCGGCCGCCTGGAACCCGCCGGTCCTGATCGCGTGCAGCGTGCACGCCGCTCCCCTGGCGGCCACCAGCGCGCCAAGCCTGACGTCGCCTGGCTCGGCGAGGTACGTCAGTGCTGCCCGGGCATAGGACTCCTCGTCCAGCCGCCCGGTCACCGGGACACCCCCAGCCACAGGCTGACGGCGACGTTGATCTCGTCGGCGCAAGGACGCGGTTTCCCGGCCAGGTCGGCGACGCTCCACGCGACCCGGACGATCTTGTCGGCTCCGCGGGCGCTCACCTGCCCGAGTTCCATCGCGCGCTCAAGCGGACGGACCGCGCCGGGCTGCGGGGCAAACGAGCGGCGCAGCTCCGCACCAGGGATCTCGGCATTGAGCCGCCACGGCGTGCCGCTCAGCCGGCGTGCCATGCGCTCGCGCGCGGCCGCTACCCGCTCTGCCACGACCGCGCTGGTCTCGATGAACCTCTGGTCGTAGAGCATCTCCCGCCGGTTCACGGGCAGCAGCTGGACCTTCACGTCGACTCGGTCGAGCAGCGGCCCGGACAGCCGCCCGAGGTACCGGCGCTTCGTCGCCGGGCTGCAACCGCACCCGGCTCCCCCCGATGACGACTTGGCGCATGGGCACGGATTTGCCGCCAGCACCAGGGTGAACCTCGCCGGGAACGTGGCGCACATCGCGGACCGCGCGATGACCACCTCGCCCGCCTCGAGCGGCTGCCGCAGCGCGTCGAGCACGTCCCGCTGAAACTCCGGGGCCTCGTCGAGGAACAGCACGCCGCGGTGCGCCAGCGAGGCGGCCCCGGGCCGGATGATGCCGCTGCCGCCGCCGACGATCGCGGCCTTGCTCGCTGTGTGGTGCGGGGCGCAGAACGGCGGGTCGGTCATGAGCCCGCCGCTGTCGGGCAGCGTTCCGGCGACAGAATGGATCGAGGTGACCTCAAGCGCCGCGGCCGGCTCCAGCCTGGGCAGGATCGTCGGGAGCCGTTCGGCCAGCATGGTCTTGCCCGCCCCTGGCGGACCGAGCAGGGACAAGTTGTGGCCGCCGGCGGCGCAGATCTCGACTGCCTTGCGCGCCTCTGACTGGCCGAGGACCTCCGCGAGGTCCTTGTGCCCGATCGCCGGCTCTGGGGCAGGCGCGGCCCCGGGCTGATCCGGCGGAGAAGCGGGCGCGGGAGCCGGCCCGCCGCGCAGCCACATGGCTACTTCCGCGAGGCTGCCCGCGGTGATCACGCGCACGCCTGGCACCAGGGCGGCCTCAGCGGCGTTTCCTACCGCCACCACGACCGTCTCCAGGCCTCCCGCCATGGCGGCGACGACGGCGGGCAGCACTCCGGGCACCGGCCGCAGGCACCCGTCCAGGCCGAGCTCGGCGAGGAACATGATCCCCGCCGGCGACGACACCGGCAGGGCACTGGCCGCGGCGAGGATGGCGATCGCGATCGCCACGTCGAAGCCGCTTCCCTTCTTGGGTAGGCTCGCCGGGGACAACCCGACGGTGATCTTCGACTGCGGCCACTTCTCGCCGCTGTTGACGATCGCCGCGCGAATCCGGTCCCGCGCCTCGCGCAGCGCCGTGTCCGGCAGTCCAACCAGGATCGTCGCGGGCAGGCCCTGGGCGATGTCCGCCTCCACCTCGATGAGGTGGCCCTTGACGCCGACAAGCGCGACCGAGTGCGCGCGGGCCAAGGCCATCTAGCCCACCCCCCGGACATGCTCGATCGTGAACCCCCCGGTGCCGTCGTACAGCAGGCCAAGCACGTCGACGCGTATCTGGTCGAACCTGACGCCATGGGCGTTCAGCCAGCGAACCGCCAGCCTGCGCAGCCTGGCGCGCTTTATCCTGCCGACGGCCTCTAGCGGCGTGCCGTACCGCGTTCCCGAGCGGGTTTTCACCTCGCAGACGACGAACGTGTGCCGTTCCACCGCGACGATGTCGATCTCGCCGTCGGCGCACCGCCAGTTACGGTCAAGAATCCGGAAGCCGCAGCCCTCCAGGTAGTCAACCGCGGCCTGCTCGCCGTCACGGCCGAGCACGTCTGTGGCGCGCATCGTCATCACCTCCGGTCATGACGATCGCGCCGCGCGGCGATAACGTGCAGCAGGCAATTGCCGGCTGTGGATCAAACCTTAAGAAGGCGGCCTGCTGTGGATAAGGCGGGCGGAATGTCAGTGGCGCCTGTTTTAATGCGCGGGGGAGTCCGCGGCGAGCAGCGGGCGCGCCGGGCACACGGACCCGAAATTGGCTCTCTGGTCACTGCAGCCTGAGCCGCGTCTCCCGCGTATTGGGCCGGCTGCGCCGATGGCCCGGGCGCATTGGGCCGACCGCGCCAACGGCCCGGGCGCATTGGGCCGACCGCGCGCGCCGATGGCCCGGGCGCATTGGGCCGACCGCGCGCGCCGATGGCCCGGGCGTATTGGGCCGACCGCGCCAACGGCCCGAGCGCATTGGGCCGGCTGCGCTGATGGCCCGGGCACCCGCCAGGCGGCCCTCCCGACCCCTGGCCCTTGCCTAGCGCCGACCCAAGTCCCCGGTCGGCCCCGCCTCCCGCCGCCTCCCGCCGCGGCCCGCCACCCCGGCTTCCGCCCACAGGGGCCCCAGGCCTGCGACTTCGCACACTCCGTGACCATTTCCGCGCCCGTTATGGGCGATTTATCCATGCAAGGAGTGTCCAGAGTAGTACTCGCGGGACTCCCGGGACGCCAGGGAAACCGCCTGGCTGCCCGCCAGGACAGGCCGCAAGGACAGGCCGGAGGCCAAGCGCTGTGGGAGACGGCCCGGTTCGTTCGGGATAATGGGCTGGATTTACCTGCGGCCACGGCGGGACTGGGGCACCCTTCCAGCTGGCTGGGTCGGGTTGGGCAGCGCCTCGATCGGCGGGATGTCGAGCGACAGGCCGTCCTCGCCCAGCGTCGCCTGCTCGCCGTGATGCGTGATCGGCAGCGGGTCACCGGACAGCAGCGAATAGTGCGCCTGGCCGGCCCGAACCTCCACGTGCAGCACCCGCCCCCGGTATCGCAGCCGGAACGACAGTCCCACGATCCCCGGGGGCAGCCGCGGGCTGAACGACAGCGTCCCGGACCCGCTCCGCATCCCGCCGAACCCGCCGACGAGCGCCGTCCACGCGCCGGCCAGCGACGCGATGTGCAGGCCGTCCTTGGTGTTGTGCTCGCGGTCCTGCAGGTCCATCAGGGCTGCCTCGGCGAGGTAGTCGTAGGCGAGCTGCAGGTGGCCGACCTCGGCCGCGAGCACGGCCTGCGTGCAGGCGGACAGCGAGGAGTCCCGGACGGTGAGCGCCTCGTAGTAGTCGAAGTTCCGCGTCTTCTGCTCCTGGGTGAAGGCGTCGCCGCGCAGCTGCATGGCGAGCACGACGTCCGCCTGCTTGACCACCTGCTTGCGGTAGAGCTGGAAGTACGGGTAGTGCAGCAGCAGCGGGTAGTGGTCGTCAGGGGTCGCGGCGAAGTCCCAGCGCGCGTAGGTGGTGAACCCGTCGTGCTGCGGGTTCACGCCGAGGCGCGCGTCGTAGGGGATGTACATGTCGGTGGCGGCGTCCCGCCATGAGGCGGTCTCCTCCGGTGTCACCCCGAGTTCGCGGGCGGCATCGGGCAGCTTCTCGGCGAGATCGGCGGCGCCGGCGAGGTTCTGCTGTGCCATCACGTTCGTGTACAGGTTGTTGTCCTTGATCGCGCTGTACTCGTCCGGCCCGGTCACGCCCTCGATCCGGAACTTGCCCGCGGAGTCGTGCTGGCCGAGCGAGCGCCACAGCCGGGCGGTCTCCACGAGCAGCGGCAGGCCGGCCTCCCGCTCGAAGTCCGCGTCTTCTGTCGCGTCGAGGTAGTTCAAGACGGCGGCCGCGATGTCGGCGTTGATGTGGAACGCGGCCGTTCCCGCTGGCCAGTACCCCGAGCACTCCTGGCCGCGGATCGTCCGCCACGGGAAGGCCGCGCCGGCCAGGCCGAGCTCGGCGGCATGCGACTTGGCGGCGTCCATGACCAGGTACCGCCAGTGCAGGGCGTGCGCCACGGCGGCCGGGTGGGTGCAGGTGAGCACCGGGAGCACGAACGTCTCTGTGTCCCAGAACGTGTGCCCGTCGTAGCCGGTCCCGGTCAGGCCCTTGGCCGGGATCGGCCGGTATTCGGCGCGCGCGCCTGCCTGCAGGATGTGGAACAGCCCGAACCGCACGGCCTGCTGGATCTCGACGTCGCCGTCGACCTCGACGTCGGCCCCCTCCCAGAAGTCGTCCAGGTACTGGCGCTGTTCGGACAGCAGCCCCTCCCAGCCGGTGAGCGTGGCCGCCGCGAGCGCCCCCGACACCTGGTCGACAAGCGCCGGGCGCGATCGCTGGCTGGACCATCCGTACCCCAGGTACTTCACCAGGCGCAGTTCCTGGCCCGCGGGGACCTCCGCCGCGACCATCAGCCGGCCGAGGTCGGGGAACGACTCAGAGACCGTGGTCATCCGCTCGGGCCCGTAGACCTCGTGGGACATCCCCGCCGCCAGGCGCAGCTTGCTGCTGCGCGTCCCGTGCACGAGCACGGCGCGCGGGTGATCACCGGCAACCGCCATGTGCTCCTCGCTGACCAGCGGCGAGGCGAGGACGGAGGCGGCGCGCGGATCCCCGGCCGGCGTCGGCACCTCCTCGTTGGCGACCAGCTCAGACAAGATGACGATGCGCAGCGTCTCGCCGACCGGCTTGACGGAGTAGCTGATCGCGGCGACCGTGCGCTGCGCCAGCGACACCAGGCGCACCGACCGGATCTCCACGGTGTTCCCGGCCGGCGACGTCCACGACACCGACCGGGTCAGCGTGCCGGCCCGCAGGTCGAGGGTGCGGGTGTGGGAGTTCAGCGTGCCATAGCGGATGTCGAACGGCTCGTCGTTGACGAACAGCCGGATCACCTTGCCGTTGGTGACGTTGATGACCGCCTGGCCGACCTGCGGGAACCCGTACCCGGCTTCGGCGTACGGGAGGGGGCGGTATTCGAAGAACGAGTTCAGGTAGGTGCCGGGCAGCCCGTGCGGCTCGCCCTCGTCCAGGTTGCCGCGCAGCCCGATGTGCCCGTTGGACAGCGCGAAGACCGACTCGCTCTGCGCCAGCAGGTCCAGGTCAAGCGACGCCTCGGTCAGGCACCACGGCTCCACGCCGTACGGTGCGTTCGTGATCATGGCCAGGCTCCCTTACGGCAACGTGCTCGCAGCGCGCTCATAGCAGGTCACCCAGGTCCTGCACCACGACGTCGGCGCCGTGCGCCCGCAGCGCGCCGGCCTGGCCCACCCGGTCGACCCCCACCACGTACCCGAACCCGCCCGCGTGCCCGGCGGCCACCCCCGCCTGCGCGTCCTCGAACACGGCAGCCTGCTGCGGCGCGACGCTGAGCATGCGTGCCGCCTCGAGGAACGTGTCGGGGGCGGGCTTGCCCCGCAGCCCGCGCTCGCCGGCCACCTGCGCGTCGACCCGCGTGTCGAACAGGTCGGAGATTCCCGCCGCGGAAAGGACCGCGACGGTGTTCGCGCTCGAGGAGACGATCGCGGTGCGCAGCCCCGCGGCCCGCACCGCGGTGATGTAGCGGGTGGAGCCGTCGTAGACGTCAACGCCATCGCGCGCGAGCACCTTCTGCAGCAGTTCGTTCTTCCTGTTGCTCAGCCCCCACATGGTCTGCTCCCCCGGCGGGTCTGCCGGGGAACCGAGCGGCAGCGCGATGTGCCTGGACTCAAGGAACGACTTGGTGCCCTCGATGCGGGGCTTTCCGTCGACGTAGTCGTCGTAGTCCCGGACGGGGTCGAACGGCGCGAACTGCGTACCGCTGTTCGCCGACCAGTCACGCAGGAACTCGTCGAACATCTCTTTCCAGGCCTCGTCATGGACGGCCGCGGTCTTCGTCACGACCCCGTCCATGTCAAACAGGCAGGCGGTTACCCTGTCCGGCAGTCCTAGCATCGGTCGATCCTGTCCACTCCGGTGCGCCCGCTCCGGTACTCCCGCTGGTGAAACTCCCGCCTGGGTGCTTCCGCCCGGGTGCTCCAACCCGGGTGCTCCAACTCGGGTGCTCCTGCTGGGGCGCGCCTACTCGGAAAAGCCTGGCTTGTCCTCCGGTAGCTCGAGGTCGCTCTTGGCCAGCTCCTCGATGTTGACATCCTTGAAAGTGACGACCCGCACGCTCTTGACGAACCGCGCTGGCCTGTACATGTCCCATACCCACGCGTCGTGCATCGTGACCTCGAAGAAGGCCTCGCCGTTGTCGGTGGTGCGCACCTTGAGATCGACGTCATTGGTGAGGTAGAACCGGCGCTCGGTCTCCACGACATGGGTGAACAGGCCAACGACGTCGCGGTACTCGCGGTAGAGCTGCAGCTCCATCTCCGCTTCGTACTTCTCCAGATCTTCCGCGCTCATGTCCCCTATTCTCCCTCCACCTGCCAGGGCTCTGGCACGCACCGGAACGAGCGGCGGTGCTCGGGACACGGCCCGAACTCCGCCAGCGCCCGCACATGCTCGTCGGTTACGTACCCCTTGTGGCGGCAGAAGCCATATTCGGGATAACGCTGGTCGAGCTCGCTCATCATCCGGTCCCTGCTCACCTTCGCGACGATCGAGGCCGCGGCGACCGACGCGGCGACCCGGTCGCCCTTCCACACGGCCAGCGCCGGGGACGACAGGCCGCGCACGGGAAAGCCGTCGGTCAGCACATACCCCGGCGCGCGGCGCAGGCCCGCGGACGCCCGGCGCATCCCCTCCACGTTGCACACGTGCAGTCCCAGGCCGTCGATCTCGCCGACCGGGATCGTCACCACGTGCCAGTCCACCGCGTGCCGCGCGATCTGGGCGTAGACCTCCTCGCGGGCCGCCGGGGTGAGCAGCTTGGAATCGGCGAGCAGCGGCATCCGCCTGATCGCCGCCTGGTCGAGGACGACGGCGGCCACGACGAGCGGCCCGGCGCACGCGCCGCGGCCGGCCTCGTCGATGCCCGCGACCGGCGCCAGCCCGGCGCGCGCGAGCACGTTCTCATAGGCGGCGAGGCCGGCGCCGCGCCGCGGCGTGTACCCGTGCTGGTCCATGTCACTGGCAGCGTACGCCACGCACGCGCCCGTCGCGCCCCCGCAAGCGAGCAGGCCGCCGCCACGTCCCGCCGGCCGCAGCTTTCCCGCCGTCACCGGTGACGTTCCGTGTCATCCCGAACGGGCGGTGGCGCCTGTCGCAGCGTCCCGGTGTCCGCGGGCTAGCGGCGGCGGCGCGAGCGGCGCGTCCGCAGCCGCAGCCGCAGCCGCGCTCTGCGGCGGGC
>NZ_JASIAL010000053.1:0-3998 GCF_030042015.1 Trebonia sp. | reverse complement strand
AGGCTGCACCAGCTGCACAACCGCACCGACGGCCGGCTCGGGACCGCCGGCTTCTGGCTCGCCTGCGCGGGCTTCACCGGCTTCCTGCCATGCGCGATCGCGTCCCTGGTCACCGGCGAAAGCCAGGCACTCAGCCCGCTGTACATCCTGTCGATACTGGCCTCGCTGGCCGGCCTGGCGGCATTCGCGGTCGCCGTGTTCCGGGCACGGCTGCTGCCACGCTGGGCCGGGCCAGTGCTGCCGATCGCATGGCTGCTCGGCGGCCCCGTGACCGCCGGGCTCCGGGGCACGACGTTCATCCTGGCGATCACGTTCATCGCCATCGCCATAACCCTGCCAGCCGCTCCCGGGCCACAGGAGCAGCAATCTCGCTAGCGTGCCCGGGCGCGGCCCAGGAACTTACCGTGCCCCATAGGATCACCAGCCCGTCGGATGACGTCTGGACCGAGAGCACGGCCGCGTCTAGTACGGCGTTCCGGCGGAACGCGGCGCTGATCACGCCTCCTGCCTCGCGCGCATCCGGAGTCCGGGTCAAGGTGATGGCGTTCTCGACGTCGGCCACACCGGGCACCTGTGTCGTGCGGGACCCGGCCGCCTGGCGCTGGTCCTCATCGGTCCGGCGGTCCGCGGGAGGAATCCGCACCCGCAGTTCATTGACCACTCGAGTGACTCCGCGGACGCGTGCCGCGGCGCTGCCCGCCGCCTGCTTCAGCCGGAAGCTTACGTTGCCCCTGAGTCCGGAAGAAACCGGAAGGGAGAAGTCCTATGGATGACGTCGCTTACCGCACGGCACGGGTGGCTGGCCTGACGGTGTTCTGCCGGGAGGCCGGAGCAGCTGACGCACCGGCACTGGTGCTGCTACACGGTTTTCCGTCCGCGAGCCAGCAATTCCGCGAGCTGATCCCGCTGCTCGCAGACAGGTTTCACATCGTCGCCCCGGACCTGCCCGGCTTCGGTAAGTCGGACATGCCGCCGCGGAGCGACTTCAGCTACACGTTCGAGCACCTCACCGACGTCATCGATCACCTGACGGAAGCGCTCGGGCTCGATCGCTTCGCGCTCTACGTGTTCGACTACGGAGCGCCGGCCGGATTCCGGACGCAATTAGCCCGAAGTTCCCCCTGCGCAACGTGTCCCAAGGGTTCCAGCATGCCTGTGAGCAGCGGACTCGTGCCCGCAACGCAACATAACGTAGTCATGTAAAGTCGCCGTCTTAGCTGATAGATGACCTGATTTCTGCTATTGTGTGCGCATGTACGTTGCTAAGGTCCCGAACCGGGGGTCACCGCCCGCCGTCCTGCTGCGGGAAAGCTACCGCGAGGCCGGGAAAGTCAAGAACCGCACCCTGGCCAACCTGTCGGCCTGGCCCGAGGCCAGGGTCGACGCGCTGTCCCGGGTCCTGAAAGGCCAGCCGCCGCCCGCCGCGGACCTGGACGGGGCGTTCGAGATCACCCGCAGCCTGCCGCACGGCCACGTCGCCGCCGTCCTGGGCACAGCGCGCCAGCTGGGCCTGGAGGGGCTGATCGACCCCGTGCCGTCCCGGCACCGGGACCTGGTGATGGCGATGGCGGTCGCGCAGGTGATCGCGCCGGACTCCAAGCTGGCCATCGCCCGCGGCCTGCGGGACGCCACCGCTGCCAGCTCGCTGGGCGAGGTCCTCCGCGTGGGCTGCTGCGATGAGGATGACCTGTACGAGGCGATGGACTGGCTGGCGGCCCGGCAGGAGAGGATCCAGGACGCGCTGGCGGCCCGGCACCTGGCCGGCGGCACCCTGGTGCTGTATGACGTGTCTTCCGCCGCGTTCGAGGGCCGGACCTGCCCGCTGGGCGCGATCGGGCACCCCAAAGACGGGGTCCGGGGCCGCCTGCAGATCGTCTACGGGCTGCTGGCCAGCAAAGACGGCATTCCCGTCGCGATCGAGGTGTTCGCCGGCAACACCGGCGACCCGACGACCGTGGCCAGTCAGGTGGCCAGGGTCAAGGACCGGTTCGGGATCACCAAGGTGGTGCTGGTCGGGGACCGGGGCATGCTGACCGCCGCACGGCTGCGCGAGGACGTCCGGCCCGAAGGCCTGGACTGGATCACCGCGCTGCGCGCCCCGCAGGTCAAGAAGCTGGCCCGGGACGGCGACCTGCAGCTGACCCTGTTCGATGCCCAGGACCTGGCCGAGATCACCTCTCCCGACTTCCCCGGCGAGCGGCTGGTGGCCTGCATGAACCCGTTCCTGGAGACCGAACGGGCCCGCAAGCGCGAATCGCTTCTTACCGCCACCGAAGCTGACCTGGACAAGATCGCCGCGGCCTGCGCGCGGGCCCGGCGGCCGCTGCGGGGCCAGGACACGATCGCGGTGCGCGCGGACAGGGTCCTGAAACGGCGCAAGGTCGGCAAGCACTTCACCATCGCCATCACCGACGACAGCTTCAGCTACGCCCGGAACCAGGACTCCATCACCGCCGAAGCCGCCCTGGACGGCATCTACGTGCTGCGCACCAGCGTCCCGCCCGGTGACCTGGAACCCGCCGGGGTGGTCTCCTCCTACAAGGCCCTGGCCCAGGTCGAGCGGGCCTTCCGCGCCTTCAACACCGACCTGGACATCCGGCCGATCCGGCACCGCACCGAGGACCGGGTCCGCGCGCACGTGTTCTTGCGGATGATCTCGTACTACATCACCTGGCACATGCAAGCCCAGCTCGCACCCCTGCTATTCACCGACGACGACAAGGCCGCCGCCCAGGCCGCCCGGCAAAGCCCGGTCGCCCCCGCCGCCCGCTCCCCGAAGGCCCTGGCCAAGGCAGCCGCCAAGCACACCCCCGCCGCCGTCCCGGTGCACAGCTTCGCCAGCCTGCTCACCGACCTGGCCACCATCTGCCTGAACACCATCACCCCCGCCGACCCGGCCCTGCCCGGCTTCCGGCTCGTGACCACCCCGACCGCCGTCCAGCGCCACGCCTTCGACCTGCTCGGCCTCAGCCACCGCCTTGGCACCGCGTAGTCAGCAGCCCACCCAGGACATTACGAAAGCCCAGGTAAACGGCCTACCACGCGGATCGCCGGGGGGAACTTCGGCCTAGTCCTCCGGTCCATGAGAAGTCCCCGGGGAGCGCGGCGTTCCCCGGGGACTTCTCATGCCCCCGGCGCCGGGGACCGGCCTCCCGGGAAGGAGCGCCCGGAATCCGCTCGCAGACAATCTTTGCTCGGCCACACGCAAAGCGCGGCGACCACTCGATCGCGCCGATAGCTCAGGTCGCGTGCACTAGACGCACACGCTGCACTCAGTGCACCGAATACACAGCCGAATAAAACTAGGGATCAGCTACTATGCTGTCAAGAGCATCGGACACAGGCATCAGCGACAGATGCTAGCGGTAAGTTCCGTGGAGGTGACCCGGCGTGACCACGAACGTGACGCTGCACGCCGGGCACGACGTCGCCTACTTCACCCGCGGCCAGGGCGCCGGCGGGTGCGCCGGCGCTATGTCGTACTACACGGCGGCCGGGGAACCGCCGGGGGAGTGGGCTGGCACGGCGGCGCGCAAGTCGCTCGGCCTGGCCGGGCAGGTCGACCCTGGCGTACTTGACCGGCTGTTCATGAAGGGGACCGGGCCGGACGGCGAGATCCTGGCCGCAAAGCGGCAGCGGAAAGACGCCGGGGAACGCGAGGAGGCGGCGGTGGCCGCCTACCGTGCCGCGCACCCGTACGCCAGCACGGTGGAGATCGCCGAGGTTCGCGCCGCCGAGCGGGGCAAGGACCCGCATACCGTGCCCCATTTCGACCTGACGGTTAGCGCCGTCAAGAGCGTGTCCGTGCTGCATGCCTCCTACCGGACCGGCGCCCGGCAGGCCCGCGGCCGTGGCGACGAAGAGGAAGCCGCCGCGCTGGACGCGAAGGCGGAGGCGATCGAGGAGGCCCTGACCGAGTCGGCGCGGGAAGCGGTCGGCTGGCTGGAAGCGCACGCGGCCTACACCCGCACCGGCCACCACTCGGCCCGGACGGGGGA
>NZ_JASIAL010000368.1:0-3520 GCF_030042015.1 Trebonia sp. | reverse complement strand
GCAGGCCGCGGCCCGGGCGACGGCTTCGGGCGCCGGAGCAACCGCCCGCGCGACCGCGACACTGCCGGCCCCCACCCCCGCGACGTCGCCGGCTCGCCCGCAAGCCACCGCGGCGCAGCTGCTGATGCCGGTCAGCGCGGTCGCGTTCGGCCCGGCAGGTTCCGCCGACGGCGACAACCCGCAGAACGCGGACCGCGTTCTCACCGGCTCCTCCGGCGGCTGGCTCACCGACTGGTACACGACCGCGAGCTTCGGCGGCCTGAAGACCGGCACGGGCCTGCTGCTCGACATGGGCCGGACCGTCACGATCACGTCCGTCCGGCTCACGCTGGGCGGGCTGCCGGGCGCCAGCCTGGAACTGCGGCTCGGCACCGTGCCTGAACTCCCCGGCCTTCGCGTGGTCAAGGCCGCCACGGCCACCGGGGACGTGCTCACCCTGCGGCTCACCAAGGCGGTGAGCGCACGGTATGTCCTGCTCTGGTTCACCAGGCTGCCGCCGGACGCCGCGGGAACCTACCAGGTGTCCGTGCGCCAGGTCACGGTCGATGGCCGGCCGTAGCGAGACCGCGGAGACGGTTACGCTAGGGGCCGTGCAGACCGAAACGCCGCTGGTCGGCGTCGTCATGGGCAGCGACTCGGACTGGCCGGTGATGAGCGCGGCGGCCGAGGCCCTCGATGAGTTCGGCGTGTCCTACGAGGCGGACGTGGTGTCGGCGCACCGCATGCCGAGGGAGATGCTCGCCTACGGCGAGCAGGCGGCGCAGCGTGGCCTGCGGGTCATCATCGCCGGCGCCGGCGGCGCCGCGCACCTGCCGGGCATGTTGGCGTCGGTGACGCCGCTGCCGGTGATCGGCGTCCCCGTGCCGCTGAAGTACCTGGACGGGCTGGACTCGCTGCTGTCGATCGTGCAGATGCCGGCCGGCGTCCCCGTGGCGACCGTGGCGGTGGGCGGCGCGCGCAACGCGGGGCTGCTCGCGGTGCGCATCCTGGGGGCGGCGGACCCGGCACTGCGGGCCAAGATGACGGATTTCCAGGCCCGTCTCACGGAGCAGGCCCGTGCAAAGGGCGCGGCACTGCGCTCCACGCTGTAGTTCCCTATTCCGAACGATCCCGTCCGTCTCCCCAGCGCCCAGTTCTCCCTCGCGGCTAGCCACATCCCACACTCCCCGTCGCCAGCCCGATATCGGTTCGGGCACGGTGCCGTCCCGGCGTTTTGCGCCTGACATCGTTGGGCATCTTCGGATCGGCGCAGGCAACCGGAACGGGACTGGCTGCACGTGACCGGAGGGGAGGACCGGTCGCACTGCGCGCTTGGGTCAAGGGGGATAGCATGGCGCTCTCGGTTGCCAAGAGCCGTCCGTTCCGCGTCTTCGGGCTGTACCGCAGCAGCGGCAAGCACGCCGCGCCGCGCGGCACCGTGCCGCGTGCCGCCGCGAAGTCACCGCGCCGGGCCGCGCACGCCGCATCGATGCCGGCGCACACCGGCCCGCAAGACGGCCAGGAGAAGGCCGCCTGACCCGAGTTACCATCGGGTAATGAGCACGTTCGCGCTGTCCGAAGAGCACGAGGCGCTCCGCGAGGCGGTCCGCGCGCTGGCCGATGACAAGATCGCGCCGCGGGCCGCGGAGATCGACAGGACCGCGGAGTTCCCCTGGGACGTGTACGAGGCGCTGGTCAAGGCCGACTTCCACGCCCCGCACATCCCAGAAGACTACGGCGGCGCCGGCGGCGACGCCCTCGCCAGCGTGCTCGTCATCGAGGAGGTCGCGCGGGCGTGCGCCACGTCCTCCCTGATCCCGGCGGTGAACAAGCTCGGCACGATGCCGCTGCTGCTCGGCGCCTCTGACGAGGTGAAGCGGCGCTACCTGCCGCCGGTGGCGCGCGGCGAGGCGATGTTCTCCTACGCGCTGTCCGAACCGGAGGCGGGCTCGGACGCCGCGGCGATGCGCACGCGGGCGGCGCGCACAGGGACGGGCTACGTGCTCAACGGGGTGAAGCGGTGGATCACCAACGCCGGGATCTCGAAGTTCTACACCGTGATGGCGGTGACCGACCCTGCCGCCGGCCCGAACGGCATCTCCGCTTTCGTGGTCGAGGACGGTGACGCCGGGTTCAGCTTCGGCGCGCCAGAGCACAAGCTGGGCATCAAGGGCTCGCCCACCAGGGAGCTGTACTTCGACAACTGCGAGATCCCCGCGGGCCGGCTGATCGGCGCCGAAGGGGAGGGGTTCAAGATCGCGCTGCGGACGCTGGACCACACCAGGATCACGATCGCCGCGCAGGCGCTGGGGATCGCGCAGGGCGCGCTCGACTACGCGCTCGGCTACGTCAGGGAACGCAGGCAGTTCGGCCGCGCCGTGGCCGACTTCCAGGGCGTGCAGTTCATGCTCGCCGACATGGCGATGAAGCTCGAGGGCGCCAGGCAGCTCACCTACGCGGCGGCGGCCCGGTCGGAGCGGGCGATGGCGGGGGAGCGGGTGCCCGACCTGACGTTCTTCTCCTCGGCCTGCAAGTGCCTGGCCTCGGACGTGGCGATGGCGGTGACGACGGACGCCGTGCAGCTGCTCGGCGGCTACGGCTACGTCAGCGACTACCCGGTCGAGCGGATGATGCGCGACGCGAAGATCACCCAGATATACGAGGGGACCAACCAGATCCAGCGCATGGTGATGGCCCGGCAGCTGCTGAAGGGGTAATGACGGGCCGCTGACCCGGCTCACAGCGATGAGGGCAGTACTGCGCCCGCGCCGTTGCCGCGGGCGCCTGGCTGGCTGCCAACGGCGGTGCGGGAAGCGGTTGGCTGGGGGAGGAAGGTGACGTCGACGGCGAGGCCGCCTTCGGGCACGGCGCGTGCCGCGATCGTGGCGCCGTGGGCGGTGGCGATGGCGCGGACGATGGACAGCCCGAGGCCGTGGCCGCCGTCGCGGCGGACCGGGCGCGGACCGAGCCGCGCGAAGGGCTGGAACAGGTGGTCGACCTCGGCCGGCGGGATGACCTGCCCCGAGTTCGTCAGCGAGAGGACGGCGCGACCGATGCTGGTCGCGGTGGCGACCTGGATGTCCCCGCCCGGGATGTTGTGCCTGACGGCGTTGTCGATCAGGTTGGTCACCAGCTGCTGGACCAGCAGCGGGTCACCGTCGAGGATGGCGGGCTGGATGTCGGTGCTGACGTGCAGGCCGAGGCGGCCGATCGCGGGGCGGGGGACGGCCAGGGCTTCGGTGGCGATGACAGCCAGGTCGAGGGGCTCGCGCTGGCCGGCGCCGGCTTCGCCGTTGGCCAGGGTGAGCAGCGCCTCGATGAGGCGCTCCTGCTCGGCGTTGGAGGCGAGCAGCTCCCGGCTGACCGCCCGCCAGGTGCCGGCGGTGCTGGCCGGGTCGGCGAGGGTGACCTGGAGCAGGGCGCGTTCCCTGGTCAGCGGCGTGCGCAGCTCGTGCGAGGCGTTGGCGGCGAACCGCCGCTGGGCGTCGAACGAGGCCTCAAGCCGCGCGAAAAGGTTGTCGAGCGTGTCGGCGAGTTCCTT
>NZ_JASIAL010000052.1:0-8046 GCF_030042015.1 Trebonia sp. | reverse complement strand
CGCCGCGCCAGCCGGGTGGCCGGCGCGGCCGGACACCGCCTGCACGGCTGCCCTGGAGGGAGCGGCTGACGCGGACGGCCAGGTGGCCGCGGTCGCCGCGGCCGCGGTAGCGACGCAGAGCGCGCCGCCGGCGGCGAGAACGGTGAATTTGGTCGGTCTTACATGCGGCAAATGCCGTGTCAAGGAAGAACCTTCGGTCGGGCGCGTGTCCACACCATGCGACACGCGCTGTTTCCACTCCTGACGACCACGATCCGCGATCGCCGGGAAGCATCGCCGGCGGGCGGCAGACGTCGGGCAGGCGGACTTGACGCGGGTCAGGGCGCCAGGTCACTCAGGGTGACCGTCACGCATGCCGGAGTGCTTGCAGCAGTCGACCATGCCAGACGATTCGCCGTGTAACGGCCATAACGCCATGTGATGTAGATCACGCCACCGTTATCCGCATTGCCGCGAGCGCCGCGAAATGCCGTCTGACTTGCGAATTCTCCGCTCGTGGCGGACCGATATGACGAATGTCACATTCGGGCTGAAACCGCCCATCGGGCCACATCGCGTTGCCAAATGCAACGCATCGCCGCCGAAGCGGCACGGAACCTGCCATCGGAGGCGGCGCAAAGCGTAGCTAAGCGAACACAAGGAGCAGATCGAGCTGCGGGCCGCATAACACGGGAATCCTTGCTGCATTGCGGCAATCCGGCTGCCGTAAGCAAGACTTAATAATAATTGTTCGCCAGCTCGAAATTCCAGGCTGCGCACGGCGTGCCATATACCTGCTTGATGTACCCGAGGCCCCATTTGATCTGAGTAGTCGGGTCGGTCTGCCAGTCCGGGCCGGCGCTTGCCATCTTGCTGCCGGGCAGGGCCTGCGGGATGCCGTACGCGCCGCTGGCGTTTTCCGCGTCGTACACCCAGCCGCTCTCCCGGTTCCACAGGTCGAGCAGGCAGCCCCACTGAGTCTGCTGGCTGAAGCCGAATGAGGGGAGCATCTCGTACCCGATCTCCTGTGCGGTACCCGGGTCAGGGGGCGGGGCGCTGATGCTGGTGATTCCCTCGGAGTCGGAAGAGGAGGATGCGCTGTCGGACTGCGCCGCGATGACCTGCGAGGGGTTCACCATCACGGGCTTGGACGCCACGGTAAGCGTCTTCGCGGCCGCGTTCATCACGATGAGCAGCTGCCGCTCTTGCTCGAGCATCGCGACCGAACCGCTGTGCGGGAGCGAGTCGATGGCCTCCGCCAGGCTGTTCGCGCCGCTGCCAGCGCGGCTCATCACCTTGGCGCCGACGGCCACCGCCGCGACGAGTACGACCGCGACGACAAAAGCGGGCAGGACAATTCCGGTGCGGTGGAAGATGCCCCGCCGCTTGCGGCGGGAACTCCGCGACCCGCGTGCCGAACTCCACCCGTCAGTTGCCGCACTTCGCGACTCGAAGGTCGCGGTCGCCGACGCTGGCCTTGTCGCCTCAAGCATCGCGGTCCGGTGTCGTGACAACGCAGTCCCTTCGGTCCGTGCCGCCTTATCTACCGCTGCCGATCAACGATGCCAGAAAGGAAGTTGATCTGCCCGCAACTTCGGCAAGAAAGAAGTCGGGAGGTTTACCTGGCATTCTGTGACGCTAATCACAGTCTTATAACACGATCCGTGACAGTTGCAGGCTAACTGGCGCGATGATCCGCGCCATGAGCGATGCAGGGGAGCCCGTTCGCCCGTGCCTGACCCAGTCGGCGTGCCGCGCTTCGGCGCCCCGTCGCGCTCAGCTCCCCGCCGCCCGCCCCGGCGCTGCCGCCACCCGCTCCGACGCGCCGCCACCCGCTCCGGCGCGCCGCCGACGCTGCCGCTCCCCTCGCGCCACGACATCAGCCGTCGCATCAGCATCACCTATCCACTTGGCACACTCCATGCATGGACAAAACGCCCATAACGGACCGGAAAAAGGTCACAGAGTGTATAAAGTCGGCCGGCATGCCGATGCGGTGCAGCGGGCATACCACATAATGTGACTCTTCGGAATTATCCAGACACGCTTCGTAAGGCAACGGTCAGAACATACGCCCAGTGGCGGGCCGCGGCCGTGACGACGGCCCAGTTGCGCACGCTCGTGCGTTCCGGCGACCTGGTGCAGGTCCGGTACGGTGCCTACGCCACCCGGCGGGCCGCCGCCGCGGCCGAGAACAACCCGCGCTACGCGCACGCGCTTCAGGTCGCCGCGGTACGCGCGTGCGTCGGGCGCGATGTCGTCGGCAGCCACGATTCCGCGGCCCTGATCCACGGCTTCGAGCTGCTCATACAGCCATCAGCGGAGGTTGTGACGCTGACCTGCCCACGACCGAAGCCGAGAAGAACGCGCGCGACGGCAGGCATCTGCTTCCACCGCGCCGAACTCCCTGACCAGCACGTGGCAAGGGCATACGGTACGCGGGTCACCACGCCCGCCCGCACGGTCATCGACCTGGCGCGCATGGTGCCGTTCATGGAGGCGGTCGTCGCGGCGGACTCCGCGCTGCGCGCCGGAGCGACGACAAGGGAGGAGCTCGCGCGTGTCTGCGAAGCCTGCGCGCGATGGCCGCGGATCGCCTCGGCCAGGCATGCCGTCGCGTTCAGCAGCCCTTTAGCGGAATCGGCGCTTGAGTCGTGCGCTCGGGTGCGGTTCGACGCGTTCGGCCTGGAAGCACCGCAGCTTCAAGTAACGATCCGCGGTCCGGGGTTCGTCTACCGGGTCGACTTCTGCTGGGAGAAGCACAAGACGATCGCGGAGGCCGACGGCCTGGCGAAGTACACGAGCCGGGATGACATGCTCGCGCAGTTCAGGCGCGACCGGCTGCTGCGCGACGCCGGCTACAAGGTGGTCCATTTCACCTGGCGCGAGCTCTTCGATACCCCGGAGATGGTGATCGTCCGCATCCGCAAGGCCATGGCCGACCCGACGCCGTATTAGGGCTCCGAGACCGCCGGCGGGAGATGATGAGCGTGTGGAGTTGCGTCACCTGGAGTACTTCATAGCGGTAGCGGAGGAGTTGTCCTTCACCCGCGCGTCGCGGCGGCTGCACGTGGTGCAGTCCGGGGTGTCGAGCGCGATCCAGGGACTGGAGCGGGAGCTCGGCGCCACGCTGTTCGACAGGGACAGGCACCGGGTCACCCTCACCGACGCGGGGCGGGCGCTGCTGCCCGAGGCGCGGGCCACGCTCGCCGCCGCGCAGGCGGCGGCGGACGCGGTCGCCGAGGCGACGGCGGGGCTGCGGGGGACGCTGTCGATCGGCACGATGGTCGCCACCGGCTCGGTCGACGTGCCCGCGCTCCTCGGGCGGTTCCACAACCAGCACCCGGGCGTCCTCGTGCGGCTGCGGGTCGCGAGTGGCGGTTCGGCGGAACTGGCGGCCGAGGTCATCAGCGGCGAACTTGACCTGGCGCTGCTGTCACTTCCCGGCGCGGCACCGTCCGGCCTGAGGGTACGGCCGCTGGCGCACGAGCCGCTCGTGGTGATCTGCGCCACGGACCACCCGCTGGCCACGGCCGGGCAGGCGGCGCTCGAAACGCTGGCGAACGAGTCCTTCATCGATTTCCCCGCGGGCTGGGGCACCAGGGCGGTCGTCGATCGCGCGTTCGCCACCGCGGGCCTGGATCGGCAGGTCTCGTTCGAGGTCCCCGAGTACGGGACCGCCACCGCGCTGGCCCGCAACGGCCTCGGCATCGCCTTCGTGCCCACCTCGGTCGCCGACCGCATCGACGGCGTGGTCGCGGTGCAGATCGCGCCGCCGCTGACCTGGCGGATCATGGCCGCGACATCGGCGGCCAGGCGGCCGTCCGCCGCCGCGCGCGCGTTCCTCGCCGAACTGGCCGCCCGCGCCTGACTTCGGGCTCGCGCCGTAAGCCGCTCGCCAGGCGCCTGGCGAGCGGCCACGGACAGGCGCTAAGGCAGGTTGTAGACCCACTGGAACTCGTTGAGGCCGTTGAAGCTCATCTTGCCGCTGGCCGAGACGCTGATGGCGTCCGTGCCGCTGGCGCCCGCGTTTTCATCGATGACATAGATCTTGCCGGTGCTCAGCGAGACCCTGGTGACGACGGCGACATGCCCGGTCAGGTCGCTGGCACTCCACATGCTGATGATGTCACCGGGCACGAGGGTGCTCTCGTAGTTGCTGACACCGCCGGTGGCGCCGCCGGGAGATATGCCGAACTGCGGGTGTGCCTTGTAGACCGCCCACGCGAAAGATCCGCCGTTCGCCTCCGGCGGGGTAAGCCCGGTCACGTAGTAGAAATACCGGGCCGCGAGCTCAACGCACTGGAAGCCGTCTGAATCCAGCGTGACCCCGTTGTACTTGATGTCTCCCTGGTTGTTGCTCTTCGTGCCGTCGTACGCAACGCCGCAGGCGGCCACGCCGTCGAACGTCGTGCCCATGTACGGGACGTGGTAGGTGGCGCAGAAGGAAGACGATGCCCAGTCGAGCCGCCACAGCTGTTCTGGGTGCGTGTTGCAGGCCCACAGCTGGACGGGGTCACCGCTCTTGGGATAGTCCTTGCTGTTCGCGTCCAGGCACATGCCGGTGCCGGTGCTCTGCAGCTGACCCAGGCTATTGAGCGTCCATTCCTGCTCTGGATGCGTGTTACACGTCCACAGCTGGATGTTGTCGCCGCTGTTGGGGTAGTGCTGGCTGTTGGCGTCCAGGCACACGTCGGTGCCGGCACTTTGCAGCTGCCCCGCGCCGGTAAGCGTCCACTCCTGTTCGGGGTGGTTGTTGCAGGCCCACAGCTGGATGTTGTCGCCGCTGCTGGGATAGTGCTGGCTGTTGGCGTCCAGGCACATCCCCCAGTCCCCCGCATTCACGAAATTAGCGGCCGGCCCGCCGAGCTGCGCGAGGCCCTGCGGCGCGGTCGTGGCGGGCAGCGCGTGGCCTGCCGCGGCGGCGAAAGCAGCTGCCGAAAGACCGAAACCGGTCATCCCGGCAGCTAGCACCGCCGCCACGACAACGGCCCTGGCCCTGCGCGCGAAGTATTTCATTCCCGTCCCCCTCGATCTGGATCTCCCGATTCCCCGGCTGGGCTCATTACGTAAGACTGCTAGACAATAAGGCGGGATGACACGCCGCGCGTCTCAATTCCGGATTGCGTCGATGTGCCCGCGTTTCGGCCGGTCAGTCGCGGATGGACTGGCGGGCGCGGCGGACGGTGAACGACCCCGGCGAGGAGGGTGAGCGGCAGCCGGCACAGCGTGGCTTCGAGCGCGACCGCATGGCGGGCCCAGGCCGGGCGGACGGTGGTCTCGAGCAGGTTGCCGGTCTTCCTGCGCCCCTCCCGCGACGCCGCCCACGCTGCGCGCGATCAGCTCGTCGTCGATCACTTGATCCATCGCACCTGGTGCGGAACCGGTTCACGATCGCATCCGGTTAACGACGGCAGCGGCAGCGACGGGTTCTCAAGGCCCTCGAACTGACTGTCCGCAATCACGCAAATACCAACAAGACCGTTCAGGGAAGGCTCGCCAATTCCCTCGGCGGATC
This sequence comes from Trebonia sp., assembly GCF_030042015.1. Taxonomy (GTDB): domain Bacteria; phylum Actinomycetota; class Actinomycetes; order Streptosporangiales; family Streptosporangiaceae; genus Trebonia. The sequence goes on along the minus strand of NZ_JASIAL010000052.1, from coordinate 2,549 downwards.
GAGTTCACGTTCCCCGGCCGCCTGATCGATCTTTGTGTGATGAACCCAAAAAAATATATACGATTTTAGGGATGCGCATCGAATCCAGAAGCGCGTACACGCGCCAGGAAAGCCGTCCATGCCTGCAGCGGAATCGGAAGGACGGGCCCATTGGCGTGCTTTGAGTCGCGGAGCAGGACAAGTCCGTTGACGAACGCTACCTCCAAGCAGCCGCCACTGTTGGAAAGCGTGCTCTTCCGCCACACAGGTGCCGGTTCGTCGTCGTAATCGGCCACTGGTCCCCCCTTCATGCAGGCGCCGCGGCTACCGCGATGAACCGTCCGGACGCTGCCGGTGAAAGGACATTGTATGCGCGATACGGCGCGCTGACCATCCTTGCCGGGGACCTCATGGGTGATTACCGGGGAGCTGTCAACCCGGCTGCGACATTTCCTCGGCGATTCTTGTGAGTAGCGCGAGGGACTCCCGGGGGCCAAGAGAGACTTTTACCAGCCGCGCGAAGGCTTCTCGGTAACGCAACGTCTCCTCCGGATCATCACTGATGATGTCACCGCGGGGACTTTCCAGGAAAACGATGTCGCTGTCCGCGGGGTCAGCAAAATCGATTATCTCGAAAGGACCCTTCATGCCTGGATGGAGGCCTGCGGAGAATGGAATGATTTCCAGTGTCACGTTCGCGTGCTCTGCCACCTCAATCAGACGTCTGAGCTGGCCACGCATGATCGAGTAGCCACCGACCACCCGGCGGACGGCGGCCTCGTCGAGCATGAATTGGAACAACGGGGGATTCTCGCTGTCCAGCAGTTCTTCACGCCTGATACGCAGGTCCACAAGTGCACGCAGCCGGTCAGACCCCGACCGCTCGTCAAAGTAATCCTGAATAACGGCGCGCGCGTAGTCCTCTGTCTGCAGGATCCCGGGAATGAACATCGACTCGAATTGCCGCACGGCAGAGGCGACAGACTCATATTCTATCAGTTGAAGGAGCAATGGGGGGGCCACGTTACTATAGGCACTCCACCACGACCGCTCCCTAGCAGCTCGCGCCAGCACTAGGAGAGAGCTAACCCGTTCAGGCTCTGTGACCTCGTAGAGGCGGAGCAACGCCTTGAGGTCGTTGGCGCTTATGCCGCTGGACCCTCCCTCAATACGGATGATCTTCGATAGCGACCAGTCCATCTCGGCGGCCACTTGCTCCTGGGTTAGCCCCCTCAGTTGGCGTTCCTTCCGGAGTTCGGTGCGAAGACGCCGCCGTTGTACCAAGGGGCTCCCACCGTCGGCCATGACTGATCCTCCCGCGACTCCGACAACAACATCACCTTGACTAGCAGGAAGCTGCCACAGGGCACGCTGACAGCTCGCATCCTCGTCTGTCGCGCAGGCCAAGGCAAGCCGCCACGCTCTTAACACCGACCCACTGCTCGGCGTCTCGGATCGTTTCAGCGCCTCGCTCCAGTGCGGGTACTCGAGTGCGCCTGGCTCCAGTACAGGAAAGCCCCGATGCTAGTCGCGATCTGATAGCTAGTCAACTGCAACATGTCACTATGACATATTGCACTTTGACCTGATCATGTGAGATATTTGAGTCAAGCTCAGCTGCGCTCTTGGGGGTACAGATGTCCATGCTGATCTTCGTGGTAGGTGTCCTGCTAGGCACGCTGTTCGGCGGAACGCTATGCGTCCGCTACCTGCGCCGTGAGATCGCGGCCGACATCGGCCCGCAACTCCGGCAGCTCAATCTCAAGATCGAGACGCTCGAGGGGATCATCAACCTCGCGCTCGCCACTCGGTACGCCGAGCTGAGCGCCTCAACGATCACCCGGATCGTGAACGACTAGGGGCAGCCGTCCACCCTTGGACCTTGTTCCGGGGAATGGGGGAGTCGCGGCCCGCGAGCACGCTCGCGGACCGCGACCTAAGTATCTGGCCAAGTTCATGCCTTATCTATATATGCACCCAGCGTGGTCGCGGCGCGCGGTGGCGCGAGAATGAGACCGTGCTTGTTCCCGACGACCTCGAGACGCCGGCCGTGGTGGTCGACCCCGGGCGGGTGGAGCGGAACCTTGCCCGGATGGCGGCCGCGGCCGGCGCCGCAGGCGTCGCCTTGCGGCCCCACGCGAAGACGCACAAGTGCCTGGCGATCGCCAGGCGGCAGCTCGCGCACGGGGCCGCCGGGCTGACCGTCGCGACGCTCGCGGAGGCGGAGCTGTTCGCGGGCGACGGCTGCCCGAGCGTGTTCATCGCCTACCCGCTGTGGGCCGGGCCGGACTCGCGGCGCGCCCGGCTCGCGGCGGTGCGCGAGCGGACCGCCCTGCGGGTCGGCGTGGACAGCGTGACGGCCGCGGCGCAGCTGGCGGCCGCGGTCCCCGGCGTGCAGGTGCTCATCGAGGTCGACTCCGGCCAGCACAGGTCCGGCGTGGCTCCCGGCCAGGTGGCCGCGCTAGCGGCCGGCTGCCTGCGGCTCGGCCTCGACGTGGCCGGGGCGTTCACCCACCCGGGGCACGCGTACGGCTCGCCGACGGACGTGCCGCGGGCCGCCGACGACGAGC
>NZ_JASIAL010000367.1:0-28918 GCF_030042015.1 Trebonia sp. | reverse complement strand
CCGCGTTTGCCGCGTTTGCCGCGCGCCTGCCGGCGGTCCCGGCCGCGGGCAGGAAGACCGCGACCGGGGACCGCCGGCGGTCCGTCACCTGCCGCCTGGTCAGCTTTGCGGGACCTTCCCGCCGTGCAGCGCCTCCTGCAGCTGCTCCTCGCCTTCCTTCGTCAGCGAGGTCTTCAGCACGGTGCCGCCGTACTTGCTCAGCGCCTCGACCGCCTTGTCCGGGGTCACCTTCTCGACCATGAGGAACAGCGCGGACGTTCCCGGCTTGACGAGATCGCGGACCTGGTCCTGGAACTCCTTGTTGACCCCGGACTTGGTGATCTTCCCCATCAGCGCCCCGAGCCCCGCGCCGATCGCCAGCCCGAAGACCGGGATGAAGAACAGCAGGCCGAACAGCAGGCCCCAGAACATGCCCCACGTCGCGCCGGTGCCGACCGCGTGGTGACTGGTGCTGACGTGGAACTTGCCCTCCTTGTCCCGCACGATGGACGCGATCGCGTCGGGCTGGATGATCAGGTCCTTGGCAAGAGTGCGGGCCTCATCGGCCGCCAGCGCCGCCGTGGTCTCGTCTGGGTATCCGATGACGATCAGGTCTGCCATGACTTCTCCTTTCGTTGCCTGCGCACACAGCTCCAGTGCAGCCGGGCGGGATGGCCCGCACCACACCCGTGACGGGTGAGCGCAAGTCATCCGGGCGGTGTGAGGCGGGCCGGCCGGATTGCCGGAAAGATGGCCGGACTGGCGGACGCCAGGCGCGGACGAACAGGTAAGGACCTGCGATGCCGACAACCCGACACCCGCAGGCGGCGGCCCAGTCGATGGTCCTGCCGCTGGCGCTGGCGCAGTTCACCGCGAGCTACGCGGCCACCAACATGAACGTGGCGATCGGCAGCATCGCCAAGGACCTGCACACGTCCGTGATCGGCATGCAGACCACGATCACGCTCTTCACGCTGACGATGGCGTCGCTGATGATTCCCGGCAGCAAGCTGACGGAGATCTGGGGGCGGAAGCGGTGCTTCACGCTCGGCCTGGCAATCTACGGCGCCGGCGCGCTGATCGCGGCCCTAGCGCAGGGCCTCGGGCTGATGATCTTCGGGTACTCCGCACTGGAGGGCATCGGCTCGGCGCTGCTGATCCCGCCGATCTACATCCTCGTGACCGTGTCGTTCCCTGACACGCGGTCCCGGGCCAAGAACTTCGGCATCATCAGCGGCGCCGCCGGCCTCGGCGCGGCGGCGGGGCCGCTGATCGGCGGCATCCTGACCAGCGCGATCAGCTGGCGCGCGTCGTTCGTCGCGCAGGTGCTCGTGGTGGTCGCGGTCATCCTGCTCGTGCCCCGGATATCCGATCCGGGCGTGCACGGCCCGCGACCGCCTTTCGACCTGGAAGGAGCGGTCCTGTGCGCCGCCGGCCTGTTCTTCGTCGTCCTGGGGATCCTGCAGTCAAGCACCTACGGCTGGTTCGCGAGCCGCAAGGACTTCTCGGTCGCCGGCACCGTGGTGATCGCCAAGGGCGGCGTTTCGCCGGTCTGGCTGTACGTCGCCGTCGGCGCCGCGATCCTTGGCTGGTTCTTCCTGCACCTGCGCGCCAGGGAAAGGAAGGACAAGGTGGCGTTGGTCGCGCTGCGGATGTTCCGCAACCGCACCGCCAACCTCGGCATGGGGACGCAGCTTATCCAGTGGCTCACCTTGCAGGGCTCGTTCTTCGTGATCTCGGTCTTCCTGCAGGAAGTGCGCGGGTACAGCGCGATCACGACCGGGCTCGTGCTGACGCCCGCGACGGCGGGAATCCTGGTCACCTCGGCCCTGGCCGGACGCTTCGCCAGGCGGCATACGCAGCGGTGGCTCATCCAGGTCGGCTTCGCTATCACGGTCGCGGGCATGGCGCTGCTGCTTGGCCTCGTCAGGAAGAACTCGCCCGACGTCGCGTCCGTGCCCGGCCTGCTCCTGATGGGAGCCGGCGTCGGGGCAATGCTGACCTCCTCGGTCAACGTCGTTCAGTCGGCGTTCCCCGAACGGGACCAGGGCGACATCTCCGGGCTGTCGCGGAGCGTTTCCAACCTCGGGTCGTCCCTGGGCACGGCCCTGGCCGGGTCGATCATCGCGTCCGCCGTGCTGCCCGGTAACAAGGTGTTCGGGCTGTCCCTGCTGATCATGCTGGTGATCTCCTTGGCCGGCCTGGTTCTTGCGACGATGCTCCCTCATCAGAAGACCGCGGCGCCGGCGGTCCCGCAAGCGGTCCCGCCGACTGCCCCCGCTCTGCCGAGAGAGCATGCCGAATGATGAAGGCGGCGACGATCTCGAACAGCCCCATGATGATGAACCAGATCCCGATCAGCACCGCCAGCACGGTGACCGACGTGACCGGGGCCGCCGTGACCACGATCCCGGCGATCAGGCTGATCGCGCCGAACAGGCCCCACCAGAAGGCGCCCTCGCGCGCGCCGGCGAACGCGCCGATGAGCCCGGCCACCCCCTGGACGATCCACGTGATGCCCACGAGCAGGCCGATGGCCGCGACGGTCAGGTGCAGGTGGCGGATCAGCACGACGCCGATCACGACGAAGAGCAGCCCGCAGATGCCCAGCCAGGCGCGGTGACGTTCGGTCCTGTCGAATGTGCGGATCAACTGGAAGATCCCTGAGACGATCGCGAGGACGCCGATCAGGACGGCGATCACGTTGAGTGAGCCGCTCGGATGGAACGTCACGATGAACCCGAGGATCAGCGTGACGACGCCGATGAACAGCGTCGCCTGCCATGTGCTCGTCGCCACCAGCATCGCGGGTGCCGGCTGATCCGAGTAGTCGTCGTCGTGCATGGCGGTCCCCCCTGTCAACGCACCTGCAGCAGATAGCACTGCCCCGGCTCCAGCGCCACGAACAGCCCTGGATCGGCCAGCCCGGCGCCGTCTCGCGCGAAGTGCTGCTCACTGAGCAGCTCCCGCAGGCGCCAGCCGCGCCCGGGCAGGTCCGGCCATGGCAGCCGGATCTGGCCCTGGGCCGGCGCCTCGGAGAGGTTGACCACGACCACGTGCCGCGCGGCCCGGCCGGCGCCGTCGTCTGGTGTCCAGGACCAGGCGATCATGTTCTGACAGGACTGGTTGTCGGGCCAGCCCGCTACCCCGAGCAGTTGCCAGGCCCCCGTCCGGATGCGGTGGTCGGCGACCGTGGCGAGCAGGTCGCGGTACCAGCTGGCCAGCTCTTCGTCCGGCTGCTCGTCGGGCCGCCGCGCGAGGAAGACGGGAACGCGCACCCGGCGCCCCTGGAACTGCCCCTCGTGCCACAGGGTCGCGCCGGGCAGCGTCGCGATCGCGACCGCCGCCGCGCGCTCAAGCAGGGGCGGCAGCCGGTCGGCGATGCGCGGCTCGTCGTGGTTCTCAAGGAAGCGAACCAGGCGCGACTGGTAGGCGAGGTCGGCCTGCAGGTGGCCGCGCACGGCGGAGGGGTTCCGCTCCAGGATGCGGTCGTAGAGCCGCTTGTCGTAGCAGAAGGCGAAGCCCTGCTGCTGCAGCGTCCACTCCATGTCCCAGTACGCCTCGGCGATGAGCACGGTCTCCGGGTGCCGCGTCCGCAGCTTGCCGATGACCTCGGGCCAGAACTCCTCTCCCGGCCGCGGCCCGGGACCGGCACCCCGGTCGCCCCAGGTCCTGGCGAAGACGTCGTTGGTCATCAGCATGGCCATGTCGCAGCGGATCCCGTCACACTGGCCCGCGATGTCGGCCAGCGTCTGCGCCGTCGCGTCGCGCACCAGGGGCGAGAACGCGTTCAGCTGCACCACGTCCGGCCACGGCGGGAAGTACGGGTCCCGGCCGTGCGCGAGCACGTGTCCGCCGGCCAGCAGCCAGCCGGCCGGGTCCGCCTTGAGGTCGTCGTCGTCGCCCTGGATGAAGAACTCCGGCTGGGAGAGCACCCAGGGGTGGTCGGGCGCCACGTGGTTGGGCACGTAGTCCAGGATCAGCCGCGCGCCGCGGGCGGCCAGCGCCGCGCGCGCCGCCGCCAGCCCCGGCGGGCCGCCGAACCGCTCGTCGGCCACGTAGCGGCGCACGCAGTACGGCGATCCGATGATGTCCTGCGGCCGCAGGTCGGGCAGCGCCTCCCGGAAGGACTCGAGCAGCTCCGGGTTCGCGTTGGCCAGCTCAAGGCCTGCCGGGCTGCGCTCCCACACGCCCATCAGCCAGACCGCGTCGGCGCCCGTCGGCGTGATGTCGTCCCAGGCGGAATCGGGCACGCCGGCCAGCGTGACCGGCCGCCCCGCCGCCCGCGACAGCTCACCGAGCCAGACGGCGGTGTTCACCTCGTAGATGACAGGCCGCTCCGGCCATGCGGTCATCGCGCCACTCCCATCGGCATTTGAGCTTCTGCTTCGCCCGCGCGCGGGGCCGGGATCCGGCCGCGCCCGCCGCGGAACATGCTGCCACGGAACAGCAGGGGCAGCACCCCGACGGTGCCCGACCAGCCGGTCTGGTGGCTGGCGCCGATCCCGGCGCCGTTGTCGCCGTGGTAGTACTCGTAGAACAGCACCAGGTCGCGCCAGTGCGGGTCGTTCTGCAGGATCGGCTGGCCGCCGTTGACCGGGCGACGCCCGTCGGCGTCCCTGCGGAAGGTGCCGATGAGCCGTTCGCTGAGCTCCTCCGCCACCTGGTAGAGGTTCTTCTGCTGGCCCGAGCCCGTCGGGCATTCGACCGTGAAACGGTCGCCGTAATAGACGTACAGGTTCAGCAGCCCCCGGATGAGCATCACGTTGATCGGCATCCACACCGGGCCGCGCCAGTTGGAGTTGCCGCCGAACATGCCGGTGTCGGACTCGGCGGGAAGGTAGTGGACGGTGTAGTCCTGGCCCTCCAGGTTCAGGACGTACGGGTGGTCGGCGTGGTACCTGGAGATGGCGCGGATGCCGTGCGGCCCGAGGAATTCGTTCTCATCCAGCATCCGTGACAGGATCCGGCGCAGCCGCTCCTCGTTGAACATGGCGAAGAGCAGCGGGCCCGAGGTCTGTTCCGCTTGCCGCCCCTGCTCGGGCAGCGCCGCGACCACCGCGGGGTGGCGGGTCGCGAACGAGACGGCCTTGTCCACAAGCTCCGGGTAGTCGGTCCGCACGGTGCCGCTGACGACGGTGGCGGCGACGAGCGGCATCAGGCCGACGATCGAGCGCACCTTGAGCGGGATGGAGCTGCCGTCCGGCCGGCGGAGCACATCGTAGAAGAAGCCGTCCTGCTGGTCCCACAGACCCGTCTCGTCCGGGCCGACGTGGTTGGTCGCGGCGGCGATCCACGCCCAGTTCTCGAGCAGGGCCAGCGCCTGCTCCGTGTACACCGGGTTCTCACGGCTGAGTTCGACGGCCATCTGCAACATGTTCTCGCTGTACAGCGCCATCCACGCGGTGCCGTCGGCCTGGTCGATCCGCCCGCCGCCCGGCAGCGGCGCGCTGCGGTCGAAGACGCCGATGTTGTCCAGGCCGAGGAACCCGCCCTGGAAGATGTTGCGGTCGTCCGCGTCCTTGCGGTTCAGCCACCAGCCGAAGTTCCGCAGGAGCTTCTGGAACGAGTCCTCGAGGAAGGCGCGGTCGCCCTTCCCGGTCCTGGCCTGGTCTATCTGGTACACGAACCAGGTTGCCCACGCGTGTACTGGGGGGTTGACGTCGCTGAAGTTCCACTCGTACGCGGGCAGCATCCCGTTCGGGTGCAGGTAACGGTGGTCGAGCAGCAGCGCGAGCTGCTGCTTGGCGAATGACATGTCGATGACGGAGAACGCCACCGTGTGGAAGGCGAGGTCCCACGCGGCGAACCACGGGTACTCCCACTTGTCCGGCATGGAGATGATGTCTTCCGCGATGAAATGCTGCCAGTCGTGATTGCGCAGCCACGGCTGGGGCATCAGCGGATCGGCACCGTGTTCGGTCAGATATCGCTCCATGTCGAGCCCGTAGTACTGCTTGGACCACACCATTCCTGCCATCGCCTGGCGGCCGACCATCCGCTCGTCGGCGCTGAGGTCGCCGGCGAAGATGCCGTCGTAGAACTCGTCGGCCTCGCCCCGCCGGACGCCCATGAGCTCGTCGAAGCCGTCGAACGGGTTCTCGGACTGCATGTCGGTCAGCCGCATCCGGATCCTGTCGCTTCCTCCGGCCGGGATCGTCAGGACAAAGTCCAGCGCCGCCTTGGTGCCGGTGCCGTCCGGGTTGACCGCCGCGGTCTCCCCGTGCACCACGGCACGGTCGATGCCGTCCTTGACGTAAGGCGAGTCATTGGGTGAGCGGAAGACGCGCTCGTTGTTCGTCTCATTGCCGGTCACGAACACGGGCACCTGCTGCTCGGCGTAGAACCAGCGGACGCCGAGCTCGCTGCGCTCGGCCCGGATGGCGCTGCCTCCCGGGCCGCCGGTGTAGGCGCGCAGCATCGGCTGCTCGCCGCCGCCGGCCCACGACCAGGTGTGCCGGAACCAGAGCGTGGGCAGCACGTGCAGCCGGGCCTCGTCCGGACCCCGGTTGTGCACGGTGACCTGCATGAGAATGTCTTCCGGCGAGACCTTCGCGTACTCCACGAACACGTCGAAGTACCGGCCCTCGTCGAAGATCCCGGTGTCGATCAGCTCGTATTCTGGATCGGTTTTCCCGCGCGCCCCGTTGGTCGCGACCAGGTCGGCGTAAGGAAATTCACGCTGCGGGTACTTGTACAGCATTTTCAGGTACGAATGGGTCGGCGTGGCGTCGAGGTAGTAGTAGCACTCCTTGACGTCCTCGCCGTGGTTGCCCTGGGAGTTCGTGAGACCGAACAGCCGTTCCTTGAGGATGGGGTCGCGCTCGTTCCACAGGGCTACCGCCAAGCACAGCAACTGCTTGTCGTCGCTGATGCCCGCCAGCCCGTCCTCGCCCCACCGGTAGGCCCGGTAGCTCGCCTGGTCGTGGGGGAACTCATCCCAGGTGTTGTCGCCCCGGCCGGGATCCTCCCGTACCGTTCCCCACTGCCGCTCGCTGAGATACGGTCCCCACCGCCGCCAGGCAACGCCGTTGTCGGCTTCCTGAAGCCGTTGCTGCTCCGCGCTATTCATGCCGCCCACCGTTCGCTCGCTAGGCCCCCGCCGGCCGCGCGTCGCGCGGCCGGCATTCTGTGCCAGCCTCGCCGCGGGCCGCGGTGGTCCACATCACCCCCGCAGGAGGATTTCCCGCTGACCCGGCCGGCGCACGCTGGCTGCGTGCTGTCGTCGCGCGTCGCGGGGCGTGAACCGGCGGCATAGGGGAGACACCGTGTACGTGGATCCAGTGCAGCGGCTGCGCTCGGCGCGCAGGCGGCTCGCCGAGCCGGTCGAGTCGATGGCGCAGACCGCGGCGCAGCACGCCACCGAGCTGGTCATCGACGCGCTCGACGTGAACGCGCTGCTCGACCGGACCGACGTCAATCGCCTGCTGGACCGCGTCGATGTGGAGCGGCTCATCGCACGCGTGGACGTGGCGGCGCTGCTGGACCGGGTGGACGTGAACGGGCTCGCGGACCGGGTGGATGTGGACGCCCTGGTGCGAAGGACGGAGCTCGGCGCCATCATCGCCAGATCCTCGACGACAATGTTCAGCGAGGGGATCGACCTGGTACGCAGCCAGGCGGTCGGCCTGGATGAGCTGCTCGCGCGCTGGGTCAGCCGCCTGCTCCGGCGCGGCGCGTACGACCGGCGGCCCCGGGCGCCCGGGCCGGTAAGCCCGCGGGCGGGGCGATGACCGCCGGTTCCCGCGACCAGCCAGGGCTGCGGGGCAACTTCGCCGGGTTCGTCTCGCGCTTCGTCGCCTACGTGGCCGACAGCGGCGTGAGCACGGGGGTTTTCATGCTCGCCCTGGCCGCCGCCTCGTACGCCGCGAGCGTGCTGACCGGCCAGCCGATCAACTGGAGCAGGGGCAGCCCGCTGATCGTGATCGCCTTCGCCTGCTGGGAGTTCGTCTATTACGCCTACTCGTGGTCGGCGAACGGCAAGACCTTCGGCATGGCGCTGCTCGGCGTGCAGGTCGTCGGCAAGGACGGCGACGCGGCGGGCGCGCGGCGCGCGGTGGTCCGCACGCTGGCCTTTCCGCTCAGCTTCCTGCTCTGCGGGCTGGGCTTCGCGGGCATCCTGACCGGACGCGACCGGCGGGCGCTGCATGACGTGATCGCGGGCACCGCCGTCGTCTACACGTGGGACGCCAGGGCGGCCCGGCTGCGCTTCCTCGCCCGCGATGAGCAGGCACGGTGACGGCTACCGGGCCGCGATGCCGCGCAGCAGCTCATCCACCACGCGGGCGGCGAAGCCCGGCTCGGCCGGCGTGGTGTCGTGCTTGCCGCGGGCCAGCACCGCGCCGCTGAGCGTGAGCATGGCGATCTCGACATCGGTGTCGGGGCGGAGCTCCCCTGTCGCGATGCCGCGGCGGAGCACCGACCTGATCAGCTCGCGGCGGGGTTCGACCACCTGCTCCCGGTAGCGGGCGACCAGCCGGGGGAAGCGCTCTCCCTCGCCGTGCAGCAGCGCGAACTGCCGCGCGTAGCGGGGGTCGTCGGCGTCGGCCGCCATGACCTCGAGCATCGCGATCAGGTCCTCGCGGGCCGATTCGCCGCGCGGCCGCGGCAGCGGGGTCTTGAGCGAGGCGAACGCCGCGATCAGCAGGTCCTCCTTGCACGCCCAGCGCCGGTAGAGGGTCGCCTTGCCCACTCCGGCGCGCGCCGCGACATCCTCGCAGCGCACACCCTCGACGCCGTGGTCGCCGATGGCCGCGAGCGCGGCGTCCAGGATCGCCTGCTCGGCCCGCTCGCTGCGCGGCCGCCCGGGGCGGCGCACGGCGTTGGCCTGCGCCGCGCCATCACCGTGTAGCACGTCGGCGTCGACGTGACCGGCTTCGGTGCGCATGCTCGCATTACCTCTCTGATTACCCTGATCGCCGCTGCGCCAGCTCGCGCTCGGCGGCGGCCACCTCGATGGCAACCTGTTCCTCGATGGTAGGCCGCCGCCGGCCGGGCAGCCAGCGCATCACGACGAGCCCGACGGCCAGGGCGATGGCCGCCGCGGTCATCGTGGTCACCTGCATGGCGTCGACGAACGCGACGTTGGCCGGCTCGAGCAGGAACCGGCCCGCCTGGCCGAGCTGCTGGGCCACCGCCTGGGTGGCGGAAACGGACTGGCCTGCCGTGTCCCTCGCGGCCGCGGGCAGCGTGGCCAGCGCCGGGGACATGGTGGCGCGGTAGGACTGCGCGAGGATCGAGCCGAGCACGGCGACGCCGAGCGCGACCGCCACCTGGCGGGCGGTGTTGGTCAGCGCCGACCCCGCGCCGGCCCGCTCCCGCGGCAGGACCTCCATCACCGCCGCGGTGGCGGTGGGCACGGCGGCGCCGATCCCCGCGCCCTGCAGGCCGTACAGCACCGCAAGCAGCCAGATCGGGGTGGACGTGCCGAGGAAGGCGTACCCGCCGATCGCCAGCGCGTTGAGCAGCAAGCCGCCGCCGACGACCGCCCTGACCCCGAACCGGCTCACCAGCGCCGCGCTGCGCGGGGACATGATGAACTGGCCCGCCGCGAACGGGATCGCCAGCAGGCCCGCGTGCAGCGGGCTGTAGCCGCGGACGTTCTGCAGGTAGAAGCTCGTGAAGAAGTAGACACCGCCCATGCCGAAGAACAGCAGCGCGATCGCGCCGACGGAGGCCGACAGCCGCCGGTTGCGGAACAGCCGCACGTCCAGTGACGGGTGGCTGACCCGCGTCTCGTACCAGGCGAACAGGGCCAGCACCGCGAGCCCGCCGAACACGGGGGCGAGCACGTCGGCACGCACCCAGGACCCGGTGTCACCGCCCTGCACGATCCCGTAGACCAGCAGCACGAGGCCGACCACGGAGGCGAGCACGCCGGGGTAGTCGATCTTGCCCGGAGCGGGATTGCGCGACTCAGGCACGAGGGCAAGCGCCGCGACCGCGCCGATCAGCGTGACGGGGACGTTGATCAGGAACACCGAGCCCCACCAGAAGTGGGCGAGCAGCGCGCCGCCGAGCACCGGGCCGATGGCCACGCCGATGCCGACGGCGGACGCCCAGATCCCGATGGCCCGCGCGCGCTCGTGCGGCTCGAAAACATTGGAGATGATCGAGAGCGTCTGCGGCATCACCGCGGCGCCGCCAAGGCCCATCACCGCGCGGGCGGCGATGAGCTGGTCTGGCGAGTGGGAGTAAGCCGACAGCAGCGAGCCGAGGCCGAACAGCGCGAGCCCGATCATCAGCATGCGCTTGCGGCCGATCCGGTCGCCGACGACGCCGAACGTGAACAGCAAGCCCGCGAACACGAGCGTGTAGGAGTTGATCGCCCACTCAAGCTGGCTCTGGCTGGCGCCAAGGCCGCCGACCGGGTCCGCGATCGTCTTCAGCGCGACGTTCAGGACCGTGTTGTCGATGACGATGGCGAGCAGCCCGACCACGACCACGCCAAGGATCACCCAGCGCCTGCGTTGAATCGTCTGTGTGTCCATGAGTCCCTTCAAGGGCTTGCAGCTGTGCCACGGGGCCGTGCTCTCCCGCTGCGCTCTCCCGCGGGGGACCCCCTTCACCCGAACTATCGATACGAAACTGGACCGTATCGGAATCTATTCCGGGTGCTGCCGCCTTTTTTTCCTGCCGCTTTTTCCGCCGCGCGGCAGCGTGCCGCAGCGTGAAGGGACGAACTACCATAAAACGGGCGCAGATGTGACAGCAAAAGATCGGGCACGGCTTACACCGCGCAGGCACGTCGTCGGACGCGAGCTAGCTGTTGCGGGCAACGAACCGCTTGTGCGCCTCGGCGAGCCGCAGGAACGCGCGCGCGGCTATCTCCGAGCGTCGTCTCGCGTACTCGAACGGCGTTACCTCGTACCTGGTAAGGGCGACCTGCACCGCCGCTAGCTCGGACTCGTACTCGTCCTCGATCCCCAGCGCGTCCTCGACGTACTGGCTGTCTGCCTTGCGAGTGTTACCGGTCAATCCAGCTTGCCTATCGTCTGTCATGGCTCCCCCCAGCATGACAGTCTGGTGTTGACCCGGGCATGCATATGCGCCAGAAGGCCAACCCCACGACCGAGCAGCCGTTACCCCAGGCCACACAGGGCAGCGCTGACGCTTGCGGCTGGCTCGAACAAGGCTAACAGCGGGGGTGTTCGCGGGCGGCGTCAGCCCGCGCCGGGCCTGTCGCCCGGGCACTGTCAGAGCGTTATGTCCGCCTGGCGCAGTTCGCCTGTGGCGGGGTTGACGAGAAGCGACAGCACGATCGTGGCGTCCTCGCCGGCCAGCTCCACGCTCACCGACGCGGCGCCGTCGCCGGCGCGGTACGCGCCCGCGACCGCGCGGCCGGCCCAGACGGCGGCCATCCGCAGACGCCGGCCGAGCAGGCGGGCGTCAGCGCCTGGCGCCACCGGCACCGACGACGGCCATTGCGTGGCACCGTCGTTCATCCAGGCGAGCAGCGACTGCAGGGCCCGTGCCAGCGGCGAGCCCGCGGCGGGCGGCACGGCGAGCGTCAGCGACTGCACCCGCGGCGGGCGCTGTGGGTTGAGCTGGATCTGCACCTGGACCGTGCCCCGCTCCCCCGCCAGCCACCACCGGCAGTGCGCGGGAGTGTCCGACTCCGCCGGCCGCGCGGCGGACGGCGCGAAGTCGCCGATGCGCTCGCGGATCAGGGCCAGCGTGCGCCGCCGTTCCTGGTACGGGCTGTCGAGCGCGACGTTCTCGGTGAACAGCGCGTCCGCGGCCGCGTCGTCCCAGCTGTGCAGCAGCCGGTTCACCTGCTCGCGGGCGGCCACCGTCTGCGGCCACGGCTGCCCGGGCGGCGCGGGCGGCGCGGGCGGCGCGGCGGAGGCTGACTCGGACGCCACGGGCGCCAGCGCGATGTGACTGGCGGCCGAACGAGGCCGCACGGCCTCGAGCACCGCGGCGGTCAGCGCCGACATCGCGGCGTAGGTGGCGTTCCCGAGCGCGATCACGCCGAGGCCGCTCGCCAGGTGCCAGCGCATGTTGCTGCCGAACCCGGGGTAGCCGCCGCTGTGGCTCACCACCCGTCCCGCGCCCGCATCCTCGTCCACGAACAGCCCGAACCCGTAGTAGGCGGGACCGACGGCCCCGCCGCCCGGCAGCCGGTCCGGCGCGCGCCAGCCGGTGACCGCCTGCGGCAGCTGCATCTCCCGCCGCGACGCCGCCCGCAGCGGGTGCCCACCGGGCGGAAGCTCCCCAGCGGCAAGTGCGCCGTCAAGGCGCAGCCGGGGGGTTCCGGAGGGCAGTTCCCCCGGAGCACGTGCGCCGTCAAGGCGCAGCCGGGGGGCTCCGGGGGGTCGCCCCCCCGGGTCAACAACAGCACCTGGCGGGAACGCCGCGGCGAACCCGGCCACCCAGCGCGCGAGGTCGGCGACACAGCTGAACACCCCGCCCATCGGCGCGAACGCCCCGTACGGGTCGAACGGCAGCTCCTCCCAGCCGCCCATCCCCCGCCGGTAACCGGTCGCCAGGCCAGCCGCGTCGAACTCCGCCGCCGCGAACCCCGTCCTGGCCAGGCCGAGCGGCACGAGCAGCCGCGTCCGCACGAACGCGGAGTACTCCGTTCCTGACGCCGCCGCGATCACCCGGCCGAGGATCGCGTATCCAAGGTTGGAGTACTCGAACCGGGTGCCCGGCGCCCAGTTGACGCTCACGCCGCCCGCGAGCAGGTCGCCGAACTCCGCGAGCGGCAGCCCCTGCTGGCGGTCCCCCCACGGGTCGTCGGTCGGGAACCCCGCGGTCATCGTCAGCAGGTGCCTGATCGTCACCCGGTCGGAGTCCGGCGTGGCCGGCGGCCAGCCCGCCAGCTCGGGCACGTACTTTTCCGCCGGGTCTTCCAGCGCCAGCAGGCCCTCGTCGCGCAGCAGCAGCACGGCCGAGGCGGTGAAGCTCTTGGACATCGACGCGATGCGGAACACCGTTCCGGCGTCCGGCGGCGGCCCGCCGAGGGCCCGCGCGCCGAAACCCGCGGCGTGCACCAGGGCTCCGTCCGCCACGATGCCGTAGCAGATCGCGGGCTGGCCGCCGCGGCCGAAATAGTTGCTCACGATGGCGTCGGCGGCCGGGAAGTCACTGCGCACGCGATTAGTCTCCCATGTCGCCGGCATGCGATTATCGACGTGTCCGGGTACGCCACAAGGGCGCCTCGAGACTTTTGGAGGTTTTGACAATGCCATCATCAATGCCGTCATCACAGGCGAGCAGAGCGAACGCGGAGCCGCTGTACGGCGGCCGCCGCCCTGGCCGGGTCACGGTCAGGGACCTGGCCGCGGCGAAGGCCCGGGGCGAGAAGTGGCCGATGCTCACCGCCTACGACGCGCTGACCGCGGGGATCTTCGACGAGGCCGGAATCCCGGTACTCCTGGTCGGCGACTCGGCGGGCAACGTGGTGTTCGGCTACGACACCACGATCCCGGTCACCGTCGACGACCTGATCCCGCTCACCGCCGCCGTCGTCCGCGGGACGAGGCGGGCCATGGTGGTGGCGGACCTGCCGTTCGGCTCCTACCAGGGATCGCCGGCCGCCGGGCTGCAGGCCGCGGTGCGCTTCATGAAAGAGGCCGGCGCGCACGCGGTCAAGCTGGAAGGCGGGCTGCGGGTCGCGCACCACGTCGAGGAACTCGTCGCCGCCGGCATCCCGGTGATGGGGCACCTGGGGCTGACGCCGCAGTCCGTGTACGCGTTCGGCGGCTTCCGGGTGCAGGGCCGCGGCGAGGACGGCGAACGGCTGCTGCGCGACGCCAAGGCGCTCGAGGCGGCCGGCGCGTTCGCTGTCGTCCTCGAGGGCATCCCGGCGGCGCTCGGCACGCGGATCACCGAGGCGCTGCACGTCCCGACGATCGGCATCGGCGCCGGGCCCGGCTGCGACGCGCAGGTGCTCGTCTGGCAGGACATGGCGGGCCTGTCGTCGGGCGCGCCCAAGTTCGCCAAGCGGTACGCCGACGTCGCGTCCGTGCTCCGCACCGCGGCGACCGAGTTCGCGGCCGACGTCGCCGCGGGCGCCTTCCCGACGGAGGAGTACTCCTACCAGTGACAGGAAGCCGGGACCGTTCGGGATAACGATGGGAGATCAGCCTGCTACGGCCCGCAGCTGGGGCAGGACCTCCTTGCCGATCATCTCGACCGCCGCCATCGGGTCCTCGGACATCACCTGAATGGAGACGATGTCCGCGCCGACGTCGGTGACAAGCGGCCGGTACGCCTCGATGAGCCCGGCCGCGTCAGGGACGACCGCGTAGCTGGCGAGCACCTCCTCTGGGTCCATCTCGTCCGCCCTGATCCGCAGCTCGGCGGGGTCGGTGGCCTCGAGCCGCCCGGGGGCGCGCAGGCCGCGCAGGGACGACAGCGCCTTCCAGGCCTCGGACGGTCCGCCGGCGAGCACGGTCCACCGGGTCGCGAGCACGAGCTGGCGGGCGCGGCGCGCGGCGGCGGCCCGGCGGTACGGCGCGATCACCTTCGCGACCGTGTCGGCGGGATCCTTCACGCTGGTGATCAGGCCGTCGGCGTACGTGCCCGCGAACTCCGCCGACTTGGGGCCGCCGGCCGCCATGAGCACGGGCAGGTCGCCGGCCGGGGGGGAGTACAGGCGGGCGGTCTCTGTCGTGTAGTGCTCGCCGCGGAAGGACAGCTTCTCCCCGGCGAAGAGCCGGTGGATGATCTCCAGGGCCTCCTGCATGCGGGCCTGGCGCTCGGCGTACCCGGGGAACGGGAAGCCGAGCGGGCGCTCGTTCAGCGCCTCGCCGGTGCCGACGCCAAGCAGGAGGCGGCCGCCGGACAGCCGGTCGGTCGTCGCGGCCATCTGGGCGACCAGCGCGGGATGGTAGTGGAACAGCGGGCAGGTGACGGAAGTGCCGAGCTGAACGCGGGCTGTCCGTGCCGCGACCGCGCCGAGCCAGGACCAGACGAACCCGGCCGCGGACGTGTCGTCCACCCACGGGTGGAAGTGGTCTGACCCGAGGACCACGTCAAAGCCGGCTTCCTCGGCCGCCACTGCCTGGCGCACCAGGTCTTCGGGCTGATAGGACTCGTGGCTGCACAGCCAGGCGAACTTCATCGCGCCTCCTGTCGTGTTCGGTTCTCCATGGGAGATCTTCTCATCCGCGATGTGCTGCGGATTCCGCCGCCCGGATGCACCATGGGTATATGGATACCGACCAGATTGTTACGCTGCGCGCACTCCTGGTGAGCACGGGCTGGCTGGAGCGGGTCCGGGTGTTCGGGCGGGCGCTGCGGACCTCGACCCGGTCGCCCGGCGGGCTGCTCGTCGTGGGCACGCCCGCCTTCGAGCCGTGGCACCTGACCGCCCACCTGGACGAGGAGTCGCGGCTGGCCGGGATCCCCGAGCTGATGCCCACGCTGGTGCGGTGGTCGCCACCCGCGGACGCGCCCCCGCACCTGCGGGTGGGGCTGTCGCGGCTGGAGGCGGCGCGGCGGGGGGAGACGCTGTTCGTCGTTTCTGACGAGACCGCGCCGGTGCCGCTGCTCGAGCGGGTCAACGACGCGCGCCACGTGGGGGCGACGATCCTCGCGCTGGACACCGGGGACCGCGAACTCGACGCGCTCGCGCACGAGTCGCTGTCGGTTCCCCAGCATGGTCCGGGGGCCAGGGGGGTTAACGGGGGGACGGGCAGTCCCCCCCTTGCGGGGGGTCGCCGGGGGGTCGGCCCCCGGGGGCAAGCGGCGCTCACATTCGACGCGGTCCAGCACCTGGTGAGCGCGGCGGCGGGCGAGCGGGACACGGCTGGCGCGGGCGCCGCGGGCGCCGCGGGCGGCAAGCGCGGCTCGCGCGGGCTGCGCGAGCGGCTGGCGCGCTTGCTTGATACGGTCAGCGGCCCGACCACGTAGCCGCTGGCACGGCGCGCAAAGACAGGGGATACAAACCCACCCTTAGCGGGGGTTTTCTATCCCACATCCTTGAAAACGCGGGTGCTCCGCCAGCGCGGGAGCAGCCCGCACGGCACACGGCGGCCTCAGCGGCGGGGATTGTGGCCGGGTTGGTCAGGCGTCCAGGGACAAGACCATCGTCGGGCGCTCGATGACGTGGTCGTCGCGGAGCGGGCGGACGGCGGTGCCGATCGCGAAGAACTCGGTCGTGTGCGAGCCCCAGGTGTGGCTGTGCTGCCGCAGCTGGACGCCGACGATGCCCTCGGCGTGCAGTTCCTCGGCTTCGGCCTGCATGCGGGACATGGCCAGCTCGCGGGCGTCGTACAGCGCCTGGGTGAACTGCTCGATCTCGACGTTGCGCCCGATCTGGCCGAGCTTGGAGCCCAGGCGCTGGTGCGCGATGTGGTACACGCACGAGCCCATCACCATGCCGAGCGGCGCGTAGCCGGCCCGGATCAGCGTCCAGAAGTCCTGGCCGGACAGGTCCGAGGTGAACGGCTGCTTCTTGTTGTTGCGCCAGTTGGTGACCCCGCCGCCGCCCGCGCCCTGCTCCGCCTTGACCGCGGTGCCGACCGCGATGAACTCGGCGATGTCCGCGCCGAACTCCTTCATCTCCACGTCCAGCCGCACGCCGACGATCCCGTCGGCCTTCAGCGCGTCGGCCTCGGCCTCCATCCGGGACATCGCGAGCTCGCGGGCGTGGTACATCGCCTGCGACAGCACGTTGAGCTCCTGGTTGGAGCCCCAGCGCCCGACCTGCAGCCCCACGTGGTAGATCGACGAGCCGAGCACGAGCCCGAGGGGGCGGAACCCGGCCTCCCGCACGAGCAGGAACTCGTTCACCGACAGGTCGGAGGTGAAAATCGACCCGGCGCGCCCTGGCTGCAGCTCGGCCAGCCGCTTTATCGCGTCCTGCGGGACGCCGGCCACGCCCAAATCGGTCGTCTGCTGGTCCGTCATGACGTCCTCATCATCTCCTGTTAGCGCCGATGTTGACCCGCGCCGCCTGGCGGCGCTGCGGGTCCAAAGACATGATGGCCAGGGGAGGCGCCCCGGACCGTTCGGTATGAGCAGCGAAGCGGACGATCGCGGTGCCGATGTTGACCGCCTCGACGATGTGGTCGCGGCTGCCTTCCCGTGCCGGGCATTCGCGCTCCCGCACGTGGAACTCCATGTCGGCGACCACCACGCCCTCGGCGCCGAGCCGCTTCACATCGGCCGTGAGCTGGGTCCTCGCGTCGTGCCTGGCGTCGTTGACCAGCTCGGTCCAGCCCGCGACCTCCGCGTTGCCCGCGCCCCAGGTGGTCTGGCCGCGGGTCATCCAGTCGTCGTGCCTGGCGGCGATCGAGATGCCGAGCACCAGGCCGGCCGGCATCCAGCCCTTCATGACCAGCTTGGCGAAGTCCTGGCCGGACAGGTCCGACGTGAACGGGCGCTTGAGCGACGGGGCGCCAGGGGCGCGCACCGCGGTGCCGATCGCCTTGAACTCCAGGCCGCCGGTCGGGAACTGGCCGATCGACAGCCGCACGCCGACGACGCCGTGCCCGCCGAGCTCGGCGCACTCCTCCACCATCCTGTTGATGGCCGTCCGCCGCGCCTGGTACATCGTCTGCACCAGCGGCCCGAACGATCCGTAGCCGCCGCGGCTTGACACCTGAGTCCGCGCCGGCGGGCCCCAGGAGTTCCCGTACCCGTAGCTGCCCCACGCGCCGGGGCAGCCGTACCCTCCCGTGTACCCCACGTTGTAGACCGCCGCGCCGAGCACCTGGCCGACCGCGCCGAAACCGACGGACCGGATCGCCGCGAACTCGTCCGAGGTAAGCGCCGAGCCCCAGGTGCCGCTGCGCCGGATCTCGGCCATCCGCGCTTCTGCGGCGGGGGGCAAGTCGTGGCTCACGGCATCTAGCCTAGCCGCGAAAGTGGCGTTTTCACGACGTCACGCCGTCGCGCCAGGGCGGGCGTTATTCCCTGGCGTTATTCTCCTGCGTCCCACGCCTCGTTTCTCTCTCGCACCTTCTCCAGCGCGTGGCTGGCCTCCTCCCGAGTCGGGTACGGGCCGAGCAGGTCCTTGCCCGGGCACGGCGTGTCGTCTGGCTCGACCGTCATGTGCCGGGTGCAGAACCACCAGCGCTGTTCGTTGTCCGCGGAGTTTGCCATGCGCACTAGATTGCCATGGCGCACTAGACTCGCAGAACATGGCCACACTGCTCCACCCGGGACGGCTCTCCCCCGCCCGGCAAGTCCCCGCGAACATCGTCCGCCCCGAGTACGTGGGCAAGAAGCGCCCGACGCTCGGCGAGCCCGACGTCAAGGACGCCGGCACGATCGCGCGGATGCGGGTGGCCGGCCGGCTCGCGGCGCGCGCCCTGCAGGAGGTGGGCCGGCACGTCAGGCCAGGCG
This sequence comes from Trebonia sp., assembly GCF_030042015.1. GTDB lineage: Bacteria > Actinomycetota > Actinomycetes > Streptosporangiales > Streptosporangiaceae > Trebonia. The sequence continues at coordinate 10,636 of NZ_JASIAL010000367.1, read as the reverse complement.
TCACCACCGACTACCTCGACCAGGTGGGGCACGAGTTCCTGGTCAGCCACGGCGCGTACCCGTCGACCCTGGGTTACCGCGGGTACCCCAAGTCGCTGTGCACGTCGCTCAACGAGGTCATCTGCCACGGCATACCCGACGACACGGTGATCCGCGACGGCGACATCGTCAATGTCGACATAACCGGGTTCATCGGCGGGGTGCACGGGGACACCAACGCGACGTTCCTGGCCGGCGACGTCGACGAGGAGTCGCGGCTGCTCGTCGAGCGGACGCACGAGGCGATGATGCGCGGCATCCGCGCGGTCGCCCCTGGGCGGCCGCTGAACGCGATCGGCCGGGTGATCGAGTCCTACGCGAAGCGGTTCGGCTACGGCGTGGTCCGCGACTTCACCGGGCACGGGATCGGGACCACGTTCCATTCCGGGCTCGTGGTGCCGCACTACGACGACCCGGACAACGACGTGATGATGGAAGCGGGGATGACGTTCACGATCGAGCCCATGCTCACCCTGGGCACGATCAAGTACGACGTATGGCCGGACGGGTGGACCGCGGTGACCAGGGACCGCAGGCGCACCGCCCAGTTCGAGCACACGATCCTCGTCACCGAGGACAGCCACGAGATCCTGACGCTGCCGTAGGGCGCGCTGGAGTTCCCGATCATCCCGAACGGAGCGTGGCGACTGCCCGGGGGAGCGGCCCGCGCCCGTTCGGGATAATGATTTTCATGCGGACCTTGCTGGGGGCACCGTGATCGAGGCGGTGGTGTTCGACCTGGACGGCGTGCTCATCGACTCCGAGCCGGTCTGGGAGCAGGTGCGGCGGGACGTCGTCGCCGACCGCGGCGGGCACTGGGCCGCGGACGCGCAGGACCGGCTGATGGGCATGAGCACCGCCGAGTGGTCCAGGTACATGAGCTCCGGCCTGGGCGTGCGGCTGCCGCCGCGGGAGGTGGCGGAGGTGGTCATCGCGGCGATGGCGGCGCGGTACCGCGAGCACCTGCCGCTGCTGCCCGGCGCGGTGGACGCGGTGCGGCGGATGGCGGCGCGGTGGCCGGTCGGCCTGGCGAGCTCCGCGCCACGGTCGCTGATCGAGACCGTGCTCGACGCGGCGGCGCTGCGGGCGGTGTTCGCCGCGACGGTCTCGACCGAGGAGCTGGCCCGCGGCAAGCCCGCTCCGGACGTGTACCTGGAGGCGGCCGCGCGCCTTCGGGTCGCGCCTGACGCGTGCGCGGCCGTCGAGGACTCCTCGAACGGGCTCCGCTCGGCGGCCGCCGCGGGGTGCGCGGTCATCGCGGTGCCGCGCCCGGCCTATCCCCCTGCCGACGACGCGCTCGCCTCGGCCAGGCTGGTGCTGCCCGGCCTGGCCGGGCTGACCGTCCCCGCGGTCGAGGTGCTCGGGACCGGTTAGGCGTCGCGGGTGCGGAACAGGTAGCCGCCGATCGCCAGGATCACGGCGGCGTAGATCAGCGTCACCCCGAACTGCGGCCAGGCCGACCACAGGTGCGGGTTTTGCTGGCCGATGGTCACCGAGAGCACCCGGCCTGCCCCGTCGGGGAAGAAGCGCATGATGTCCCAGCGCCAGGTGTCCGGCAGGAGCTGGATGATGATCGGCAGCACGAACATCAGGCCGATCGCCGAGGTGATCGCGCCCGCGGTGTGCCTGATGATCGCGCCGAGGCCGAACGCGATCAGCGCGACCGAGGTGACGAACAGCGCCGTGCCGATGATCGCGGTGAGCACGGTCCCCGGGGAGATCACGATCGTGCCGACGAACGTCGTCGAGGTCGGGGTCGAGATGACGCCCATCGGGACCGAGACGGAGTGGAACAGCGAGGCGCTCACCCCGGTGCCCGACATGAGCGCCTGGCCGACGAAGAACGAGATGAACGACGTGATGACCGAGACGATCAGCGTCACCGTGGTGAACGCGATCAGCTTGCCGGCGAAGACCGTGCCGCGCCGTGGCATCGCGGTCAGCGACGTGCGGATCATCCCTGTGGAGTACTCGGAGGTGATCGCCAGCGCGCCGAGCACGGCGACGACGAGCTGGCCGAGCTCGAAGAACCCGCCGAGCGACGCCTGCGTCGCGTCGAGCCCGGCCTTGTTCGCCGGGTTGCCATGCAGGTTGGACGTGACGGCGACCCCGGCGAGTGCCGCGATGCCGACGCTGACGATGAACAGCGCCGCGATCGTCCAGTAGGTGGAGCGGACCGAGCGGAGCTTGGTGAACTCCGAGCGGAGCACGCCGGGCAGGCCGGCCCGCCCGGCCGCGGGCGGCAGCGCGGTGAGCTGCATGCCCTTCGCGATAGTGGTAGCCATCGTTCAGACCCCGCTTCCGATGTTCGCGGGCGCCGCGGGCGCCGCGCCCGCGCCGGGCACCCCGGTGTGGTATTCCAGGCTGCCCGCGGTCAGCTCCATGAACGCCTCCTCGAGCGAGGCGTGCACCGTGGTGAGCTCGTGCACCCGCAGGCCCTGCTCGAACGCGATGTCGCCGACCACGTCGGCGGTCATCCCGCGCACCTGCAGCGTGCCGTCCGGGTCAGTCGTGGCGGTGCCGCCCTTGGCGGCGATCCCGGCCGTGAGCTGGTCAGCCGAGGGTGTCCTGACCCGGACGGCCGTGCCGGACGACCGGGCGATGAACTCGCTCATCGCGGCGTCGGCGATGAGCCTGCCCCTGCCGATCACGATCAGGTGGTCGGCGGTGTTCTCCATCTCCGACATCAGGTGGCTGGAGACGAAGACCGTGCGGCCCTCGGCCGCCAGGGCCTTCATCAGGTTCCTTATCCACAAGATGCCCTCGGGGTCGAGCCCGTTGACCGGCTCGTCGAACATGAGCACCTGCGGGTCGCCGAGCAGCGTCTCCGCGATGCCGAGCCGCTGGCTCATGCCGAGGGAGAACCCCTTGGACCGCTTGCGGGCCACCTCGGAGAGGCCGACGAGCTCGAGCACCTCGCCGACCCGGTGCGCGGGCAGGTCGTTGGTCTGCGCCAGGCACAGCAGATGGTTGTAGGCGCTGCGCCCGCCGTGCACCGCCTTGGCGTCGAGCAGCGCGCCGACCTCGCGCATCGGGTAGGCCAGGTCGGCGTACCGCCTCCCGTCCAGGGTGACCGTCCCGGCGTCGGGGTAGTCGAGCCCGAGGATCAGGCGCATCGTGGTGGTCTTGCCGGCGCCGTTCGGGCCGAGGAAGCCGGTCACCTTGCCCGGCTCGATGCCGAACGTGAGGTTGTCGACGGCGACCTTCTCGCCGTACCGCTTGGTGAGGCCCCGTACCTCAATCATGGAATCATTCCTCTCGGGTCAATTAACGATCCCAGTCTGGCCGGCGTCCGGCGTGCCCCGCGTCGGCCCCAGTGATGATTTCGTCCTACTCCCCGGGGGGGACGGCTGGCGGGGGCGCGCAGCGGCCTGCGCGGCCGCTCACATCCGCAGGCCGGCGGCGCCGAGTTCGGCGAGCGCCGCGTCGACGTCCCGGGCGGTCAGGGGCTCGCGGGTGGCGCGGGTGGCGCTGGTGGCGCCGGTGGCGCCGGTGGCGTCCCAGGCGGCTTCGCAGAGCGCGCGCAGGCCGTCTATCGCGGCGCCGGTCCCGGTGAGGGCAAGCTGGCCAGATGCCTGACGCAGCGCGTTCCAGCCCCCGCACGTGAACCCTTCGTCGTGGCGGGCGACCTGCGGGTACGGCCGCAGCAGGGCGTCGAGGGTCGCCGCGACGTAGGTCGGGCGGAGCCGGGGCGGCGCGAGGAGCAGGTCGGCGGGCCGGGACACCCCCGTGAGCACGAGCATGCTGTGCGCGCCCGCGCGGTAGGCGGCCTCGATGTCGGTGTCGAGCCGGTCGCCGACGACGAGCGGGTTTTTCGCGCCGGTGCGGATGACCGATTCCCTGTGCAGCGGCGGCTCGGGCTTGCCCGCGATAAGCGGAGCGGTCCCGGTGGCGTGGGCGATGACCTGCAGCAGGGATCCGTTGCCAGGCTGGGTGCCCCGCGGGCCGGGCAGCGTGCTGTCCGCGTTCGTGCCGACGAACAGGGCGCCTGCCCGTACCGCCAGGCCGCCCTCCGCGAGGCTGCCGTACTCGATGCCGGGACCGTAGCCCTGGACGACGGCCAGGGGACGTTCGGCGGCGGTGGACACCGGCCGCAGGCCGCGTTCCCGCACGGCCAGGCGCAGCGCCGTGCTGCCGATGACGAGGACGGGAGCGGCAGGCGGCAGCTTGTCGGCGAGCAGCCGGGCGGCGGCCTGTGCCGAGGTCACGACGTCGTCGGGATGCGCGGGGACGTGCATGTCCTTGAGGAGGGCGGCGACCGCCGCGGGGGTGCGGGAGGCGTTGTTGGTGACGTACGCGAGGCGCATGCCCTGCCGCCTGGCGTGCTGGAGAGCTTCAGGCGCGCCGGGGATGGCGGCGCCGCCGATGTAGACGACGCCGTCCAGGTCGAGGAGTGCGACGTCGTACTGTTCGTGAAGGTTTGGCACAGCGGCTAGCTTCTCATTCCGCGCCTGGCTTGGTCCTGCGGGCCTCGAGCGTGGCGCGCACCTGGCGGAGCGCGTCGGTGTACGGCTTGCGGTCCGGGCGCATCGCGGCGGCCAGGGCCAGGTACTCCGCGGCCGCCGCGTGCTCGCCTTTGCGGGCCAGGGCAAGGCCCAGGCCGAAGTGCGCGTAGTCGTCGCTCGGGCTCGCCTCCACGATCACCCGGAAGTTGTCCGCCGCCTCCGCGTACCTGCCGGTGTCGAACTGGGCGCGCGCCAGGGCCTCGCGGACGCTGCGCGACGTGGGTTCGGCCATGACGGCCCGCTGCAGAACCTGGGACGCAGCGGCCGGGCTGCCCTTGCCGAGCAACTCCATGCCTGTCGTGTACCAGGAGTGGACGTCCGCGGCCTCTGGGGGAACCGGATCACCGCCGGGGGTTTCGCCCGTTCCGTCCCGAGTGTCCCGATCTTCCCCCGCATCTCCTGGCCCGTCTCCCGGCCCGTCCCCCGTCCGGTCTCCCGTCCCGTCTCCCCCGAAAGCAGCCTGGCCAGCGAAGTTTTCCGGATACCGGGAATCCCAGGTTCCTCTTGGTCCTTCTGACATGGTGTGCAGACCCTTCCGTCCGGCCATGAGTCCGGTCTCGTCCTGGCGCCGTTCCGTGGTGTCCGCTACGACCCGGACCGGGTGAGCGGCATCGCGAACGTCACCTCACCACCGTACGACGTGATCGGCTCGGGGACGCTGGATGAATTGTTCGCGGCCGAGCCGCACAACATCGTCCGGCTGATCCTGCCGGGGTTCGGCCCGGACGCGGAAGCGGCCGGCCGAGAGGCGTGCGGCGGGACGGGCAGCCCCGCCGACCCGGAAGTCACCGGGGGGTCATCCGCCGGGCCTGGGGGGCCTGGGGGGCCTGGGGGGTCGTCCGTCCGGGGAAGCAACGCCCTGGCCGCGGGACGGCTGCGCGAGTGGCTGGCGGACGGCGTGCTCGCGCCGGACCCTGAGCCGGCGCTGTACGTCTACGAGCAGAGCGGACCCGGCTGGCTGCAGCGCGGCCTGATCGGGCTCGTCGGGGTGGGCACGCCGGATTCGGCGGGGGTCCTCCCGCACGAGGGAGTCATGCCCGGGCCGGTCACCGGCCGGCGCGAACTGATGATGGCGACGCGCGCCAACCTGGAGCCAATCTTCCTCGTCTACAACGGCGGGACCGATAGCGCCGACGCCCCCGGTGCTGCCACGGTTTCCGCACCGGGTTCCGGCGGGCACGGGGGCCCCGCCGGCCCGGACCCAAGGCCGACTGCTTCTGGGCTCGTGGGGGTGGCGGCCACCCAGCGGGCGCCGCTGGTTTCGGCGGTGACCGGCGACGGCGTGACCCACCGGCTATGGCGGCTCGCCGACCCGTCCGAGCACGCGGCCGTGGCCGCCCACCTGGCGGGACGCACCGCGCTTATCGCCGACGGCCACCACAGGTACGCGGCCTACAGGGAACTGCGCGAGCTGATGCGCGGCGCGGGCTGCGGCGCGGGCCCGTGGGACTACGGGCTCGCTTTCCTCGTCGACGCCGACGCGTACCCGCCCCGGCTTGGCGCGATCCACAGGGTCATCCCGCACCTGGCGCCGGACGAGGCGGCCCGCCTCGCCGCGGAGGCGTTCACCGTCGAGGAGGTGGCGGGCGGCACGGCGGAGGCCATGCGGCTGCTAGCCGAGGCGGGACGGGAAGGAACCGCGTTCCTGCTCGCGGGCCGGCCGGGATTCTGGCTGCTGACCGAGCCTGACCTGGGACAGCTGAGGGCCGCCATGCCGCCGGGAGCGTCGCCGGGCTGGCAGGCGCTCGACGCGTCCGTCATGCAGGAACTGCTGCTGGCCCGGCTGTGGTCGATCAAGGACAACGAACGCGACGTCCTGATATCCCACGACGCCGGCGAGGCCGTCCGGATGGCGCTTGACGCGTCAGGCACCGCGGTGCTGTGCAACCCGGTCCCGTTCGCGACGGTCAAAGAGCTGGCGGAGCACGGCGAGCGCGTGCCGCGCAAATCCACGTCGTTCGGTCCCAAGCCCCGCACGGGCCTTGTCCTGCGCACGTGGGAGCCGTAAGCTCCGCTGCGCTGCCAGGACGGCGCGGCTATTCTGCCGTGCCTGGTGACTCGCCGGGCTCGGTGAGGTGAACGTCCGGCTTCGCGTGGCTCGCGAGGGCTTCGTCGATCGAGTCGAAGATGGCGAAGACGTTGCTCAAGCCGGTGATGCGGAAGATCCGCAGGATGCGACCCTGCGTGCAGACGAGGTCGATTCCGCCGTCGTACGCGCGCACCCGCTTGAGTCCCCCCACAAGCACGCCCAGCCCGGTCGAGTCGAGGAACTCGACCCGCTCCATGTCCACGATCAGGCGGTAGTTTCCCGCGTCCACGAGGTTGACAAGCGTCTCCCTGAGCTTGGGCGCCGTGTAGACGTCGATTTCCCCGCTTACTTCGACAACGGTCGTACCAGGGGCAGCGGAATACTCATTGAGCATGAGGTCCATTGCCTCTCCCCCTCTCCCCTCTACTCCTCTGTCTGGGACAATAGTCGGATGCGTGATCACAAGGCTACGAGCGAGCGAAAGTCCAGTTACACAGGCGTACCGGACATAACTGACCTCGGGGGCGACGTCTTCCAGATCGACACCCGCATGGCCGGGTACCAGGGGATCACCGCCGGATACCTGATCAGGGGCAGCCGGCCGTGCCTGGTAGAGACCGGGACCGCGCCGTCCGCGCCTGTGGTGCGAGACGCCCTTGCGAAGCTGGGCGTGGGGGCCGCCGATCTCGCCACCGTCGTGGTCACGCACATTCACCTGGACCACGCAGGCGGCGTGGGCGACATCGCGGCCATGTACCCCGCGGCCGACGTGGTCGTCCACCAGAAGGGTGCCAGGCACCTCGCCGACCCGAGCAGACTCATGGCGAGCGCCAGGATGGTATACGGGGACGCGCTCGACGTCCTGTTCGGCACGCTCGCGCCGGTGCCCGCTGACCGGATCAGGACGCTGGACGATGTAGGCACGGTGGATCTCGGTGACGGCCGGCGGCTCGACAGCCACTACTCTCCCGGGCATGCCAGGCACCACGTTGGGCTGATCGACTCGGCCAGCGGCGACCTGTACGTGGGCGACGCGGCCGGGGTGTACATCCCCGAGACCGGCGACCTGCGCCCGGCCACGCCGCCGCCGGACTTCGACCTAGAGGTGGCGCTGGCCTCGTTGCGCAAGTTCGAGGCGCTCGGGCCCAGCCGGCTGCTGTTCAGTCACTACGGGCCGGTGGACGACGTCGGGGCGATCCTTGAGCGCTCGGCGGAGGAGATCACGGTATGGGTGGACGGCACGCGCCGGGCCCGTGCCGCGGGGATGGACCTGGACCATGCGATCGCCATGGTGCGCGAGCAGACGCTATCCCGGTACGCCGCACTGCGCGAGGGCGCCGACCCGACGATCGCGGCGAAGTTCGAGCGCATCAGCGGCGCGGCCACGAACGTCAGCGGAATCTGGCACTGGCTGGACAAACTCGAACAGCCAGCATGACCGCATCGGGATCGGGGTCGGATGACCGCCCGGGAGCCGCGCGGCCGACCATGACCGGATGGCCGCCCGTACTGGCCTTACGCGTCGTCCTCGTCTTCGTCGTCATCGTCTTCGTACTGGTCGTCTTCGTCGTCGAAGTACTCGTCGTCGTCTTCGTCGTCGCCTGAGCCTTCTTCATCGTCGAGATCGCCCTCGACCTCGTCGTCGCCCTCCTCGTCCTCCTCGACCTCGACCTCGACCTCGTCCTCGTCGACCTCGATCTCGTCGTCGTCGTCGGACTCGTCGAATTCCTCGTCCGCGCTGTCCTCGATGTCGTCCCAGTCTTCTTCCTCGAGGTCTTCGACCGAGATGCCGTCCAGCTCGTCAAGGCGCGCCAGGGCGTCAGTCTCCTCCTCTTCGTCGGCAACGACCGCGCGGGAGAACGCCTCCCTGGCCGCCTCAGGGCGTCCTGCCGCGAGCAATGCCTCGCCATAGGCGTAGAAAAGCCTGGCCGACCAGGGCCGCAGGCGCCCATCGGACAGCTCAGGGACCTGGAGGGCCAGGACCGCGGCGTCGGCCAGACCCTGGTCCCTGCGGATGCCCGACTCCACGATCCGCAGTTCGATCTGCGCCGCGCGGGGCAGTCGCTTGGCCTCATCGCTGTGCACGAGCTCGAGCGCCCGGTCGAGCCTGCCAAGCGCACGCTCGGAGTCCGCCATCAGCGGAAGGTACTCGCCCCGTCCGGTCAGCCGGCGGGCAGCGCGCAGCTCCGCCAGCGCTTCTGCCCAGCGCCCGGCGCGGTATGCCGCGATGCCGGTCACCTCCCGCACCACGCCAATCCGGGCGGCCACCTTCCGCGCGGCCTGCGCGTACTGGTACGCCTGCTCGGGATCGGTCGCCAGCTCGGCGGCCACCAGGTACCGCCCGACCGTGCCGGCCAGGTCCGAGGGCAGCCCGTTGAGTTCGGCCTTGGCCTCGCGGGAAAGCTGGTCCTCCGTGATGCTGTCCGGGATTCTCGGCGGCGCGGACGCCGCCGCGCCCTGACGGCTGGGCCCGCGGTCTTCAGCCCGCGTCCGGCCGCCCCCGAAGCCGGACGGACCGGCGGATCGACCCGGCCGAAATGGCCTGCCCGCGCGATCGCCGGCTCCTGACGATGGCCGCCGCGCCCCGGGCCGAGTCGCGCTGCCCTGCCACGGTTCCCGGTCAGGACGCTCGGCACCCGGCCGGGATTGTGAGTCACGCCAGTCGCGGCTGTCGTCTCGCCGATAAGGCCGGGCGTCGCGGGACGCGGCGCCCCGTCGTTCCGTCCGTCCGTCAGGGAACGGGCCCCCGAGACGTTCGGACGTGTTCCTGCTGAAGCCACGGCTGCGCGCAGGCGGCCGTGCCCCACCCCGATAGGGCCGCGGCTGGTCGTCACGGAATCCTCCGGTTCGCCGCGGACGGTCTGCACCGTACCCGGACGGGCGCCGCTCAGCGGTGTCCTCCCTGTAGCGGCCGCGGCTATCACGGAACTCGTCGCCGCGCCATCCGGGATCACGCGCATAGGGCTGCGAGCCGGAACGTTCCGGGCGGCGTGGACGGTCGTAGCCGCCCCCTTCTTCCGCCCCGCCCCACTCCCGGCGCTCACCGCCGCGGCTCGAAGGGCGATATCCGCCAGCGGGCGCACCACGGTATCCGGACGACGGCCTGCGGTCACCGCCAGAACGCCAGTTCCGGGAATCGTCATCGCCGTCGCCCCGGCGAAACGACCGCGAAGGCCTGTCCGCCGGACCGCGTCCGCTGCCGCTGCCGCTGCCGCTGCCGCTGCGGAAGGAATATCCCGGCGGCCGACGGGATGGTCCACGCCCGGACTCGCCCCATTCCCGGTCAGGCTGCTGGCCAGGTCCACGGCCTGCACCGCGCCCCTCGTCCGATCTAGCCTGCCATCGCCCGCCGCCTGAGCCGCCCCGCGGCCGGGTGCGCCCCCAGGTGTCGTCGGCGCCGCGGCCGCGTGACGGCCCGCCGCTGTATCCTCGCTCGCCACCGGACCCGCCCCGCCCCGGACTTGCGCCGCGAGCCCGGTCGCGAGCGCCCGTACCGCGCGGTCCGCCATCGAACCGACGGTCCGTGCCGCCGCCGCGAGCATACCCATCGCCGCGCGAGCCGCTCCGGGCAGCACCGCCGCTTGCCGCAGCGCCTGCGTCCCGGTTAGCACCTGCGCCCCGGTTAAAGCCGCCGCTGCGGCCAGAACCGCCGCGACCGTAGCCTCCAGAGCGTGCGGCACCTGCCGCACCGCCGCGACCCCCGGCAGCACGGCCAGCACTGCTGCCACCGCCCGGACGCCCGCGCCCGTAGCCTGCGCCGCCACGCCGCGACGCGTTGTCATCTTCGGCCACTTGTCCGACCTTCCTGAACGGCTGGCATCAAAAATAAGGGCCGCTGCCCCGGTCCGGGGCAGCGGCCCTGTGTGGTGTGTTCCGGCGGTGTCCTGCTCTCCCGCGAGGCTTCCCTTGCAGTACCATCGGCGCTGGAGGGCTTAACTTCCGGGTTCGGGATGGGACCGGGTGTTTCCCCTTCGCTGTGGCCGCCGGAACGTCCTGGGGTGCGTGCCCGGGGGGCGGGTGTGTCCCGGGAACTGCACAGGGGCGCGAGTGTCTTTCCCCCCCG
>NZ_JASIAL010000366.1:0-29519 GCF_030042015.1 Trebonia sp. | reverse complement strand
GTCGACGTGGTGACGGTGCACGGCGAGCCGGGCGCGGTCGGCCACTGGTACCCGGTGCTGATCGACGGCCTGATCGTCGCGGCGTCGATGGTGCTGCTGGACGCCGCCCGGCACCGGGAATCGGCGCCGGGGCTGGCGTGGGGCCTGCTGTCCGCCGGGATCGGCGCGACGCTGGCCGTCAACGTGCTCGCCGGGGTGCCGTCCGGGTGGCTCGGCGCGATCATCGCCGCGTGGCCCGCGCTGGCTTTCGTCGGCTCGTACGAGCTGCTGATGATGATCGTCCGCGCGGCCGCCAGGCGGGCACCCGCCGAGGCCGGAAGCGTTGCACCTCGCGACGCTTTCTCGCCGGTCCCGTCGGACGCCGAAACCGCGGCGGCGGCGTCACTGCGCGCCACGATCGCGGCCGGGAACCCGCTGTCCCTCAACCAGGTTTCGTCGCGGTTCGGGCTCACCCGGCAGGCCGCGACGAAAGTGCGCGACCTGGTGCTCGCCGAGGCCAACGGACGCCACCCCGAAGACCACCACGACGGCACAGGCCCGTGAGCCCCCGGCCGGGGACGGGCAACTTCCGGAAGCTGTCCCCGGCCGGGTCTTCCCCGAAGGGATTTTGATCATGGCAGAACCATCACCGGACAGGGAAGCCGGCCCGGGCGCGGAGCTGATCCGGTTCCCCGGCCGCGACGCGCCGGCCTCCGATACCAGCTACGAGGTCGCCCTGGACGACGAGCCCGGCGCCGCGGAGCCGGTGCACGACGGCGAGGCCGTCGCAGTGCTCCCCGACGCGGCCGCGCGGCTGCCGGTCATCCCGGCGCACCTGCGCACGCCCGCGGCGATCGGCTCGCACCTGGCCGCGCGCGGGGCGGACGCGGTCCACGGCGGCGCGTTCCACGCGGTGCGGTCACCCCGGTACCTGCTGCTCGCCCTGGCGTGGGCCGTGGTCGGGCTGTGGCGGGTCGTCACCGGGCTGCTGGGCTGGTGGTGGGTCGCCGAGTCCGGCACGCTGCGCTCGGAGGCGGTAATCGCCGGGGACAGCCGGGAATGGCTGAAGCTGCACCAGCACGCGCGGAACGTGCGCCGCGACCGCGGCCTGGTGCTGCTGGGCGGGGCGGCCGCGCTGCTGCTGGCCGTGTCGCTGATGGCGCGGTACGCGCCCTGGTGGGGCTGGGCGCTGCTGGCCGCGGCCGGGGTGCCGCTGCTGGCCCGCGCCGGCCGTCCGGAGGACCGGCCGATCATCACCCCGTCGATGACCACGCCGCGGTTCCGGGTGCTGAACGCCGACGTGGTCCTGCGCGCCTACTACGCGGCCGGGCTCGGCTCGCCGGACAGGCAGGGGCAGCAGATCGGGTTCGGCTCCCCGATGTCGCGGGACGGCGACGGGTCCCGGGTCGTGATCGACCTTCCCTACGGCCGCGGCCTGGACGACGCGGTCAAGGCGAAGTCGGCGATCGCCTCCGGGCTGGACGTGACCGTCTCCCAGGTGTTCCTGCACCGCGACCCCACCAGCCACCGCAGGCACGTGCTGTGGGTCGCCGACCGCGACCCGCTGGCCGTCCCGGTCGGCCGCACCCCGCTGCTGGCCTGCAAGGCGGCCGACATCTGGAAGCCCGCGCCGCTCGGCCTGGACGAGCGCGGCCAGCCGGTCACCGTGCCGCTGATGTGGAACTCGGTGCTCGTCTCGGCGCTGCCCCGCTCGGGCAAGACATTCTCCGCCCGGCTCCTGGCCCTGTTCGCCGCGCTCGACCCGTTCGTCACGCTGGACGTGTTCGACTTCAAGGGCTCCCCGGACTGGCGCAAGTTCGCGCTGGTCGCGCACTCGTGCGCGTTCGGGCTGACCCCCACCCGCGACGGGCTGCCGCTGCAGATCTTCGGCGACACGCTGATGGACATCAAGGCCGACGTGCAGGACCGCTACGAGCGGCTGTCGCAGATGGACCCGCGGATCTGCCCCGAAGGCAAGCTCACCCGCGAGATCGCCCGCGACCCGCGCTGGCAGATGCCGGTCCGGCTGCTGGTGATGGAGGAATTCCAGGAGATCTACGACGCCGGCAAGGACAGCCTGGAGGCAGCCAGGCTGCTCACCTACCTGATCAAGGTCGCGCCCGGGGCGGGGGTGATCCTGCTCGCCGCCACGCAGCGGCCCTCCGGGGTCGGCGGCGGCGGCGAACTCGGCCAGCAGTTCACCTCCTTCCGCGACAACTTCGCGATCCGCTTCGGGCTGCGCACCTCCAGCTGGCAGGTCTCGGAGCTGTGCCTGGGCGCCGGGGCCTACAGCGAGGGCCTGGACACCTCCGCGCTGCTGCCCGAGTACAAGGGCGTCGGCATCCTGCGGGGCGCCTCCGACCGGTCCCCGACCGTGCGCACCTACCTGGCCGACGGCCGGGACACCGAGAAGATCCTGATCGCCGCGCGCAGGCTGCGCGAGCAGGCCGGGACGCTGTCCGGCATGGCCGCGGGCGCGGGCGTCTCCCGCGACGAGCGGGACGTCCTGGCCGACGTCGCCGCAGTGTTCGGCGCGGACGGCAGGCTGCAGTGGCAGCCGCTGGCGGACCGCCTCGCCGGGCAGTTCCCGGACCGGTGGGCCGGGGTGACCGCCGACGCGATCTCCCAGCAGTGCCGCGACCTAGGGGTCAGGAGCAGCCAGGTGTGGGCGTCCGGCCGCAACCTCCAGGGCTGCACGCTCGCGGATGTGGAGGCTGCCCGTGCTAGGCGCTAGACCGCAGGCCAGGACACTGCACGGCCCTAGTGCCCCTAGGGCCGTGGCCCGTCTGCGCAGGCCGCGATGCCTAGCACGGCCGCTAGCGAATCTAGGAGGGCCGCCGGGATGGGACTGATCAGGCGGGTCATCCGCAGGAAGATCCGCACTCCGGTCAAGCGCGCCGCGCGCCGCCAGCTCCGCCGCGTCTCCGCCGAGTGCCAGGTCTGCCATAAGCGGTACACCAACCCGCTGACGCACACCTGCGTCGTCAAGACCGACTTCGGCAAGCGGAAGCGGGCCGGCGAGCGGCGGGCGAAGGCGGAGGCGCGCAGGGCGCGCAGGAAGGCCGCCGCCGACCGCCGCAAGGCAGCAGCAGCCGAACGGCGGAAGGCCGCGAGGGCGAAGCGCTCCGCGCCCGCCAGGCGCCCGTCGCGCCCGCAGCACGACTACCGGCTCTGCCGCGACGAGGACTGCCCCCGGTACGCCTGCGTCGCCTACAAGGACGGCATCGCCGACTGCCCGCGAGACCACCCCTGAGGAGGTACCAGGTGCTCACCCTCGTCATCACCGGGCTGCTCATCGCCGCCGGGTGGGCCGTCTCCCTGTACCTGTGGCCGTTCGCGCCCTGCAGGAAATGCGAGGGCACCGGCCGCAACCCCGGCAGCAGCAGAAAACGCCACGGCGAGTGCCGCCGCTGCCAGGGCAAGGGACGCCGGATCCGCACCGGCGCCGCGACCATCCACCGCGGGCGCGTCGCGCTCGCCGACCGCACGCGCAGGAAGGCAGGCAGGAAATGAAAGGGACCTGGCAGACCGGCGACCACGGCGCCATCGGGGGCGGCGGCCTGGCCGTGCTCATCATCGCCTGCGCGCTGCTGCTGGCCGGCTCCGGCGCCGCGGCGGCGATCGCGGCCGTCGTCACCGGCCTGCTCATCGCGGCTGCCGTCGTAGTGGGCGTGGCCCTCGTCAGCCTCGTCGCGTACATGATCTACCGGGCACGCCGCGACCGCCGCGCCGTCACTTACCGCGCGGAGCCTGTCAGGGACCGGGAAATCCGGCCGCCCGGACCCGCGCCCGCCGTGCGGATTCCGGCCGCGCCCGGGCAGCCGGCGCCGCTGGAGCTGCACCAGCACGTGCACCTGCACCTGGCCCCCGGCACCGACCCCGAGCTGGTGGCCGAGATCATCCGCCGCAGCCAGCGGCCGGAGCAGTAGCACCACGAGGGCTTTCCCCGTAATCCCGTGGTCCGGAATCCCGTGGTCCGGCCCCGCCGGCTCAGGCGATGGGATTTTTTCGTCACGCTTGCGGGCCGCCGCGCAGATCGTGGCTAACCGGGGTGACGGTTCTCGCGGAGGCAGGCCGTATAGCTCCCTGATCCGGTCCTCGATCGCATCGGCTGTCTTCAGCGGATGTCCCGGGTACCAGGCGGCCAGGGCAGCTGCCCGGGGACCCTCGGTGGCGATGGTGAGCTGGAGCTCGCGGAGTCCGGCGACCCTGATCCGGGCGTGCGTCGCGATCGCCGTGTCGTAGCGGGCGCGGGTCTGCTCATCGGGGAGGCTGTCGCGGTAGGCGCTCACCGGGTCATGGTAGTCGGCGGGGCCGCGCCCGGCGCCTGCGGTCCCGCAGCGGCGTGAAGCGTGTCGGGTACCGCTGCACCTGAGCAGCGTCACGGCTGCGGCTGCCCGCCGTGAACCGGGCGAAGGCCATCCTCTCCGCCGTAGGCTTCCCACAGCGGCGAGCCGGGCACCGTGTGCACCAGCACCCCGGCGCTGACGCAGATCGCGGACTTGTCCCAGGTTATCGTCATATTCCTGGCGACCACATAAGCGGTCGTTTCCTGTTTCGCGCGCGTCCGCCAGTGCGTTCCCGGCGGGGTGGTGTCGGTCATGCGTACACCTGCCTTTCGGCGGCCAGCAGCAGCGTCTCACTCGCGATCACGCGTGTCTCGATGACCTTGATCGTGACCGACCGGATCGTCCTGGGTTCCGGCGGCCTCGGCTCGCCCGCGATGTCCATGACCGCGTCCGCGAGCGCGCCCGCCTCCCCGGGCAGCGCGGCCCTGAGCGCGCCGCGGGACACCTCGCGCTGCAGCAGTCCGGATATCTCGGCGACGTCGAGGACCAGGACCAGCTCGTCCGGTGCGCCGGCCTCGATTCTCACGATTTCACCCCGATCGCGCGGGCCAGGTCGCCGACCGGCGGGAGCATGGCCTGGTACGCGGACGGCGCCCGGTTCGCCAGGCCCATGGCGGCGCGCAGCTCGAGGGCGGCCTCGGCGCTGCTCATGCCCGTCCGGGTGCCGAAGTCCGGGTCGGCGGCCAGCCGCGGATGCCCGCCCAGCCGGGCCGCGGCGAGCTGGATCTCGGTGACCCGGCGCAGGGTCGCCGCGGCGGCGGCCTCGGCGCGCCTGGCGGCCCGGCGGGCATTCGCCAGGCGCACCACTTCAGCCAGCCACCGGCCCGCGCCCGCGGCGTGCTCCTCATCGACCCGCCGGGCCATGTCGAGGTACGCCCAGTAGTCCGGGCCGGCGAACTCGACGGCCTCGCGGTGCAGCGCGGCGAGCCGTGCGCCCGCGTAGCCGCCCATGCCGGCGACCCAGGCGTCGAAGGCTCCACCGACGGGGTCGAGCACGACGCGTCGAGCGGTCATGATGGTGTCCTCTCATCCGGCCGGGCCGTCCTCGTGGCGGGCCGGGGTCCCGACGGCGCGGGCGCGCTCGCCGGCGCGGCACGCTGCCTCGTCGAGCGCGGCGCGGACAGCGCCCTCGTCGTGGCCGTGGCGTACCGCGCGGCAGGCCATCCGCTCGAAGTAAGCGAGCATTTCCGCGCCGGTGCGGGGCCGCGCGTCCGGGACGGCAGGCCTCCGGCCTGTCCAGGCGTCCAGGGCGGCGGGGAGCCGCGCAGCGGGCACGGTGCCGGCGACGGAGATGACCTGCGCGGAGTCGCAGCTGTAGGCGCCGGGCTCGTCGAGGTCGGCGTCCAGGTCCGCGCCGGGCCGCACCTTGTACACCCAGCCTTCGGGCTGGCCGCGGCGGACGGCCCACAGCGCGGCGGACATCTCCGCGAGACTTTTCTCGGTGGTCACGTAAACACGCCACGCAGGGTAGGCGTAGCGGCGCCAGTCACCGTAGGACAACAGGGGCACCGCGCCGGTCACGGACGGCGGCTCGATCGACGCCAGCCCCGGCCGGCCGCCGTGATAGTAAACGGGGTTCTTGCGGGCGCGGGGTCCCCTCGCGCGCCCAGGGCGCCGGGTTCGCGCGGTCATGGGGTTCGGGCGGTCCCCCCGCATGTCCAGCTCCGGCACCATGTCGCTTAGCGCGGGCCTGCGCCCGAGCGCGCCTGCCACCGCAGGACCGCTCTCTCGGCCGGGTCGAGCGGGTCAGGCGCGGGCCTGCGCCCGAGCGCGTCCACCACCGCCCGCGCAGCGATCTCCTCGTGCGACAACGGCACCGGGGCGGCGCCTGCCTCCGGGCGGGCTGCCGCGGTCATCGCCCGCATGTCCGCGCTCGTGATCTGCAGGCTCGGGTCCCAGGCGTCTGGCGCCTGCGGTGCGTAGTCCTCTGCCAGCGCCCGCTCGCACACGGCGCGGTCCCGGTGGAACCACCCGGTGCCGCGGTTGTACAGGTCGCCCGGTGTCGCGCACGCCGCGCACACCGTGCCCGCCGGGGCAGACGGGGGCGGCGGGACCGGGTCTTCGTCGGGCCGGAGCATCAGCGTGGGATCGAACGTGAGGATCTTGCGCCTCTCGCACGCGGCAAGGTCACGGCAGCGGAGCACGCCGGCGTAAGGGGAATACAGCCCGGCGACCGGGCGGACGTCCTCGCAGCATGCGCAGCGCGCCGTCTCCACGGCAGCCGCGGTCACAAGCGGTGGCCTTGCGAGCGCAGCCGGGACAGGATCCCGGCTCGAGGACCGGATCCTGGTAGGTCCGTCGTGCCATCTTCCCGTCCTTCCCGGCGTTCTACCGTGCATATGCACGTGCATTACCAGTGTACGGCTACCAGGCGGCGCTGGCCGGGCGGCGCGGAGTCAGTTCCGCATGCCGGCGCTCACCTTCAAAGAGCTGCCCAGGACTCCGAAGCCGCCGCCGAAGCCCGCGCCGCATCGACGGCACCCTTCGCCCTCCCGTCCAGCCGTTTCGCATAGAGTGCGGACACCACCGCGGCGAGCGCCGCCACGATCGCCACAATCAACGCCGCCATAGTCATGCGCCAGAACCTAGCTGGTCCCGCTGACATTCGGACGAGGATCGGCCCCGGTCGCGGCGGATAGCGAATCCGCCGGCAGCACTGCGATGTGCGCGGACAGAGGCAATGGATGCAAGATGGACGCACGGGAACGGGCCGCGGACAGGCCAGTCCCCGCGCCCGCCGTTCACGCTCCGCTCCGGGCAATCACCAGCCTCTTGCTGCGTTCGGGGTTCTTACCGGGGCCTCTCCAGGCGGCCGACTTTGCTGTGGAGCGCCGCCGCAGCGGCCCTCGGATTCAGGTGAGCATAAAGATCGTCGAACCTTTCCGCCAGTTCAGCCTGACTGACCCTCAGCACCTCGATGTCAGGCGCTATCGCGCCCTGGAAGTCCCAGACACTCACGATCCTGGCGTCAGTGATCACGTAATAGGCAGGCAGAACCCATAGGGCGTAGCTGCGTACCTGGCCCGCCGCTTCCTTGAGCTCTTTCTCATCCTTGATCAGGCGCTTGCACTCCACGAGCACGAGCGGCTCGCCGAGATCCTGGCTGTGCCGGTCATCAGCGAAGTAAAGCAGATCGGCCTCAACGTGCTTCGGAGGGCGGCTGCCCATGGGCACCTGGATGCCGAATCCTGCCGCCTCCTGCTCTTCGCGATAATGCAACCCGATCTGGAACAGCGGCGACGCGAAATGGATCTCCACCTCGCGTTCGGTGTCCGGCCGCACCGATTTCATGTGCTCGAACCACTCTGCGGTCGGCGGCGGGTCAGGATGGGCTTCCGGCACCGAAGGGAGCACCGGCATCGACATGACCAGCCAGTCCTCACGTCCCGCGTCCTTGAGGGCAGGCTGCACTACGATCCCGGCTTCCGCCATCAGCTGCTCGATCCTCTCCCGCCGCTGGGCTGTCAGCGCCTGGTAGCCGAACAGTTCCTTGAACCGGTGCGCCCTCACCTTGCGTGCGCCCCGCTGGCTGACCCTGATCGACTGCGCGATCGTCTCGATGATCTCGGCCGGGTCTTTCTCCTTCGCCATGTCCCGCTCCCTCTCCGGGTGGCCGCTCACGTCGTTGCGGCGGCTCCTCCGTTTCCTGGTGAACATGGGACACGGCCGGGCACCGGCAGTGCACGATCGGTGCAAACCTGCCGCAGCACCGCAATCTCCTCGTGCCCAACCGCCGACTCAGACGGCGCGGTCTCGCGACCCGAATCCGGGCGGTCCAGGTGGTGGCATGGGACTAGGAGTCACCTTGTCTTGCGATCACTGCCTGCGGGAAAGCCCGCAGGAGCGCGCCGTGACACTCCGGCTGACACTCCGGCGCCCGGGAACAGGGCCGCCGGGACGCCAGACCTGCTCATCCACGCCGGCGCCGGAACCGACCGGGAGGCGATGGCCAGATACGGGCACCTGCTGCCCGGGTGGCCCGCCGGCGTCATCCTCGGCACCGTCGACCTCACCGGCTGCGTGCGCGATCACCCGTCACCGTGGGCGGAACCGGACTGCTGGAACTGGCTGCTGGCACGCCCGAGGCCCCTCGCCGTCCCGCGAAGGCTGACAAAGCGGCCCGCTCAGGGCGCCGTCTTGAGCAGCTGCGAGACCCGCTGCGGGGATACGTCGAGCACCCTGGCAATGTCCCGGCCAGTCAGGCCAGCCTGCCGAAGCCGCCGCGCCGCTTCCCGTGACTGCGCCGCGGCGGCGCGCTGCGCCCGGTCGGCGACCCTCACGGCCTCCCGCGCTTCCCTGACCTCTTCATCAAGGCCCTGGCCGATCTCGGGCATGATCGTCACGCCGAAGGCGTCGGGAGAGATACCCGCACGGCGGCGGCTGATGAGGTCGCGGGCCATCATCTCCGCATCCCGCAGGCTGTGAGACTGCGTGACCCCTACCTGGTCGATGTGCAATTCCCAGCCGTGCTCCCAGCGCCGGGCGCGGACCTGGAATGTCTTCACTGGAGCCACCCCTTCGGCAGGCAGGTCATCCGGTTAATGGTGTCCCGGACGACGCCGGGCGAGATGCGGACGTGGCGCGGAATGTCGGCGGTGTGCTGGCCGCACGGGCACTGCCAGGTCGTGTGCGGGCCGTCGTCGTTCTTGATGACGCACCCTGCGGCGCGCAGCGCCTTACTGACTTCGCGCCGCCGCATCTCCTTAGCCACACTCCATGAGTCTAGCCCGGTTTTACATCGGCATCTAGCCCGTCTAGATGGGTACCTGCCCTGAGTCCCTTTAGTGGTAGTAGGACCCGTCCTGGAGCGCGGCCAGCAGGTTGTACGCGGCCAGCTCGACCAGGCGCTCACGGGCCTTGCGCCGGGCCTGCGGGCTCGCGCCGCCGTGCTTGGAACACACGAAGCCGCCGCGGATCGCCCACCGCCTGCACAGCTCCCCGTCCCGGCGGTGCGCCCGGCACTTGACAGCCCACCGGATGCCGTCCTGGGCGGTCCTCACCGCGCAGGACGCCTGTTCAGGTCCACGATCACCATCGTCCTCTATCAAAGGAGTGCCATGGGGTGCCGTCCATCGGGCTGATTCCATGGGTCGGTGACGCGTTCGGTTGTTCAGTCGCTGTCGTCGCATAGGTCGCACACGTACTTGGCGAGGTCCGCGCTGATGGCGCCGACTGAGCGGCGGAGACCGTAAGTCTCTGCCATGACCTGACGGGCGGCCCTGATGCCCATGTGCTGGCCGTGGACGAGTTTGTGGGCGAGGTCGATGGCGCGGTCGCGCTCCTTCCGGGGTCAGCGGGTGGAGACGGTACAAGCGCCCGTCCCGGCCCTTGACGCGGACGTCGGCGATGGCGCGGACGCCGGCGGGTGTTCCCACGGGCAGTTCCTCCGGTTCGGGTTTTGCGCGGTCCGGATGCCGTGGCTGGTGCCCGGGGTTCCCCCGGGTTTTCACGGTCATGGGGTTTTCACGGTTCAGGTGTTCGGTGATTCGGTGGCATATCCGGGTTCTTGCTGGTATCAGCGTTGCGCGGGGCGTTCAGTCTGCACCCGCACGAGGTCCCTCGTTACTGGTGGCGGCGGCTGCGGCGGCGTTGTATCTGACGGCGGCGCGCTGGGCGTTGCCGATCGCGGTTTTGCCTTCCAGCTTCTTCTCGTGGGTGGTGCCGTCGGCGAACACGATGAAGGCCGAGGCCTTGTTCTTGCGGGTGAGCGCGGCGACTGCGCCCATGCCGAGGGACACGGTGGCGAGGGCGATCCCCGTGCCGATGCGGTGGGGGCGGGTGCCGTCGGTCAGCTCGGCGTGCGACCCGGCGAGGTCACCGAGTCGTTTCCTGGTGAAGCCGGTCTTGTAGACGACGCCGTCTTTGACGGTGATGCCGAGGTCGGGGAGGGTCAGCGGCCTGGCGGCGCCGGTTTTCCTGGCTGGCCTGGCGGGGGGAGTGCTGGTTTTGCCCGCTGCTTTCTCCGCCGCGAGTTTTGCCATCAGGAATTCTCCGGAGCGGCGTGCTCTCTCGTGGTCGGCTTCGCTGTCGCCCATGGCGGTGACCTCTTCCTACCTAGGGTCGTCTTTTGTGATTTATAAATAGCACTCGCGGGTTTCGGCGTCGACGTATCGGGGTCCGGTCGTTCAGCGACTGGGCGGGCTGGCGAGTTCCGGCAGCGCAGCGCGGTGGCGCGGGCTGTTCAGGTGCGGCCCGGGCCGCGGGTCGCCAGGGCCGTAATCGATCTGCCCGGCACGTCCCACAGGCCGAGCTTTCCCCGGTACTCCACTGGCACGGTGAAGGGCACCGGGTCTGCGAGTACCCAGTGCCAGCCGCCCGGCTCGGCCCATGGTGACGGGTGATCGCGTACGCAGGCTGTCATGGTCACTGTGCCGAGGAGGACGCCGCGGGGCAGGTCGCCCGGAACCAGGTGGGCGTGCGCGGTGAGCGCCCCCTGGTCCAGGGCGAGGCCGGCGTGGATGAGCAGCGGGCCGCGGTAGGCGGTCATCCACGTGCGGCACTCCACGTCCTTCGCCCCGCACATGATCAACGAGGCCCACGGCTGGCGGACCGTCAGCGCCTTCACTGCGGTCTCCTCGCGGTCGTCTGGGCGATGCACGCCAGGTGGGCGAGCCGCCCGGACGGTACGAGCCGCGCGTAGCGCTCGCCGCGCAGGATGGCGCGCTCGCACAGGTGGCATGGTCCGGCGGCTGTCGATGCGGTGGCGGCGTCGACAGCGAGCGGCCCGGGCAGCTGCGCGCCGAGCACGGTTGCCGGGGCATTCATCGGCGGTGCCCCTCACAGTGGAAGGTGGCCGCCAGGGTGTGCTCCTCGTGGCCGATGCTGGTCTCGGTGCGCTCGCCGTAGCCGTCCGCGGTGATGCTCATCACCCGGACAGTGCTGACGGTGTAGTGCGCGGGGTCGGTGCAGTGGTCGCATATGACCTCGCGGCGGGCGATCGACGGCTGGCCGCACTCGGTGCACGGCCATGCCGGGTCCGGCGTGAGCCGCTCCGTGGTCCTCGTCGAGGCGGGCGTGCCCTTCCCGGCGTGGATGTAGCGGTAATAGTCGAGGTCGGGCAGCGTGCCCTTGACGGGCCGGTGGTCGTCGCAGAAGTTGCCGCCGTGACCGCTGATGCCGTCCGGGCGGGTATCGGTCCAGACGGCATGGATCGCGCCGCGCTGACCGCAGGTGCGGCAGGTCTCGTAGCGGTGGGACTTGTAGAGCAGGACGCTGATACGGAAGCCGTCGGCGATCCAGTGCTGGCTGCGCGGAAACGTGGTCTTGGTGATGACTGTCATATCGCGGTGGTCTCCTCGGTCGTGGTGTTGTCGGCCTGGTCGATGAGCTGGTCGAGCAGCTCGAGCGCGTCAGCCCGGGTCTGTTCGGTGCCGAACGTGGTGATGGCGCGCCTTGCAGCATCGACCGCCGGCGAGGTGATCAGCGCCGCCCATGCGTGAGCGGCGGCGCGCCGCCCGGGCGATCGAGGCGGGTGGCGCTCAGCTTCCACCTGGAGCACGGCAGCGAGGCCGGCGATGGCTGGAGCGGTCATTCGTCCTCGCCGTGATCGGTGAATCCGGCGTCAACGAAGGCCTGGGCGAGCGGCTCACCGCATTTGGTGCACAGCTGCGGACTCTCCACGCCCGGGGTATCCGCTACTGCCGCTACTTCCGCTACCTCGCTGGCCAGAGGCATGGCCGCGGTAGCGGGTAGCGCTTGCTGTCCGCTACCCGCTACCTCAGCACCATCGCTGACCTGCCCGGTAGCGGACGTAGCCGAAGTAGCGCTCCCTCCTGGCGCGTAGCGCCTCCAGGCATCGTGCAGGTGATCGCGGCGATAGCCTTTGCGGTTCACCCCGTCGACTTTGACGTCGGTGGAGGAGACGCCGTAGGGCTTCAGCAGCTTCGCCAGATCACGCTGGTTCAGCGGCCGGCCGAAGTAGTCGTTCCACGGCGCCTCGCTGATGCCGTGCAGTTCGGTCAGGATGGTCTCCCCGTGCATCGCGGCCTGGTCGCCGAACACCAGGCGGAGATCTGCGAGCAGCCGTTCGCCGAGCGTGCTGTCGGCGGTGTCCCCGGCGGCGGCGGTGAGCACCTGGGCCGCCTTCCGGGCGCGGGCCGGCCAGTCGCCTCCGGCGAGGTCCGCGATCGCGATCAGGGCCTCCCACACGTCCTCGGCGCGGTCGTGGAGCCCGGTCGGCATGTCGGGCTCGGCTTTCCCGGCCTCGGGGGCGATCCCCTCGATCCAGGCTGCCAGCCGGTCACCGACCGCCCGCACGACCGGCTTATCCCGGCGGGTGCGGTACTTGGCCACCGACTCGGCCTCGGTCTTGCGCCGCAGGGTGATGATCACCGCGCGGTCCTCGATGGTGTCGGGCATCGACCCGATGCCCGCGATGACCGCCATGGCGAACGTCGGGCAGTTCTCCACGCGCCGCAGGGTGATGTCCCACCGCTTGTACGGCCGGTCGCGGCCGAACCCGGCGTTGAGGATCCCGCGCAGGTGCTCGGCCTTCTCGTCGCCCTTCAGCGCCTTGCCGAAGATCGCGTCCGCCTCGTCGAGCATGATCGTCGGCGGATCCTGCTCGGACACCGACCGCACCAGCGCCGCGGCGCTGATGTCGGAGGTGACGAGCGGGTTGCGGACCAACTGCACGAGGACGTCGAGCAGCCGGGACTTGCCGCACCGCTTCACCGGGGATCTGATGACCAGCCGGGACGCGAACTCAAGCTCGTTCGCCACGTGGGTCGCCGCGGCGTACAGCGTGGCGGCGTCGGCAGCCTCGGGCGCCGGGAAAACGACGTACCGCGTCAGGATGCCGCGCACCTCGCTGAGCACTAGGGCGCCGTCACCAACGGTGGGCCGGTCCAGGTCGTCAAGGTTCATTGGGGCGCCGCCCTCCTCACCGCGCTGGCGATGGTGCGGCGTGCCTCGTCTTCGCCGAGCCCGGCACGGACCGCTGCGTCCGCGAGGTCGTCAAGGTCACGGCGACCGGCCTTGAGCGCCTCGCACGCAGCCCAGTAGAGGCCGTCGTTGCGGTTGCCCTCCTTCTGCGCGGCGACCCAGGCGGCGAGCTTGCCGAGGTCGACGCCGTGGCGTTCGCAGGGCACCCCGGCTGGTCTCGGCGGCTCGAGCAGGCGCGTGACGGCCTGCCAGTCGAGCCCTCCGGTTGCCCCCGTCCGGTGGTCCAGCAGCTCGTACGCGCGGCCATGGACACGACTCGGCGGTGCCAGCACGTAGCCGCCTGCCGACCGGAAGTCGATGTGGTGACGCGGCAGCTTGCCGTTCCGCTGGCCGGTGCCCGCGAAGTAAGCGTGCAGGCCGCCGCTCGGCGTCCTCACGAGCGCCTTGGCTCCGGTGAGCATCCCGGCTCGCTTGAGCTGGTTGAATGCTGCCCAGCCGTCGCCGTCCGGTTTAACATCGACGTCGAGCACGTCGGGCCCGGGCTCCCCGGTCGCTATGGACACGTTCGCCTCTGGCCAGCGCCGCCACCATGCCTGAATCATCATGGGGCTGGTGCTGGCGTCCAGGCACCCGTGGGTGCCGGGGAACGGCCGCTTGCACTCGCAGTCCCGGCCGCCCTGGCATGACGGGTTATCCGGCCGCGTGGGGAACACCGGCCAGCCCGCAGCGGCGTAGCGCAGCGCGGCGTCAAGCGCGCCCGGGTTCACGATGCCTCCGACGGCGCATTGCGGCGCGGCTTGGGGTCGGTGCCGTACCCTGTCACTGACGTTCCTTTCGCTGGGGAAGTCGTGCATAGAGGCCCGAGTGCTTGCCGTTGGCGCCCGGGCCTCGCAATGTCTAAGCCGCTTCCGGGTCGCCGTCACGCCCGGAGGCCATCGCCGTGCCGGTTTCGAGCACGCGGATCAGGTCGGCGGTCAGAGCCTTGACGCGATGCCCGACCGTAATCGTCTTGACAGGGCAAGTACCGGCGCGGATCGCCTCATAGGCCGAGCTCCGAGAAACGCCGAGTGCAAGCGCGAGCGCAGTCACATCGACGGCAGGCGGCCACGACTTCTTAATCTCGGCCAGCGTCGGTCGCGTGGTCGCGCTCACTGCGATGCCTCCGCCAGCTCCACGGCCACAGGGAACAGGTCGCTAACGCGGGCACCGAGGCGCTTGGCAATCCGGACCTTGGCGGCCGGGCCGAGCTCGCGCTTTCCCCGGGCGACCAGGCTCATGTAACTGAGGCTGTAGCCCGTAAGCCCCGCCACGTCAGTCAGGGTCCAGCCCTGCGCCGCGCACCACTCGGCCAGCCGGTTCGGTTCCTGCATGACCACCTCCCGTCTCACGCGCCCTGATTTCACGACGCATGAAGAGTCTTGCGGTTCCGGCCCCAACTGTCAAGCGACTGATATTTGAGTCTTGTCAACTTGCATGTCAAGGGTTAGAGTCGCGCCATGAGCGCGGTGGGCGAGACAATGCAGCCCGTGGAGATCCATGAGCTGATCGGCCTCGGAATCCGTGCTGCCCGCGAACGAAAGGGGTGGCGGCAGGAGGACGCCGCTGCCCAGTTCAGGTTCTTCGGGCTGACCACCTGGCGGCGCAGCACAGTCGCGGACGTGGAGGCAGGAAGGAGGCGCCCGTCAATCGGCGACCTTCTACTCGTGGCCCTGGCGCTGGACGTTACGCTTGCCGATTTGGTTCCCGAGAACGTGCCCGAGCGCATTGACCTCGGCGACGGTGCGAGCATGGGGGCCGCCGAGGTGCGTGCCTTGCTGTCCGGCGATCATGAGGCCCTAGGCAACCTGGAGCCGGATGATGTTCACTGGGTGCCTGGAAATGACGCCGTCGCTGCGATCTATGAGCGCGTCGATGCCGGGGTGAAGCGGCTGCGCACGCTTGTGCAGCCGCTCGTCGATGCGTCACCCAGGCCTCTGGGGGCGAAGGCCTGGCGCAATGCGCTCCTAAAGCCGACCGAGGCCGAGACCAGAGCGGCCGAGCGGCTCGGCGTTGACCCCGCGCAGCTCAAAATGGCCTCTCAAGCGCTCTGGGACCAAAGCTTCGAAGAGGAACGCGATGCCCGGGCGGGATCTGATACCCCTGGCCAATCCGCAGCAACGGTGCAGGCACGCCGCGGGCACGCGGCTCGCGCGATGCTCACTGAACTCAAGGCGTTCATCGGCAACGCGTACAAGACACGGGAAACAGAAGCGCACCAGGAGGGCGAACCGGGGGTCTGGACCGAGGACATACCGCCTAGGTACCGGAATGGACGGAAGGAGGAGGATTGATCACACCCAAGAAAGAGCCGCTGAAGGACGGCACCTTCGTGTGGCGGGCTCGGGGCGTGTCCGTCGGCAAGTGGCCGAACGGCAAGAGACGCCTGCGTACCATCACCGGCAAGACCAAGAAGGAAGTCGAGCGCGAGATCGCGCGGATAACCGGCCAGGTTGCCGACGGGACGTACATCGGGAAGTGGGACGGCACGGTGAACGACCTGCTCGACAGCAACCTGCGCGCAGCCACCCGCGGCAAGGAAGCCAACACCGTGCTGTCCTACAGCAAGGCGCAGCGCATTCCCAGGGAGCGGCTAGGAGGGCGCAAGGCCCGGGGCGTCACCCGGGATGACATCGAGGCCCTGGTCGACTTCGCGTACGAGCAGGGGCGCGTGCGCGGCGGCAAGCCCGGTACCGGACTCGGCGAGCGGTCGGTGCGGCTAATGCTCAGCAGGCTGAACGCCGCGTTCGAGCAGGGCATCGACGACCGCAAACTCGCGTTCAACCCGTGCCGGAAAGTCAGCGCGGATCCTCCCAAGACGGCAGGCAAGCCTCGGCTGAAGCGCGCCTCGTGGAGCGAGGACCAGATGCGGGCCTTCCTGGCCGTCGCCGACGCCGACCGGCTCGCGCCAGTGTGGCGCGTGCTGGCCTACGGCATGCGGCGCGGCGAGGCCGCCGGACTGGCATGGGAAGGCGAGATCGAGTTCCCCGACGGGAGTATGCACCAGGCCGTCGACCTGGACGCACCAACACTGTCAGTCGGCCCGACCAGGGTCATGGTCGCCGGCCAGGTGCTCGACAAGGACTCGCCCAAGTCGGATTACGGCTGGCGCACGCTCCCGCTGGACGAGACGCTAGCCAGGCAGCTCCGCGCGCTGCGCGACCTTCAGCAGATCGAGGCGATGGACGCCGGGCCCGCCCACGAGGGCGCACGGTACGTCGCCAGCGACGAGCTGGGGCGGCCGGTGTCGCCGGAGTGGCTGACCGACGAGTTCCACCGTCTGGCCGAGCGCGCGGGCCTGACGCGCATCCGCCTGCACGACACCAGGGCGACGATGAACACCCTCATGGAAAAGGCCGGCGTCTCGGACAACTTCCGCGCCGCGTGGCTGGGTCACACGGTCGCGGTCAACCGCGGCGCCTACCTTCGCAAGCCCGGGGACCTGACCACCGTCAGCGACGCGATCGGCGCCCTTTTCGCGGCGGCTGCTTCATAACTGCTACATTTCCGGCCCTGACGGCGGTTGGCAGGGCCTGACCAAAATTCCAGATAGAGCCCTGGCCTGGGAAAACGGTTGGCGCGCTCGGAGGGACTCGAACCCCCAACCTTTTGATCCGTAGTCAAATGCTCTATCCGTTGAGCTACGAGCGCTGGCACCGGTGACGCCTGCACAGTCTACGGCATCGGGCACCCTCCGTGCGCCCGTCGGGTCTGTCAGCTCCGCCCTACCGGCTGCCTTCCCTGTCGCGGAGCCAGCGCTCGAATTCGGTGGCGACAATGCGCTCATCGTGCACTCCGATAGCCTCATCGGAGGCCAGCCAGACGATCGGCGGGCCCATCACGGCGGGCTCGAGGAGCCCCTGACCGGCGGGCACGGCACCGGGCGGCAGCATGCCGGTGGCGGTCGCTCCCCCGGGCAGGAGCAGGTTGACGGTGACTCCCATCTCCCGCAGATCGGCGGCCATGATCCGGGACAGCGCCTCGCTGCCGGCACGGGACGGACCATAAGGGACGAACCCTGCCCGGTGCATGGTCGATTGGTTCACCGAGATGTTTACGATGCGGCCCGCGCCAGCGTCCAGCATCCGCGGCGTGACCTCGCGCGCCACGAGAAAATAGCCGGTCAGATTGGTCTCGATCACCGCGCGGAAGCCCTCGGGCGGCACCTCCCAGAAACCCTGCGGGTGCGTCATGAAGCGCGAGTTGACCGTGCGCATGCCGATCCCGGCGTTGTTCACCAGCATGTCTATGCCGCCAAGCCGTGACCACGCCTGGGCGACTCCCCGGGCCACCGAGGACTCGTCTGTTACGTCAAGTTCGATGCCGACCGCGTCAGGCAGCGCCGCGGCTACCTCGGTCGCGTGCTCTGCGGACCGGCCGGTCAGCGCGACAGTAGCTCCAGCGGCAGCCAGCGCGGAGGCCATCGCCAGGCCCAGGCCGCTCGTTCCGCCGGTCACCAGCACCTTCAGCGTCAAAGTACTCATGACCGCGACCATAGAGTTCAGGGGGTGCTGGGAGGCAAGCCGGCCGGCAAGCTGCCTCCCAGCGCTTCACGCGACCGGCGGCCGAGGCCGATTTCCTCTTGCGTATCCTGACCGTCAGTGATCGTGATGACGTACGCGGCGAACATAAGCCGCTGACATCGCAAAAGGAGCGACGTGAGCAGCACCGACCCGACGACGATCGGCGTACATCGCGCCCTGCACGAAGCGCTCAACTCCGCAAGGCAGGCACGGCAGCATCTCGACGACGGGGATGCCGCCCCTGACCTCGACGACCTGGTGGAGCTGGGCACCCTGCTAGCCGCGCTGTCGGAAAGCGTCATGGCTGTCAACTCTGAGATGATGGCCAAGGCGCGACTCGCACGAGGCTCGAACACCTGAGAACCTGAAGCTGCGGATTCTCAAGGCACCAGTCCACCAGCTAGTCGCTGACCTGCGCTTCTTCGAACTTCCTCACTGGTTTGCGGCTGCCGGCCACGGGCTTACCTAGATCGGCGGCAGTCGTGCTTTACATCAGCCGCCTACGGCGCCGTCCCCCAGGCCGACCTGCAGCGCTTCCACCGGGCAGCACGGTCGTTGACCGCCAGCGTTCGGCTCTATATCAAGGAGCAATGGACGAGCCACAGCGCGAGCGCGACCCAGAAAGCTACTTCGGCGCCGGGATCGGCGGCGGAAGTGGACTGTTCACCGCAGGAGGCACGTCGGATGGGCCGCACTCCCCGGCGCCCGCCGCGTCGTCCGTCACCACGGTCACCGAGCCCGCACGTGAGATCCCCGTGCATGAGGAGACCGACGTGCTCGTGGTAGGCGGCGGTCCGGCCGGCACGGCTGCCGCGGTCGCGGCGCGGCGACTGGGCCAGCGGGTGACCCTCGTCGAGCGGTACGGCGACCTCGGTGGCCTGTCGGCGGGCGGACTGGTGATCTGGATCGACCGGATGACCGATTGGGAAGGCACCCCGGTCATCGCCGGCATCGGTGCCGAGCTGCTGGACCGGCTGCCCGCGAGGGCCCTCGCCGGGCCCGGCCCCGAACTGTGGGGCTCGACCGACCCGCAGCAGGTGGCGTACTGGCGCGAGCGGCTGTCCGCGTTCCGTGAGACCGTCTGCCGCTCGCCGATGATCGACCCGGAGTGGCTCAAGATCACGTCCCATGAGCTCCTCGTCGGCGAGGGAGTTCGGGTGCTGCTGCACTCCTGGGTCGTCGCCGCGATCAGCGACGAGGGCACCGTCCGCGGCGCGATCTTCGAGAGCAAGCAGGGCCGCCGCGCGATCCTCGCCAAGGTCGTCGTGGACGCCACCGGCGATCTCGACGTCGTCGCGCAGGCCGGCGGAGCCTTCGTCACCGACGCCGAGAAGGACGGCGCCGGCGGCAATGTCCAGCACTGCCTTAACACCGCCTTCACCTGGACGGGCGTCGACATGCGGAAGTGGCTGGCGTTCAAGCGCGACGACCCCGCGGCCCACCACGCCCTGATGAACCGCGGCCGCGACGTCCTCGGCTTCGTGGACACACCGCATGTCGGCTGGCGCGACGACGTCGTGGTGTTCATGGGCCCCCGGCTGTCCGGCTACAGCGGCCTCGACGTGGAGGACCTCAGCAGGGTCGAGCTCGAGTCCCGCCGCCGGATGGTCGCCCACCTGGACTTCTTCCGCAAAAAGGCCCCTGGTTTCGAGAACGCGTGGATCATGCTCGCCGCACCGCAGATCGGCGTGCGGATGACCCGCCGCCTGGCGGGCTTGCACCCGATGACGACCGACGACTGGAAGGCGGGGGTACGCCACCCCGACGAGGTCGGCGTCTCCCCTTCCCCGTCCCAGCAGTTCCCGACGATCTCGGTGCCCTACCGCGCCCTGGTGCCGGAACGACTCGACGGCGTGGTCGCCGCCGGCCGTCACGTGGCCAGCGACGCCGCCACCCAGTCGTTCATGCGCGAGATCCCCCAGTGCTGGATGACCGGGCAGGCAGCAGGAACCGCCGCCGGCCTGGCGGCCCGCACCGGCCTCGCACCCCGCGCACTCGACATCAGGGAACTCCGCAAGGAACTCCGCCGGCAGGGCGCGTTCCTGCACGAGCCGTAGGGGGCATCGGCTCCCCGGCACGGCGCTAAGCCAGTTGGTATAACGGCTTGCGGGGCGGGGCGGGTCCGGAAGCTCACCGTTGCCAACTCGGCTGACATCGCACCCCCTCACCGATGCCGCTGCGATAGCGACGAAACCACCGGATCCGCGGGCTGGCCGCTGAGGGCCGGTTCCGCCCCTGGTGGGCCGCCGCCCGCAAAAGCCCACGGCGACGCCGCCAGCACCATGGGTGCGTAACCGCGCACGTAGCGCTATGAGCGCGACGTCGTGTCCGGGCCGGGGCTACTCGTAGCGCAAGGCGCGTCCGGGATCGATGCGGACGGCCCGGCGCAGGGTGGGGCGGACGACGACAAGGGTGACGACGATGACCGCTGCGAGCGCGACCGGCAAGCTCACGATCGGCAAGACCTTCGGCACCGTGATGCCGAACTCATCGTCGACGAACGCTACAAGCGCCAGGAAGAGGAGATATCCGAGAAGTGAGCCCAGGGCCCACCCCGCCGTCGCCAATCACCACGGCCTCGGTGCTGAACACGCGGCGGATCTGCCGGGCGCCGGCGCCGAGGCAGCGCAGGATCCCCACCTCCCTGATGCGTTCGATGAGGGCGAGGGTCAGCGTGCCCACCAGTCCGATCAGGGCGATGCCGACGACGAGCAGGCCGAGTATCTCGACCAGGGCGACGATGGAGTTGTGCCGCGCCGAGGGCGGACGCCGTGCGCAGGATGACGCTCGCGATCTGGCGCCGCCGCCCGCCGAGGGCTCGCAGGATGGCGATCTCGCTGCCTTGCTCGGCGACTATCGTGTTCATGGTGTTGGCGATGAGGAACAGGGCGCACACGACAGCCATCACGTTGATCACCAGGAACAGCGCGATGAGCTGGTTGAAAGTGGACTGGCCCGGCCACGCCCCCGTGGCGCGCGTGACGGGCAGCCCGGCGAAGGGCGACGCCCCCGTCTGGGCGGTCAGGTAGCGCTGGACGGCCGCGATCGTCGCCGTCTGCGCGGCCGGGCTGTTATCAGAGAGCTGGAAGGCCAGGTAGTTGTACCCGGACACGCCAGCCAGGGCGCGAACCGCCGGCACGGTGCCGTAGAAGACGGCGCTGTTCGAGCCGTTGGCGCTCGGCGAGGTGGCCAGGCTGCGGCCGGTCCCGCTCACCTGGACCGGTGTGATCGTGCCGGTTGCGGCGAGTATCGCGACGCGCCTGCTGGCGGGTACCCGAACCCTGCGGCGCTCGCGTTGCCCCCGTCGGCCAGTGGCCTAGGTTCACTTCCCACAGGATCGCGTTCCGGCGGCTCCCGCTGACGGTGCTCGCCGCCACGGTGGAATACTCGACGGGCGGCTCGAAGGCGGCCACGTTGGGCAGGTGCCCGAGCGCGGCGAGCTGCGCCGGGCTCAGGTCGAGATCACGAGTCGCCACCGCCACGTCGGCGAGGCGGGCCTGCCGCACCTCGCCCTGCGTGGCGGCGTTGAGGAGGCCCGGCACCGCGACGATGGCGAAGCTGGCGATCGCGAGCGCGAGGGTGCCCACGATAAGCAGGTTCTTGCCCCGGTGGCGCCGCAGGTCGCCCCGTACCTTGCGGGACAGCGCGCTCACGGGCGCTCCTGTCCCGCCGGTGCGCCCGGCGACGCGCCCCCCGGCGTCACGCTGCCCGTGTCGGACACGATGCGGCCGTCGCGCACGGCAACCAGGCGCGACGCCAGCGCGGCGAGATCCTGGTCGTGCGTCACGAAGATCACGGTCGTCCCGGCCGCGTTGAGCTCCGCGAGCAGCCGGAACATTTCCGTGGCCGTCCCGCTGTCCAGGTTCCCCGTCGGCGTCGTAGCCGCTGTGCCTGTGCGTGGAGGGCGGGTATGTCAATCCCGATCCCGGCACGTCCCGCCCTTCTCTACGACACAGCCCCAGGCATCATTCTGCGGGTTTCGGCGTGGGTCAAGTCCTGGCCGCAGCGACGTTTCTCACCGATAGCCCGCAGCCCCCGCGAGCGCCGGGCCTTCGGCTCATCGGCCTTGTGGCTGGGACTGAAGTACCTTGACTGTGCCGTGAGCACCATCGACCCGGAGCAGGTCGCCGCTGCGAATGCGCGCCGTGGCGTTGCCACATCCGACGACGGCCGGGATGCCGAGTTCGCGGGCGACAATCGCGGCATGGGATAGTGGCGCGCCAACGTCGGTGACAACCGCGGCGGCGCGGGGGAATAGCGGGGTCCATCCGATGTTCGTCACCGTCGTGACCAGGATCTCGCCGTCGCCGAGCTGGGCGCCGTCGTCGGGTGTGCGAAGGACGCGGGCGATGCCTTCCGCCACCCCGGCGGCGCCGGGGAACCCGGTGATCGTCCCGTCCGGCGCCGTCTCGTCCGATGCAGCCGGTTGCGCGTGCTCGTCGTAGTAGTCAGTCCGCCGGTTCGGGTCGGCCGCCCAGCGTACGGGATCGAAGCGACCGCGGATCAAAGTGGGATACGGCGGCAGAGCCCGGTAGGTCTCGTAGACGGCCCGACGGGCCGACACGCGTTCGAGCGGCGTCTGGTCGCCGTTCAGCAGGCGAGATATCTCGTCTTGTGCCAGGAAGAACAGGTCGTCACCGTGACTGGTCAACTCCCCGGCCCGCCGCACCCAGTCGCGGGTCACCCACAGCGCCCGTGCCACTTCGGACCGCACCGCCTCGCGGTGACGAGCCACCGACGCCCAGCGTGCCACGAGCCTGCGAGCCGCCAGCCGACTTCTTCGGATCCGCCCGTTCTAGCCGTTCCCATGCCGCCGCACGGGCCGCTTCCTGCTCTGCCAGCAGCGCGTCGGCATCACGCCCGGTGCCCGCAGCGCCTTCGGTGCGCTTTGCTCTGGCGAGAGCGGCCAGTTGGTTGTCGGGCCAGGCCGGGTCTTCGCCGGGCCGGGGCGCTGACAGTTCCGTCTCGTGAGCACCGCGGTGCCCGTACTCGCTGACGAAGGTGTCGCGGTCGAGCTCACCACGGGCCAGCCGGGCGAGACCGGTGGCCGGGCCGAGGCTGGCCAGCCCTGTGTCCCCGGTCCGCTGACCGGACAGCAGCAGCGTCGCGTCGGACTCGCCGATCAGTGAGCGCAGCTTGGCGGGAGTGGTCAGCAGTGTCATATCCCGGCTCGTCGCGGCAACCAGCATGTCGAAGGACTCCACGAGCAGCGGCCTTACCTGCGCCGCCCAGAGATTAGCCAGTGCCACGGGGTCACTAGCCCGCCCAATCTCCGCGCGCAGTCGGCCGCAGCGGTCCGGCGATTCGGCGAGGAACAGCGACATCCGCTTCCGGTCCGCACCCATCCGCCGGAACAGCCCGACCAGGGCGGGCACCCTCTTGGCCATGAGCTTGACGCGGGGCAGCCGAAGACGCGGTATCTCCTCCACCGGAGGAAGCCGGCCGACTACCGGGCTCAGCAGCGAAATGAACCGGCGGGGTGAGATGCCGACCAGCGACTCAAGCGCCATCGACACGCTCACGTTCACGTAGAAACGGCCGCCGATCCGCCCGTAGCCGTTGTAGCCGGGCAGGCTCGGCGGGAACACCATGCGCGACATGAGCAGTTCGACGAACGACCACGTGGCGGGCGTCATCACGTCCGGGAACGCCTCTCCGAGGTTGCTGTTGCTCCACAGGTAGTCGCCGATGAGACTGTCATTCCACTGCTCTTGGTCGTCGGGGACGCTGGCGGGGGCGGGTGTGTCGCCGCCGGGCGCGGGCGCGGTCGTGATCGGGCGGGCCTGGAGGATGCCGAACTCCCCCGCGGCCAGCGCCCACTCGACGTCCACCGGTTCGCCGTACAGCTTCTCGATCTGCAGGCCGACCTGGGCGAGTTCCACCGCCTGGTCCGGCGTCAGTACGTTCTTGGCGCGCAAGCCGGGCGGGGTGTCTTCGGCTCGCGTCGCTAGACCGTCGGCCACGGTCATCGTTTCCTTGCGGCCCGTCTGGTAGCTGACGAGCGTGTTGAAGGCCCGGTCTACGACCGCGACATCGGGGGTGACATCACCAGCAACGACGGACTCACCCAGGCCCCAGTTCGCGCTGATGAACACCGCGTCGCCGGGGCCGGCGTCACTCGGGCCTGCGCTGCCGGCGACCGCGTTCCTGGTGCCAGGGCCGCCGAGCGGATCGGCCGTGAACAGGACACCGGCCGCGTCGGCGGGGACGAGACGCTGTACGACAACGGCGATAGCTGCCTGACCCGGGTCGATGCCATGGCTGGCCCGGTAGGCGATGGCCCGCTCCGACCACAGCGACGCCCAGCACCGCTTGACCGCGTCGAGTACGGCCGCCTCGCCGCGCACGTTCAGGTACGTGTCGTGCTGCCCGGCGGCAGATATGCCCGGCTGGTCCTCGACGGTCGCGGAGGAGCGGACCGCGACGGGGACGTCGGCACCGAGAGCGGCGTAGGCCCTCGTAATCGCGTCGGCCGTCTCGGCCGGGAGGGAACGGCCGGCGAACAGACCGCCGATCCGTGCGGCCGGGCTTCCCTCCGAGACAGCCGACAGCAGCTGCCCGCGCAGGCCGTCTCGGCCGATGAAGTCCAGGTACGCGCTGGTCGTCACATAAAAGCCCGGCGGGACACGGAACCCGGCGCGGGTAAGGCGGGCCAGGGATGATCCCTTGCCTCCGGCGGTCCCGGGACCGGCACCAGGATCACCAAGGTCCATCACCAGAGGTTCCTGCGCGCCCATGAGCTGCCTCCTGCTGTTGCGGCTGGCTGGTTTCCTTACTGTTCTTCTTGCCTGACTACCGGCGGTTTCCGAGGTCGAGGAGACTCACCAGTTCTTCGGCGTAGGCGGTGGCGTAGGCGGTGAGGTCGGCGGGGCATTTCTTCGCCCCGGCGGCCGTTAGCGGGTCGGCCGGTAGCGTGCGCGTATCACTCTTGACCGGTAGGTCTTGGCGTCGATCAGCTCCAGGCCGGTCTTGCCATTGAATACGCGCTTGCCGCTGCCGAGCGCGACGGGGTGCACGGTGAGGACGTATTCGTCGACGAGCCCGAGGCAGACGAAGGTCTGGGCGGTGCGGATGCCGCCGGGCCTTCCGGCGGGAGATGAGGAAGGGGAGCAGGTTGTTGAGTGCTCCGGCGAGGGCGCGCCGGTCGGCCGGGGCTTGCGGGTCGCTGGTCACGTTCTGCCAGTAGGGCAGCATTCCCGACGCTGTCGGGTAGCCGATGAAGCCCCGGTCTATGCGGTCGAAGAAGGCCACGTTGTCGCGACTGAACTCGGGATCTGGCGCCAGGGTCATCCAGTCCAGCTCGCCGTCGGGTCCGGAGAAGAACCCGTCGAGGCTCATGGTCATGGTGAGGACGAGCCTGGCCATGGCTGTCTCCTGTCTCGGTCGTCCTGGCAGAGCGCCGGCGGGCGGGATCGGTGCCGGTCAGCGGCGCGTGATGGCCGCGGTTGCGATGTTCATCATCTGCTCCTTTGACGGCTTGTCGCGGAGTTAGCTCGCCTGCAGCCGGGCGAGCAGCTCGGTCAGGCGCTCGCCGGAGTCGTGGACGCCGCGCTCCATGCCGGAGGCGACCATCGCGTCGCGGTCCTCCACTGACTGGAAGGCCGAGACGGCGCGCATCAGCGTCTTGCCGCTTCGCTCGGCGAAGGTGGCGCTCTGCAGGCAGACGTGACCGGGCGCGCCCTCGAACTCGAAGGTCTGCACGATCGCGTCCGGCGACGGGTCGCCGTGGAAGACGCCGTGGAAGCCGTAGGCGTTGCCCTCGGCGTCGGTTTGCACGTAGCGCCACGCGCCGCCGTTGCGGACCTCGTACCGGTCGATGGCCGTGGACAGGTCGCGCGGGCCGAGCCACCGCATGAGCAGGTCCGGGTCGGTGTGAGCGCGGAACACCAGGTCGCGCGGCGCGTCGAACTCGCGGGTGATGACGATCACCGGGATGCCGGTTCGGCGGTGATCTCAGTCTTGCCCATCGTCGCTTCCATTCTCTGTCGCTGCCGGGTCGGGGCAGGGATCTTGTTCCCGGCCGGCCTGCTCCGTTGTCAACCTGGCACCGCCACTTGACCGTCGAGTTCAGGACGGCGCCATGTCCACGAAGCGGCTGTAGTGGCCCTGGAAGGCCACGGTCACGGTCGCGGTCGGCCCGTTCCTGTGCTTGGCGATGATCAGGTCCGCCTCGCCCGCCCGCGCTGACTCAGGCTCGTAGTGATCCTCGCGGTGCAACAGGATCACCAAGTCGCTATCCTGTTCGATGGAACCGCTTTCGCGCAGGTCAGAAAGCATGGGCTTCTTGTCCTGCCGCTGCTCGAGACCGCGGTTGAGCTGGGACAGCGCTACCACGGGGACGTCGAGTTCCTTGGCGAGCAGCTTCAGCGACCGGGAGAACTCCGACACCTCCTGCTGCCGGTTCTCCACCCGCCGGGCCGAAGACATCAGCTGCAGGTAGTCGATGATGACCAGCTTCAGGTCGTATCGCTGCTTGAGCCGGCGGCATTTGGCCCTGATCTCCATCAGCGACATGTTCGGCGAGTCGTCGATGAACAGCGGCGCGTCCGCGACCTCGCTCATCCGCCTGGCCAGCCTGGCCCAGTCGTCGTCGCTCATCTGGCCGGTGCGCATGACGTGCATCGGCACCCGCGCCTCCGCGGACAGCAGCCGCATCGTGATCTCGTTGCGCCCCATCTCCAGGCTGAACAGCACCGTCGGCAGCTGGTGCCTGATGCTCGCCGAGCGCGCGAAGTCGAGGGCCAGCGCGGAGTTGTGCGTCGGGATCATGGCGCGGCCGGCCAGGTACAGGTGGTCGGCGCTGTCCACCTGCACGCAGCGCACGGGGACGGACGCCACCGGCCTGACCGCGACGACGTACCGCCAGGGCAGCGCGTCGGTGAAGCGGACCACGTGGCGTCCCGGCGATCCGGTGGCCGTGGTGGACTGGAAGCCGAGGCTGTGGATCAGCTCGCGCACGTCGGCCGCGAGCGCCTCGCTCGGCAGCGTCAGTCGCGCCGGTCCGGTCACCCGGTCCACGCCAAGCAGGCCGGCGAGGAGCTCCCGGCGCTGGGCGGCGCTCGCCCGCAGGTACCTGGGCGGGATGCGCCCGGGCCCCCCGCCCGCCGCGACGCCGCCCGCCGCGACGCCGCCCGCAAGCACCCGGCCGGCCATGACCCGGCCGGCGAGCGCGGCGCCAAGCGCGTACGGGGGCACGGGCAGGTCGGCCGCGGGCAGGTCAAGGGGTCGCGGCATGGCTATCGCGTACCGGGATCGCCCGCCGGGAGCAGGGCAGCTCAGCGCCGCGGCCATGTCCCCCGTCGTGACGACCTGGGGCGGCACGAAGCCCGCGGCGTGCGACGTCCAGGTGAGCCACTGGTGGCCTTCGTCGGCGACGATCACCTCCCCGTCGGAGAACTCCACCTGAAAGCACGGCCGCCCGCGCATGACCTCGGTCACGGCGATCACCCGGGTCGGCCTGCCGTCCGCGCCCACCAGCGCGTCGCCGGTCCGCACCTGTCCCATCGTCGTCCACCCGCCCGGAGTGGCCAGCGGGGTGTCGAGCGCGAGCGCCTTGCCGACCGCGGGGCGGGCCGCGATCACGACCATCTGGCCCGGGTGCAGGCCGTTGGTCAGCGTGTCCAGGTCGGTGAACCCGGTCGGCACGCCCGTGATCCCCCCGCCGTGCGCGCTGATCGCCTCGATCTCCTCCAGCGCGCCCGGCATGATCTCAGACAGCGAGTGGTAGTCCTCGGCGATCCGCCGGTCGGTGACAGAAAACACCTCCGCCTGCGCCCTGTCCACAAGCTCGTCGGCGTCCCCGTCGCCCGCGTAGCCGAGTTGCACGATCCGCGTCCCGGCCTCCACCAGCCGCCGCAGGATCGCCCGCTCCCTGACGATCCGCGCGTAGTAGCCGGCGTTGGCGGCCGTCGGCACGGACGCGATCAGCGTGTGCAGGTACGGGGCGCCGCCGATCCGGGCCAGCTCGCCCCGCCTGGTGAGCTCGTTGGCCACCGTGATCGGGTCCGCGGGCTCGCCGCGCGCGTACAGGTCGAGGATCGCCTCGTGCACGATCTGGTGCGCGGGCCTGTAGTGGTCGACGGGCCTGATGACCTCGAGCACGTCCGAGATCGCGTCCTTGGACAGCAGCATTCCCCCGAGAACGCATTGCTCGGCGGCGACGTCGTGCGGCGGCATCCGCTCGAATTCCTCGCCCCGCTGCGCCAGTTCGGCCACGCTCACCCGACGCCACCTCCCCCAGCAGTAATGGGCTCACCCCCGCACAGACACCGTCTTATCGAAGGGCTCTGACATTCTGGCGGACACGGCGGCACCCGCC
The DNA here is from genome assembly GCF_030042015.1 of Trebonia sp. Lineage (GTDB taxonomy): Bacteria > Actinomycetota > Actinomycetes > Streptosporangiales > Streptosporangiaceae > Trebonia. Next base: position 1,431 of record NZ_JASIAL010000366.1, on the reverse strand, counting down.
AACACCACCCTGTGGATAACCTGTAGAGAACAGGTCGGTTAACCCCGGCCAACCTGTGCGCAGCCAGTGGAGTTTCCTGTGGACCAGCCCAGGCCGCGGCCCCCCGAAAGGCACCAGTTACCTGCGAGGACGGATTCCACAAGGTGTGCAGGAGAAAAACCTGGCGGATTTTCTCTGGCCCGATATCCACAGTCACATTCCACAACGCGCATCCGCTTGCCTGTGGAAAAAGGGTGCGGCACGGTGGGCGGCTAGGGTCTTTCCCCTATTCCGAACGAGCAGTGCCGGCTGTGGCAGCGTCCGGTCAGGCGCCAGGCGGGCAGCACGGCCGAGCGGCTGCGCCAGCCCGGCCTGTTCCGCTATGCTTCGCGCGTGTGTTCGATCATGGGGGACGCGATCGACCGGATCGCGGAAGCGATTGACCAGCTAGCCAGCGACGCGCAGGGGGATGCGAGCAGCCAGGAACTGGCCGCGCGGATAGCGGATCTCTGGCTGATGGTCAGCGCTCTCGACCCCGAGCTGGCCAGGCGCACGGAGCACTACACGGCACCAGCCGACAGCACGCCACCGGGATGAGGCGCACCGCCGGCCAGGCGGGTGTGGACACAGCCGACCCTGTGGAGCGGGCTGTGGGAAACCAGCGCACGGCTGTGGATCAGCCTGCCGTGATCTCGACGGTGACGTTGGCGCTCACATCGGGGTGCAGCCGGACCTGCACGCGGTGCGACCCGGCCGACTTGATCGGGTCGGGAACCACGATCTTGCGCCTGTCGACCTCAGGACCCCCGGCCTCGCGGACCGCCGCCGCGATGTCGGACGCCCCCACCGACCCGAACAGCCGCCCGTTCGACCCGGCGCGCCGCGTCAGCCGAACGGTCAGCTTCTCCAGCCGCCCGGCCGCCGCCTGGGCGTCCTCGAGGGTGCGGATCTCGCGGGCCGCGCGGGCCCGCTTGATCAGTTCGACCTGCTTTTCCGCACCGCGCGTCCACTGCATCGCGAACCCGCGGGGAAGCAGGTAGTTCCGCCCGTAGCCGGGGGCCACGTCCACCACGTCACCGGGCGCTCCGAGGCCGCCGACCTCCTGGGTGAGGATCAGCTTCATCTGCTTGCGAGACATCGGTCGTCCTCCCCTGCTCAGCGAGCCGTGCTCGTGTACGGGAGCAGCGCCATCTCGCGGGCGTTCTTGATCGCGGTCGCGACGTCGCGCTGGTGCCTGGTGCAATTCCCGGTCACCCGGCGGGCGCGGATCTTGCCGCGGTCGGAGATGTACTTGCGGAGCAGGCCCGTGTCCTTGTAGTCGACATAGGTGATCCGCTCCTGGCAGAACACGCAGACCTTCTTCTTCGGCTTGCGCAGTGCTGGCTTGGCCATCATGGTGCTCCTTAGCAGAGCCCCGCATCGCGGGGATGGTAGTTTGCTAGCCCGGGGGGG
>NZ_JASIAL010000365.1:0-2730 GCF_030042015.1 Trebonia sp. | reverse complement strand
CCGCTGCGTCAGCAGCAGGCGGAACAGCACGGCGATGACCACGATCATGACAGGACCGCCGGCGAACTCGGCGACGGTGAACTGCCAGCCCATGAGCAGCGCCAGGATCACGCCGAGTTCGATCACCAGGTTCGTGGAGGCGATCTCGAACGCCATCGCGGCGGTGAAGCTCGCGCCCTTGCGGAACAGCGACCGGGCCAGCGCCACCGCCGCGTAGGAGCACGATGAGGACGCCGCGCCGAAGCCCGCCGCGAGCGCCAGCGTCCGCGGGCGGTCATCGCCGAGCAGCCGGATGATGTCGGCCTTGCGTACCAGCGCCTGCACGACGGCCGACAGCGTGAACCCGAGGATGAGGGCCCAGGCGATCTCCCAGGTCATCGACCCGGTGATGGCCAGCGCGTGGACGATCGGGTGCATTCTGGTCACCCCTTGGTCTGCCGTCGGGTTACTTCAGGCTGCCATGCAGGCCGGCGTCCGGGTGCCCCGGCCCCTTCCGGCCGGCAGATGTGTGCGGTACAACGGTGTCTGCCGCCAAGCTGGCCAAGGCGGCGCGGAAAGGGTTGGCGCGGATGTTCTTTGTCACGTACCTGCGGCGGGAGCTGAGCCGCAGGATGCGCCAGGCCGTTGTCATCGCCCTGGGCCTCGGGCTGGGCGTGGGACTGGTTGTCACGGTGTCCGCCGCGTCGGCCGGGGTGGCGCGGGCGGAGTCCACGGTGCTCGGCGCGCTGTACGGGGTGGGCACCGACGTGACCGTAACCGGCGAGGCACCGCACCCGACAGCACCGCCGCCGGGCGCCCAGGCAGCGCAGCTGCCCCCAGACGGCAACCCCTTGGAGGTCTGCACGAACGGCACGTGCGTGAACATGGCCGGGAAGACGCAGAGCGACCTGAACGCGCCGTACTCGGGATTCAGCGCGTCGAAGGTGGCCGAGGCAGCGCGGCTGCCTGGCGTGGCGGCAGCGGCCGGCGGAATTACGATCCTGGATCAGCTGACCACGTTCCCGACGAGCGGCTACGCCCCTCCGGCATTCGGCGGCTACACCGTCGACGGCGTGGACACCGAGAACACCTGGCTCAGCCCGCTGGGCGCCGCGTCGCTGGTCTCCGGCCACTGGTTCACCGCGGCCGATGCCAACGCCGGCGTCGCGATCGTGGACTCCGAGTACGCGACGTCCAACCGCCTGACGATCGGATCGGCCGTCACCGTCGGCCAGTCCGGGTACACGATCATCGGGATCGTCAGCCAGCCGCAGGGCAGCAACCCGCCCAGCGTCTACATCCCGCTGGCGCGGGCCCAGGTCATGACGCTGGAGGCCGGCAGTCTGCGGAACGAGGTGAACACGATCTACCTGACGGCGGCCAGCGCCGCCGACATCCCGGCGGTCAGCAAGGAGATCAGGAGGCTGCTGCCTGGCACGATCGTGACCACCGCGGGCAACCTGGCCAGCCAGGTGACCGGGTCGCTGACTAGCGCCGTGTCGCTGGTCCACAACCTGAGCAGGTGGCTGACGGTGCTGGCGCTGGCCGCCGCGTTCGCCGCGGCCAGCCTGCTGACGCTGGCCGCGGTGAGCCGAAGGATGCCCGATTTCGGCATCTTGAAGGCGCTCGGCTGGCGGTCCAGGCGGGTCATCGCCCAGGTGCTCGGCGAGTCGGCCGCCATCGGCATCGCCGGCGCCGCCGCCGGAGTCGGTCTCGGGTTCGCGGGCGCGGCGATCATCGCCGCGGTCGCGCCGAAGCTGTACGCGACGGCCGGCGCGGACAACCTGCCCAAGCCCATCCCGCAGCCAGGTACCCGCCAGATCCTCATCGGCGGCTCGAGCCTGATCCACGTGGTGCCCGTTCCGCTGAATCCGGCGGTCGGCGGCGGCGTGATCACGCTGGCCGTGGTGCTTGCCGTGGCAGGCGGGCTGCTGGCCGGCGCGTTCGGGAGCTGGCGGATCGCCAGCCTGCGGCCCGGCGCCGCGCTGGCCCGGGTCGGCTGACCCGGCGCCGAACTGGCTCAGTACCCCGGGAACGGCGGTCAGGCGCGCAGCCCGGGCGCGTCGAGGCCGAGGCGGCGCAGCTCGATCGCCAGGCACCGGTTTTCCACGTAGGCCAGCCCGGCCGCCTCGGCGATCTCCCTGGCCTGCGCCGAGGCGATGCCGAGCTGCAGCCATAGCGCCGTGGCACCCGCGGCGACGGCCTGCCGCGCGACTTCCGGCGCCCGCTCCGCCGGCCGGAACACGTCGACCAGTCCCACCTGCTCAGGGATCTCGGCCAGCGTCCGGTACGCCTGCTCGCCGAGGATCTGCCCGCCGCGCGGGTTGACCGGGATGATCCGCCAGCCGTGACGCTGCATCAGCGCGGGCACGCGGTGGGCCGCCTTCGCCGGGCTGGCGCTCGCGCCGACCACCGTGATCGTGTCGTAGGTGGTGAGGATGCGCTTTACTACATCGTCCGTGTCGGCCACTCGTCCACGGTATGCCACCGAGGGACGATGCCCGCAGCTCCGCTTCTGCCGGCTGTTTCCCTCGCGTCCCAGAAGTCCCGCAAGTGTGACTTTGGACACTTTGTGCATGGACAAACCGGGCATTACGGGCGGCAAAATGGTCATGGAGTGTGCGAAGTTGCACGCCAGTGGTCCCTGTGAACAATGGGATCGCGCCGCGGGCGGGCGCGTGGTGCCGCGCGGCCGGGCCGCTGACCGGTCGGCCATCGACTCCCGTGCCCGAGGCAGCGGCTCCGGCGAAC
>NZ_JASIAL010000364.1:0-7549 GCF_030042015.1 Trebonia sp. | reverse complement strand
CCGCGCGGAGCAACACCGCGGTCGCGACGGCCGCGCTGCCCAGGTAGGGGATGGGCGCCACGGCGGCGCCGAATTGTTCGGCCGCGGCGGCGAGCTCGCGGTAGGAGGCGCCCGCGCCGCCGAGCGGCTCGGGGATCAGCAGGCCGGCGATGCCGATGTCCACTGCCACCGCGCGCCAAAGGCCCGTGTCGCAGGTTTCGGCCTGCTCGGTGCGGGCCAGCACGTCGCCAGGCGCGGCCCGCGAGGCAAGCAGGTCGGCCAGGGCAGCCGCCAGGGACCGTTCGGTATCTGAATAAAGAAGATCGGCGGATGAGGCGGTCACCGCGGCAAGTCCTTCCAGGCGACGTCCTTGTCGACGCGGGGCTCGGGGGGCAGGCCGAGGACGCGCTCGGCGATGATGTTGCGCAGGATCTCCGACGTGCCTCCCTCGATCGAGTTGCCCTTCGAGCGCAGGTAGCGGTAGCCGGCGCCGCGGGTGTAGTCGCTGGCGGCGGGCCTGCGCATCGTCCAGTCGTCGTAGCGGAGCCCGTCCGATCCCTCGAAGTCGATCTCGAATCCGGAGATCTCCTGATTCAGCCGCGCGTAGCTGAGCTTGGCCGCCGAACCCTCGGGGCCCGGCTCGCCCGCGGCGAGCTGCTGCCGCAGCCGGTCGCCCGCCAGCCGCGCCACTTCCGCCTCCGCCCACAGCCGCAGCAGCCGCTGGTGCAGTTCGTGGGTGCGCTTTTCCGGATGCTGCCGCCACGCCGCGGCGGCGAACCCGATCGCGCCGAGCTCCCTGGGCACCGCGCGGGCGCCGCCGATCGACACCCGCTCGTTCATCAGCGTGGTCTGGGCGACCCGCCAGCCGGCGCCCACGTCGCCGAGCCGGTCGCCGTCCGGGATGCGCACGTCGGTGAGGAACACCTCGTTGAACTCCGCCTCGCCGGTGAGCTGGCGCAGCGGCCGGACCTCGACGCCCGGCGCGTGCATGTCAAGGACGAAGTAGGACAGGCCCGCGTGCTTGGGGACGTCCGGATCGGTCCTGGCGAGCAGGAGTCCCCAGCGCGCCCGGTGCGCGACCGAGGTCCACACCTTCTGGCCGGTGACGACCCACTCGCCGTCGGTCCTGGTCGCGCGGGTGGCCAGGCCGGCCAGGTCGCTGCCCGCGGCTGGCTCGCTGAACAGCTGGCACCAGATCTCTCGCGCGGTCCACAGCGGCCTGAGCCACCGTTGCTTTTGCTCCTCGGTGCCGAAGGCGATGATCGTCGGCGCGGCCATGCCGAGCCCGATCACGTTGCGCACCGGGTCGAGGACGGGGGCGCCGGCCTTGGCGAACTCTGCTTCGGCCACCTGCTGGAGCGAGCGGGCCAGGCCGAGCCCGCCGTGCCCCACCGGGTAGTGCACGACGGCCAGCCCGGCGTCCCACCGCGCGGTCAGGAAGCTGTCGCGGCCCATGGCCGCGGGGTCGTGCTCGTCGAGGAACGCGCGGATCGTCTTGCGCAGCTCCTCGTCCTCGCCGTGCGAGGCCGTTTCGGCGTTCATCGGCGGTCAGGAGACCGGTCCGCCGGCGATGTAGAGGACCTGGCCGGAGATGAACCCGGCCTCCTCGCTGACCAGGAAGGAGATCGCGGCGGCCACGTCGGCCACCTGGCCCACCCGCTGGACAGGGATCTGCGCGGCGCCGGCGGCCTGGAAGTCCTCGAACGACATGCCGAGCCGGGCGGCGGTGGCCGCCGTCATGTCGGTCACGATGAACCCGGGCGCCACGGCGTTCGCGGTGATGCCGAACTTGCCGAGCTCGATCGCGAGCGTCTTCGTCAGGCCCTGCAGGCCGGCCTTGGCGGCCGAGTAGTTGACCTGGCCGCGGTTGCCGGTCGCCGACACCGAGCTCAGGTTGACGATGCGGCCCCACTTGGCGTTGACCATGTACTTCTGGGTTGCCCGCGTCATCAGGAACGCGCCGCGCAGGTGGACGTTCACGACCGTGTCCCAGTCGTTCTCCGACATCTTGAACAGCAGGTTGTCGCGGGTCACGCCCGCGTTGTTCACGAGCACGGTCGGCTCGCCGAGGCCGGCCACCACCTGCTCGACCGCGGCCTGCACCTCATCGCTCTTGCTGACGTCGGCGCCCACCGCGATCGCCCGCCCCCCGGCCTTCTCGATCTCGGCCACGGTCTGCTCGCCATCGCCCTCCTTGAGGTCGAGCACCGCGACGGCCATCCCTTCGCTGGCCAGGCGCTTGGCGGTCCCGGCGCCGATCCCGCGGGCGGCTCCGGTGACGATCGCGATTCGCTGTGGCATAGCCTTCATCTTCCTTTCCTTCGGCACCTCGGGCCTTTGCCTGCCCGCTGCCGCTGTCGGCGAACGCCGGTGTTCCGTCGCCATTATCCCGAACTCCGGCCCGCGCACCACCTGCGCCCCGGACACGTGAAAAGGTACGTTGTGAGGTGTTGATGTCCGAATCGGGTTAGGGGAGCTGTGTCACGGGTCTTCAGGGCCCCCGCCGTTCTTGCCGCCGGGGTGCTCGCGGGCGTGCTGGTCGCGTTGACCGGGTGCGCGACCAAGGGGGTGCCGTACCAGACGCCGTCGTCGTCGGCCGCGCCCGCCGCCACGGCGCCGACGGCGGGCTCCCCCACCACGCCCGCGTCGCCCGTGCCGGCGGCCGCCGGGCAGCTGACCGGCTCGCAGCTGCAGATCGTGCTGCTGCCGCAGTCGTTCTTCCCCGCGGGCTTCAGCCTGTCGTCGGCCGGCGCGGTCACCTCGGGCGGCAGCCTGACCTCCTCCCCGGCGCAGTACGACCTGGCGACGCTGTCCTGCGCCAACTTCGTCAACAACCTGGGCAGCCCGGGGTTCGGCGAGACCGGCATGGCGGCCGAGACCTATGTGAGCGGGGAACAGGCGTATGACCAGGTGATCTACCAGTTTTCCAGCCCAGCCGAGGCGTCCGCCTTCGTCACGGGGGTCAGGGCGCTCGCCGGCCGGTGCGCCGGCTTCACCGCGACGGAGAACGGCACCCTCGGCACGTTCTCGCTGACGGCCGCTTCCGCGCCGGCGGTGGGCGGGCACCCGTCGCTGTCGCTGGTGCAGAAGGGGACGATCAGCGGGTCTTCTGTCACGCTGGACACGCTGCTGACCGCCAGCGGCGTGGACGTGTTCATCGGCGCCGGGGTCGGCTTCGGAGTCGGCGCCCCCGCCAGCCCGGCCCCGGCGGACATCGTCTACAACCTGATGACGCGCCAGCAGGCGGCGGCGGTGCTCGGGTAGCCCAAGCGCCCTAGGCGCGGCGGAACACGTAGACGTCGTCGCGCTCGAAGATCTCCACGTAGCGGCCGCTCCCGTAGAGCTGGGTGATGAAGTCGGGCACGTTCTTGGGTTCGGGGTTGTAGCCGCTGTTCTGGCCGTCGAACACGATGTACTGGGTGAGCGGGTTGCCTGCGTTGCCGATCCAGAACGTGTCGGTGCGGGCGGCGAGCGGGGCGAGCAGGTCGAGCGTGGTCACCACGGTGGCACCGTCGGGGACCTGTGCCATCGCCGCGTCGGCGGCCACCACGTGCGGGCTGATCTGGTACGTCGAGCTTTGCCAGAGGTTGCTGAGCGGGAACTGGAAGGCGAGCGCGGCGGCCACGGCAACGATCATCGGCGCGCCGTGCCTGGCCGCGCCGACCCGGAACGAGGCAGTCCGCGCGCTCAGCGAACGCATCCCCGCGCCGCCGGCTGGATCGGGCAGCGCCCGCCAGCGGGCCATCGCTTCGACGGCGGCGATGAACAGCACGGGCATCACGGTGGCGTTGTAGTGCCAGCTGGTGCCCCAGAAGGCGCTGTTGGTCGAGACGAACCGCAGCGCGAGGCTCGGCAGCGCGACCAGCGCGACCGGCGAGCCAAGCGCGACGAACGCGGTCGGCAACAGCAGCAGGACGACCGTCTGCAGCTTGGTCGGCCAGGCGTGGAACAGCTGGCCGACGAGGCCGGCCACCGAGAACGGCGCCCCCGAGCCGACCACGCCGCCGTCGCTCCAGTACAGGTAGCGGTGCTCGGCGTTGAAGTGCGGGATGATCACGGTGATCGCGAGCAGGGACCAGGCCAGGCCCCACACGACCAGGAAGATGCCGCCGGGGACGCTGCCCCGGAGGCTGCCCAGGCCCCGGCCGGCGCCAGCGCCGGCGCCAGCGCCGGCGCCAGCGGTACCCTCCCGGCGCGCCGCCGCGAAGACCATGAGCAAGCCGATGGCGGCGACGGTGAAGCCCTGGTCCTCCTTGACGAAGACCAGCGGCAGCGCCCACGCCACCGCCGCCCGTGTCCGCCCGCGGACCAGGGCGGACAGCGAGAACGCCAGCAGCGGGACCGCGATGGCGATCTCGTGGAAGTCGAAGTCGACCATCTGCTGCAGGCCCCAGGAGAACCCGTAGGCCGCGCCGACCGCCCGCCCCGCGCCCCTGCCGAGCTTGCCGGTCGCCGCCGCCGTCACCGGGAACACCGACACCGCGGTCAGCAGCGCCTGCGCGACCAGCAGGGTCGCCGGGGTCGGGAACAGGCGGAAGAACGGCGCGAGCAGCGCCACGGCGACCTGGAAGTGGTCGCCGAGCAGGTTGAACCCAGGGCCGCGCACGTCCACGATGGGCGCCTGCAGGTGCGCGAGCTGCTTGACGTACTCGGTGTAGATGGCCAGGTCCCACGACGAGGGGTTGAGCTGGAACAGGCGGAACAGGGAGATCGTCGCGTACGCGCCGAACACCGCCAGGACGATCGCCCAGGTCACGGGGTCGCGGTAGGGGCCGCGCGGCGCGGCGGCAGAGGCCGGTGCGCCCGCCCCAGCCTGGACGTCGGCCACACCGGCCTGGGGACGTCGCTCCTCAAGCATCGGTAGTAGCGTATCGGCTCCGGCGCCATGCGGCCGGGCCGCGAAGCATTCGTCACACGAGCAGCAGCGTCGCGAACCGCCGGCCCGCTACCGACAGCCCCGCGGCGCCCAGCGCCGCGAGGTAGGCGGCCCGCCAGAGCAAGTCGGGCCCGGGCACGCCGAGCACCAGGTCGCGCAGGATCACGACCCCCTGGTAGAGCGGGGTCCACTCGACGATGACCTCGATGACGTGCGGATATACCGTCAGTGGATAGAACGTGCCGGAGAACAGGAACAGCGGTACCGCGACAAGCATCACGTAGTCGAAGTCCTGCCAGGTGGTCATGTACGTGGTCAGCGTCACCCCGACCGCGGCGGTCGCGAAGCTGACCAGGGCCGCGCCGGGCAGCGCGAGCACCGCCCACGGTGAGGCGATCAGCCCCATCGACGCCATCACGATCAGGAACGGCACCGAGTACAAGATGCCGCGGAACACCGCCCAGCCGATCTCGGACAGCGCCACGTCCTGCGCGCCGAGCGGCGTCGCGAGCACGCAGTCGTAGAGCTTGTCGAACTTCAGCCGGCCGTACACGTTGAACGTCGAGTCGTTCAGCGCCCCGTTCAGCGCGGAGACGGCGAGCAGCCCGGGCGCCACGAACTCCCGGTACGGCACCGGATGCCCGGCCGGGCCCGGCACGGTGCCGATCAGCCCGCCGATCCCGACCCCCACAGAGAACAGGTAAAACAGCGGCTCGGCGGCCCCGGAGGCTATCACCAGCCACATGCGGCTGTAGAGCCGCGCGTGCCGCGCCATCAGCCGGACCCCCAGCGCGCCAGGGATTACGGCGGGTACGGAACGGGCCGTGGCGACTCTAGACATACAGCCGCCTGCGGAAGGTACGGGCGCCGAGCCACAGGCCGATGGCCGCCATCGCGGCCAGGTAGCCGAGGTGGATCGCGGCCGAGCCCGCGGTGACGTCGCCGAGGCTGAGCGACCGGCACAGGGCCACGCCGTGCCAGAGCGGGGTGACGTAGGCGACCGGGCGGAGCCAGCCGGGGAGCCGGCTGATGGGGAAGAACGTGCCGGAGAACAGCATCAGCGGCACCGAGCCGAACCGGAACAGGTAGTTCAGCGAGATCTGCGTGTCCAGGGTGACCGCCCAGGCCGCGACCGGCGTGGCGAACGCGACGCCGAGCAGCACCGCGGCCGGCAGCAGCAGGATCGCCCACGCCGACTTGATCAGGCCGAAGCCGGCCATCAACGCCACGAAGACCGCCGAGTTCATCGCGATCCGCATCGTGATGAACAACAGGTGGCCGCGGAAGATGTCGGCCGGGCGGAGCATCGTGGCGCGGGCGGCGAGGTAGATCTTGTTCCAGTGGATGCCGCCGTAGACGGGAAACGCCGCGTTCGTCATCCCCGTGTTCATCGCCTGGAAGCCGAGCACCGCGGGGGCGACGTACACGACGTAGGGCACGCCGCCGATCGCCGCCGTGCCGTTCTTGTCGACCAGCGAGCCGAGGCCGTAGCCCATCGCGCCGAGGTAGAACAGCGGGCCGCCGACGGACGACCAGACCGAGGAGCGCCAGGTCCTGCGGTACATCACGAGCCAGGCGCGCAGCGCCCGGACAGACATCGAGAGTGACAGGCCCATCAGTCGATCAGGGTCCGGCCGGTCAGGTGCAGGAAGACGTCCTCGAGGGTGGACCTGCGGACGAGTTCGGTGAGCGGCTCGATGCCCGCCTCGCGGATCTGGGCCTGCGCCCGCTCGCCATCGGCCACGTAGAGCAGCAGCCGGTCGGCAGTCACCACGGTCCGTTCTGGATAAAAGCCTTTGATCTTCTCCACCGCCTGCTCGTGCATGGCGGGATCGAACCGCAGCTCGAGCACTTCCGCGGTCGAGTACCGCCCGATGAGTTCGCGGGGGGTGCCCTCGGCGACGATCGTCGCGTGGTCCATCACGACGAGGCGGTCGCAGAGCTGCTCGGCCTCGTCCATGTAGTGCGTGGTGAGGATCAGCGTCACGCCGCGCTGCTTGAGCCGGTACAGCCGGTCCCACACCACGTGCCTGGCCTGCGGGTCCAGGCCGGTGGTCGGCTCGTCGAGGATGAGGATCTCGGGGTCGTTGATGAGGCTCCTCGCGATCGTCAGGCGGCGCTTCATGCCGCCGGACAGCGGCTCCACCATATCGCCGGCGCGGTCGGTGAGCTGGACGAAGTCCAGGAGCTGGTCGGTCCGCTCCCTGATGACCGTGCGCGGCAGGCCAAAGTAGCGGCCGTAGACGAGCAGGTTCTCCCTGACGGTCAGCTCGACGTCCAGCGTGTCCTCCTGCGGCACCACGCCGAGCCTGGCCCTGATCGCGGTACCGTCCCGGACCGGGTCGCCACCCAGAATGGTAAGCTCGCCTTCTGTCGGCGGGGAGACACAGCCGATCATGCGCATCGTGGATGATTTCCCGGCGCCGTTCGGCCCGAGAAATCCGAAGGCTTCGCCCTGGTACAGGTCGAAGTCGATTCCGTCCACTGCGGTGAAGCTGCCGAACCGCTTAGTAAGGCCTCGGGCGCGGACTAGTACCTCGGGCACCCGAAGGAGAATACCCGGCACCGCGACGGATTCCGAACGGTTTTCGGCCTTGGCCGCCGGGCGGCTGAAGAGGAAAGGTAAGGTACGAGACGTCGGCCACCGCGGGGAGCGCGGGGCGCGATGGGACACGCGAGAGGATAAGCCAGTTG
>NZ_JASIAL010000363.1:0-36033 GCF_030042015.1 Trebonia sp. | reverse complement strand
AACGCGGTAACGACGGTCGTCGACGTCCACACCCGGGTCTCCGACCTGTACAGCAGCCCCTACGACCAGATCAAGGAGCAGCTGCGGCTGACGATCGAAATCGTCAAGGAGCGCCAGGAGTCCGAGCTGATCAACAACGCCGAGTACGGCATGCTGGCGAACGTCGCGGGCGATCAGCGCATCAGGACAGGGACCGGCGCCCCGACGCCTGACGATCTCGACGAGCTGATCACGCGGGTATGGAAGCAGCCGGCGTTCTTCCTCACCCATCCCAAGGGGATCGCCGCGTTCGGCCGCGAATGCACCAGGCGCGGGGTTCCGCCGGCGACCGTGAGCCTGTTCGGGTCGCAGTTCATCACCTGGCGGGGCATACCGCTGATCCCGTCGGACAAGGTTCCCCTTGAGGACGGGAGGACGAAGATCCTGCTGCTGCGGGTCGGCGAAGAGCGCCAGGGGGTCGTCGGCCTCTATCAGCCGGACCTCACCGGTCAGCAGAGCATGGGGCTTTCCGTCCGCTTCATGGGCATCTCGCGCAACGCCATCGCGTCCTACCTCGTCTCGCTGTACTGCTCGCTCGCCGTCCTGACCGACGACGCCCTTGGGGTCATCGACGATGTCGAGGTCGGCAAGTTCCACAACTACGGCTTCAGCTACCTGTGACACCGGCATGAACGACAATCTCAACGGGCTGCCCGATGAGGCGAGCCTGACCCGGCTGGCCAATGAGCTCTTCGCCGCCTTGCCAGGGGAGGCGGCCGGCCTCGGCGGCCGGGGCGGTTCCGCCGGGCCGGCGCCGTCGGAGACGCTCGCCTCACCGGCGGCGACCGTGCTGACCAACATCCCGGACTCGCTTGAGGAGTCCCCGATCACGGTGCACGCGGCCCCGCGCCACGAGGCCGCGCCAGGCTGGCAAACCATGGCGCTCGCGCCGACCGTCCCGGCCGGGCTCGGCGACGCGCTGAGCGATCCCTATGCCCCGCTGCGCGCCCAGGAGTTCTACTTCCTCGACCCGCTGCAGGCCGGCCAGCCCGCGGCGCCGGCCACCCGGTGGCCGAGCCGGACGTCATTCGACGTCGAGGCGGTCCGGCGCGACTTCCCGATCCTCGCCGAGACTGTCAACGGTCACCAGCTGGTCTGGCTGGACAATGCCGCGACCACCCAGAAGCCGCGGGAGGTGATCGACCGCCTTGCCCGCTTCTACGCTCACGAGAACTCGAACATTCACCGCGCCGCGCACGAGCTCGCGGCGCGGGCGACGCAGGCCTACGAGGACGCGCGGGACACCGTGGCGCGCTTCCTGGGCGCCCCCGCGGCGGAGGACATCGTCTTCGTGCGCGGCACGACCGAGGCGATCAACCTCGTCGCGCAAAGCTGGGGCCGCGAGTACGTCGGGTCCGGCGACGAGATCGTGTTGTCGCACCTGGAGCACCACGCGAACATCGTGCCGTGGCAGCTGCTCGCGCGCGAACGGGGCGCCACGCTGCGCGTCATACCCGTCGATGACAGCGGCCAGGTCATCCTCGACGAGTACCGCAACCTGCTATCGCCGCGTACCCGCCTGGTGGCGGTCGCGCACGTGTCGAACGCCCTGGGCACGGTCCTCCCGCTGGGTGAGATCATCGCCGCCGCGCACGATGCGGGCGCGGCCGTGCTGGTCGACGGGGCGCAGGCGGTCTCGCACATGCCGGTCGACGTGCGGGAGCTCGACACGGACTTCTACGTCTTCTCCGGGCACAAGGTGTTCGGGCCGACCGGCATCGGCGCGCTGTACGGCAAGCCCGACGTGCTCGACTCGATGCCCCCGTGGCAGGGCGGCGGAAACATGATCAGGAACGTCACCTTCGAGCGCACGGTGTACCAGCCGCCGCCCACCCGGTTCGAGGCGGGCACCGCCTCGATCGCGGACGCGGTCGGCCTCGGCGCGGCCCTGGCGTACGTGGAGCGGATCGGCCGCGAGAGCATCGCCGGCTACGAGCACGACCTGCTCGGTTACGCGACGCGGGCGCTTGAGGCCGTCCCCGGCCTGCGCATGGTCGGCACGGCGCCCGGCAAGGCGGGCATCCTCTCGTTCGTCCTCGACGGGTACCGCCCGGAGGAGGTGGGGTCGGCGCTGGACTGCGAGGGCATCGCCGTGCGCGCCGGCCATCACTGCGCGCAGCCGGTCCTGCGGCGCTTCGGGCTCGAGGCAACCGTGCGCGCCGCGCTCGCGCTGTACAACACGTACGCCGAGGTCGACCAGCTGGCGGCCGCCTTGCACCGGCTGGCCGGCCAGCGCACGCGGTAACCGGGCCCGCGGCTGGGGATAATGGGCACGTGCGCTACCTAGCGGTCGACACCGCACCGAAGCTCTCCAAGATCGGACTGGGCACCTGGCAGTTCGGGTCCAGGCAATGGGGGTACGGCACACTGTACGCCGAGCGCGAGGCGCAGGCCATCGTGCACCGCGCGCTCGAGCTCGGCGTGACGCTGTTCGACACCGCCGAGATCTACGGGCTCGGCCGCAGCGAGCGGATCCTCGGCCGAGCCATCAGCGGGCACCGCGACCAGGTGTTTCTCGCGACGAAGATCCTCCCGGTCGCGCCGCTGCCGCCGGTCGTCGAGCAGCGGGCGGTAGCCAGCGCGAACCGCGCCGGGGTCAGCAGAATCGACCTGTACCAGGTGCACCAGCCGAACCCGGTGGCCCCCGATACCGTGACCATGCGCGGCATGCGAGCGCTGCAGCGGATCGGCCTGGTCGGCGAGGTCGGCGTGAGCAACTACTCGCTCGACCGCTGGAAGGCTGCCGAGCGCGCGCTCGGCAGCCGCGTGCTCAGCAATCAGGTGCAGTACAGCCTCGTCGTCAGGGGACCCGCCGACGACCTGATCCCGTACGCGGAACAGACCGGTCACGTCGTGATCGCCTACAGCCCGCTGGCCCAGGGGTTCCTGTCCGGCCGGTACGGTCCCGACAGCCCGCCGAAGGACCGCGTCCGGTCGGTCAACCCGTATTTCCTGCCGGTCAACCTGGAGCGGGCCGCCGGGCTGTTCGGCGTGCTGCGGGATGTCGCCGAGGCGCACGGCGTCACGCCGGCGCAGGTGGCGCTCGCCTGGGCGATCCGGAGCCCGGCCGTGGTGGCGATCCCCGGCGCGTCCAGCGTCGCGCAGCTGGAGAGCAACGTCGCCGCCGCCGAGATCGACCTGGCCGACACCGAATTCCGCGAGCTGTCCGACGCGGCCGCCCGCTTCCAGCCGGTTACCGGGCCAGCCGCGCTGCCCGGCCTGGTCCGCGCCCGGCTGCGCAGGGGCTAACCCGTCCCATTTCCCGCGTGCAGAGGGCCAGCCCCAGCGGCTGCCCGCGCGGCTGTTCGGTTGGCGGTCATTTGCGCGGGCGGCGCAGCCGGATGTACAAGACCAGCACAGCGATCCCGAAGGCGATCCAGGGTGCCGCCACGACCAGTTCGCTTGCGGTCATCAGCGCTGTCCTATGCTGCCGGTGCTGCCTCACTGCCAGGACACCCGACGTCGGTGCCGGCCCGGTGCAGGTGTGATGGTGACGGTATGGAGGCTCGGAAAGGCGGGTGAACGGCGCGATGGGCGCGACGGTGCTAGTGGTTGAGGACGAGCGCAAGCTCCGCGACTTCATCAGGACGTACCTGCAGAACGCCGGGTTCACCGTGCTGTCGACCGGCTCAGGCGCCGAGGCGATCACCATGGCGGCCGCCGCCGCGCCGGAGCTGGTGGTCCTGGATCTCGGCCTGCCCGATGTGCCCGGGGAGACTGTCGCGCGCGAGCTCCGCGCGGCCACCGCCCAGCCGGCCCCGCGCATCCTGATGCTGACCGCCAAGAGCGGCGAGGAAGACCGGGTCCGGGGGCTCGAGCTCGGCGCCGATGACTACGTGACCAAGCCGTTCAGCCCCAGGGAACTGGTCCTGCGGGTGCAGGCGATCCTGCGCCGGGGCGAGCCGGCCGCCGGGGGCCGCCCCGAGGTCGCCAGCTACGGCGGAGGCGAGCTTGTCATCGATGAGCCGCGCCGCGCCGTGACCGTTCGCGGCGCGCAGGCCGAGCTCACCCCGACCGAATGGGGGGTGCTCGTGGCGCTGGCGACGGTCCCTGGCCGGGTGTACTCACGGTTCGAGCTGATCAACCGGGTCCGCGGGTATGAGTTCGAAGGCTACGAGCGGACGATCGACTCGCACGTGAAGAACCTGCGCAGGAAGATCGAGGACGAGCCGGGCAGTCCGCGCATCATCAAGACCGTCCTCGGCGGCGGCTACCGGCTGGGCCTGGCCCGCGATGACTGACAGCGCGCCCGCCGCGCCGCGTGGCGACAAGCTCGGGCTGCGGCTCGCGCTGGCCTTCCTCGCCGTGGCGCTCGCCGCGATCGCGCTGCTTGCCGTGCTGGCGGCCGTCTTCGCCGCCGCCGACGTCTCATCGCTCGCCGGCCGGCAGCGCAGCGAGCTGGCCGGCGCGATCTCGCTGGCCGCGGGCGCGGCCTGGGACAAAAACGGCAACTGGGCCTCCGCCGACCTGTTCCCGGTCCTCGACCTGGCCGAGCGCACCGGCGTGGACCTGCAGGTCCGCGACGCAGGGGGCGGCACGGTGGCCGGCACGCCCGGTTTCGCCGCCGCGGCGGGACCGCTGGCCAGCGCACCGGTCGTGGTCAGGGACCAGCGCGTTGGCACGGTTCTCGCGCGGTTCAGCGGCGCCGGGCTCGGCGGCGCGGACGGCGCCCTGCGGACCGCGCTGCTGCAGGCCATCGCGGGCGCGGCCGGGGTGGCGGCGCTGCTGGCACTGGCGGCCGGCCTCACGGTCGCCCGGCGGATCGCCCGTCCGGTCGAGCGGCTCATCGCCGCGACGAGGTCGATGGCCGGCGGTGACCGGGCCGCGCGGGCAGGCGATGTCCGCGCACCCGGGGAACTCGGTGAGCTGGCGGCGGCCTTTGACCAGATGGCGGACACGCTGGACCGGGAGGACCGGATCCGCCGCGACATGGTGGCAGGCGTCGCGCACGAGCTGCGGACGCCGATCGCGGTGCTCCAGGCGGGCCATGAGGCCCTGCTCGACGGTGTCGCCGAGCCAACCCCCGACGAGCTGTCCTCGTTGCGCGATGAGGTGCTGCGGCTAGCGCGAATGGTCGATGACCTGCAGACGCTTGCCGCCGCCGACGCCGCCGCCCTGCACCTGGCGCGGCGCCGCTGCGACCTGGCGGACATCGCCGCCACGGCGGCCGACAGCCTCGCCCGCCGGTTCGAGGCCGCCGACATCGAGCTGGACAGGCAGCTGTCACCCGTGCCGGTGCTCGCCGACCCGCGCTGGCTGCATCAGGTCGTCACCAACCTCCTGACCAACGCGCTGAAGTTCACGCCGGCCGGCGGCCGGGTCAGCGTCCGTGCCGGGCTGGCGGGAGCCGACGCCGTGCTGGAGGTCGCCGACACCGGGATCGGCATCCCGGCCGACGACCTGCCCCGCATCTTCGACAGGTTCTGGCGCGGGCAGGGCGCCGCGCAGGCCTCAGGCAGTGGCATCGGCCTCGCGGTCGCCGCGGAGCTGGCCAGGGCGCACGGCGGCCGGCTCACCGCGGCGAGCACGGCAGGCCGCGGCACCACGATGACGCTCACCATGCCGCACGCGTGACCGCCCGCTCGCGCTGTCGCGGCCCTGGCTGCGGGAACAGCAGCCAGCGCAGCGGCTCCCTGCCGTCGAGTGCGTCCAGGCGGCGCATGAGCGCGGGCAAAGCCTGCGACTGGCTGGAGTGCGCTGCCGCGGCGGACTTCTGGATCGCGCGCGCGGTGGCGGCGTCGGCGCCGAGGTCGATCGCCCAGGCGCCGGGAGTGCCCGGCCGGGTGCGGGCAAGCAGCGGCACGCCCAGCTGCGCGGCGGCCGCGGCGGCGGCGCGGGCGACCGCGATGTCGTCGCCGTCGCCCGCCTCGGGGGCGGTGACAACCAGCAGGTCCGCGGAGTGCTGGCGGATCGCGCGCCTGATCCGGTCGCCGAGTTCGGCCGCCGGCTGCTCGGCGAGCTTCCCGTCGGGGTAATTGGCGACCGTGAGCTCGCCGATGCCCAGCACCGCGGCGGCCAGCTGCACTTCCCAGGGCCGGATGGCGACGAGCCGGGCGCTGGCCGAATTGTGCGCGGCGGCCTCGCCGCGGGTCAGGCACAGCAGGCTCAGGCTGGCGCCGGCCCGGCGGAACGCGTACAGCAGCCCGCCCAGTTCCGCCGACTCCTGGCCGGGCCGGGCCGTCACGGCCAGCACGCTGGCGGCGGCGGGCAGCGTGAGCGAAGCGGCAGCGGTTGCGGCCACCCGCAGCGAGGTGGCGGCTGTCGCAGTGGTCATCAGGTGCTCCTTCGGTTCGGGTAGCGGGACGCCAGCCGCTTGCCCCGGGGAGAGCAAACGGCCGGCTACGTTCACTGTCGCCGAGACGCGTGAGACTGATGTGCAGTGGTTGTGGAGACCAGATGGAACTGCTGGCGCTGCCCCGCCTAACGGGGGCGGGCTGATCTCGCTATCAAGCACCCCAGATCGCAAGCACCTCGATGACGCTGCCGCGGGTGAAGTGGCCGCGCCCGATGGGTATCGGCCACCAGGCGTCGGCCCGGGCGAGCTGGCTCGTCGAGCCCGCGCCGCGCCTGCCCGGCGTCGCCAGGGTGCCGTCCTGACCCCACGTCAGGGTGACCGGCACCCAGTCCTCGACGCCGGGCGCGGACGTCCAGTCACGGTCCAGCGTCACCCGCTGCGTGCGCTCGGTCGGCTCCCAGCCCTGGATGGCGGCGATCACCGGGCGGGCGAACACCTCGAAGATCACCGCGGCGGCCAGCGGGTAGCCGGGCAGCCCGATGACAGGAGCGGCTCCGGCCGGCTGGTGCGCCCGCGGACGGCCAAGCTTGACGTGGCCGAGCAGCACCGGGTGACCGGGCCGGACCGCGGCGCCTGCCACGGCCAGGCCGCCAACGTCGGCGAGCACCGCGGCGGTGTGATCGCCGCGGCCGCGGCTTGAGCCGGCGATGACGAGGACCAGGTCGGCGGCCAGGGCCGAGCGCCGGATCTCGGCGGCCAGCGTGTCCGGGTCGTCCGGCTGCACGTCGCTCACCGCCGGCAGCGCGCCCACCTGGCGGCACCGGGACGCGAGCATGAGGGAGTTGCTGTCGATGATCTCACCTGGCCGGATCGTGGACCCGGCGGGCCTGATCTCGTCTCCGGTCGGGATGATCGCGACCACCGGCTGCCTGGCCACGGCCAGCGCGGCGTGTCCGGCCGCCACCGCGACGGCGAGGTCACCTGGCCGGAGCCGGCGGCCTGCCGGGACGAGGACCTGGCCCGCCAGGAAATCCTCGCCGGTCGTGCGGACATGGCGCCCGCGCCGCACCGGGCCTGCGCCGCCCGTGATGCGGACGCCGCCGTCATCGCCGGGCAGGACCCGCTCGCGCTCGACCACCGTGTCGGTGCCCGGCGGCAACGGGTCGCCGGTGTCGATCCACTGGAACGCCGAGGCCGGCAAGGCCACCTCGGCGGCGGCGCCGGCGGCGCCGAGGGAAGCGGCGGCGACCGCGATGCCGTCCATGGCGGCGCAGTCCGACCGGGGCGACGGCCAGCGCGCGTGCACCGGGGCGGCCGTCACCCGGCCGAGTGCCGCGGTGGCAGGCACCTGCTCGACGACCGGCGCGTCCAGCCAGCCTGCCCGCGCGCACGCGTCCATCCACTGCGCGTAGGCCAGCCGCGGGCTCGGCCTGCCCGCGCCGTCGCCGTCGGCACCGGACGCGTCCCCGGCCGCGCTATCGGGGGCCGGGCCGCTCATGCCGACAGCCGGTGCGTGCCGGTGTAGACGTTCATCGACAGGCCGCGCAGGAACCCGACGAGCGTGAGGCCCGCCTCTTCGGCGAGGTCGGCGGCCAGCGACGAGGGCGCGGAGACGGCGGCCAGCAGCGGTATCCCGGCCAGCACGGCCTTCTGGACCAGTTCGAAGGAGGCCCGGCCGCTGACCAGCAGCACGCAGCCGGCCAGCGGCAGCCTGTCGTTCAGCAGCGCCCAGCCGACGATCTTGTCGACGGCGTTGTGCCTGCCCACGTCCTCGCGCACCGCGATGAGGTCGCCGGCGGCGCTGAACAGGCCGGCCGCGTGCAGCCCGCCGGTGCGGGAGAACACCCGCTGCGCCTCGCGCAGCCGGTCAGGCAGCGCGGCAAGCACCACGGGGTCGAACCGGGTCTCGTCCGCGGCCAGCGGCGCGTGCGGCAGCACGCAGATGTCCTCGATGCTGGTCTTGCCGCAGATGCCGCACGCGCTGGTCGTCATGAAGTTACGGCGGGCACCGGCGGGCACGCTGACGCCCGCGGTGAGTTTCACGTCGGCGATGTTGCCGAGTCCGTCGTGGTCGCCGTGGCCGCACGAGGTGCCGTCGCAGAGCTTGATCTCGGCGATGTCGGCGGGGGAGCGGACGATGGCCTCGCTCACCAGGAACCCCGCCGCGAGCTCGATGTCGTCGCCGGGGGTGCGCATCGTCATCGTCAGCGCCGCGCCGTCCACCCGGATCCCGAGCGGTTCCTCGGCGGCCAGCAGGTCCGCGCGCGGGTCGGCCCGTCCGGGACCGGCCTGGCCGTCGCCGGGCAGCATCAGCCGCACCACGCGCCGTCGTGCCGTACGCCCGGACAATGCTCCGCCCTTTCGACGTTTCCGTCACAGATCAGCGTAACGCCGCGTGCCCGGCGAACACGATCGGCGGAGGTCGCGACGGTCGCCACGGACCGTTCCGTGCCTTGATCCGAAGCCCTTGATCTTTATATGGTCTAGACCATAGGTGCCGCGCGATGCCTGCCCCCGGGAACCTTGAGCGCTGTCCTCGTGTTCGATAATTACCGAGGGGGAGTGACAAGCGCCCGGGGACGTTGGACTCTAGTCACGAACGGCAACGGTGAGGAGATTTGGTGCTGTGAGCATTCGAGTGGGAATCAACGGGTTCGGGCGCATCGGCCGGAACTTCTGGAAGGCCGTGAACACCACGGGTACCGACCGCGGGATCGAGATCGTCGCAGCCAACGACCTGGGCGACGTCGCGACGATGGCGCACCTGCTCAAGTACGACACCGTCATGGGCAACCTGACGGAGCCGGTGCGCGTCTCAGGAGACACGATCGTTGTCGGCGACAAGTCGATACAGATCCTCGCCGAGCGCGACCCCGCCCTCCTTCCCTGGGCCGACCTGGGGGTCGACGTCGTCGTCGAGTCGACCGGGCGGTTCACCAACGGCAAGCAGGCCGCGGCGCACATCGAGGGCGGCGCCAAGAAGGTGATCATCTCGGCTCCGGCCAAGGACGAGGACATCACGATCGTGATGGGGGTCAACGACGACAGGTACGACCCCGCGCGCCACGACATCGTCTCCAACGCATCGTGCACCACGAACTGCGTGGCGCCGATGGCGAAGGTGCTGCTGGAGAACTTCGGCATCGTCAAGGGCCTGATGACCACGGTGCACGCCTACACGCAGGACCAGATGCTGCAGGACGGGCCGCACAAGGACCTGCGCCGGGCGCGCGCGGCGGCGCAGAACATCGTGCCCACCTCCACGGGCGCCGCCAAGGCGACCGCCCTGGTGATCCCCGAGCTCAAGGGCAAGCTTGACGGGTATTCGCTGCGCGTCCCCGTGATCACCGGGTCGATCACCGACCTGGTGGTCGAACTCGGCCGCGAGGCGACCAAGGACGAGGTCAACGCCGCGTTCAGGGCCGCCGCCGAGGGTGACCTCAAGGGCATCCTCTCCTACACCGAGGACCCGATCGTGTCCTCAGACATCATCGGCTCCCCGGCCTCGTGCACGTTCGACGCGTCGATCACGATGGCGTACGGCAACCAGGTGAAGGTCTTCGGCTGGTACGACAACGAGTGGGGCTACTCCTGCCGGCTCGCCGACCTCACCGCGCTCGTCGCGTCCCGTCTGGGGTAGGTGGTCATGCGCTCTGTTGACGACATCGAGGTCGCCGGACGGCGGGTGCTGCTGCGGTCGGACCTGAACGTGCCGCTGGACCTGAAGGGCAGCGGCGCGATCACCGACGACCTGCGGATCCGGGCCAGCCTGCCGGTCATCCGCAAGCTCGCGGACCGCGGCGCGCGCGTGGTGATCCTCGCGCATCTTGGCCGCCCGAAGGGCGACGACTTCGCGACCCGCGCGGCCGGCGGCCCGTCGCTTGCCCCGGTGGCGTCCCGGCTCGGCGAGCTGCTCGGCAAGCCGGTGGCGTTCGCGACCGACCTGGTCGGCCCGTCGGCGGTGGCGACTGTCGAGGGGCTGGACGACGGCGGCGTCGCGCTGCTTGAGAACGTCAGGTTCGAGCCCGCGGAGACCGCTCAGGATGATTCGCGGCGATCCCGGCTCGCTGCCGAGCTCGCCACCTTCGGCGACGTCTACGTGGGTGACGGGTTCGGGGCGGTGCACCGCAAGCACGCGTCCGTCTACGACCTGCCGCTGCTGCTGCCGCACGCGGCCGGCGATCTGGTGGTCGCGGAGGTGGCCGTGCTGCGGCGGCTGACGCAGTCCCCGGCCCGTCCGTACGTGGTCGTGCTCGGCGGGTCCAAGGTCTCGGACAAGCTCGGCGTGATCGGCAACCTGCTCGACCTGGCCGACCGGGTGCTGATCGGCGGCGGAATGGGGTACACGTTCCTCGCGGCGCTCGGGTACGAGGTCGGGCATTCCCTGCTCGAGGCCGACCAGATCGAGCCGGTGCGCGGGGTGCTCGCGGAGGCGAAGCGCCGCGGGGTCGAGATCGTGCTGCCGACCGACATCGTGGCGGCGACGCACTTCGCCCCTGACGCGCAGTCGGTCGTCGTTCCCGCGGACGCGATCCCGGCGGACCGGGAGGGCATGGACATGGGGCCGGACACCCGCGCGCTGTTCGCCGCGAAGCTGATCGACGCGCGGACCGTGTTCTGGAACGGGCCGGTGGGCGTGTTCGAGTTCCCGGCGTTCGCCGCCGGCACCCGCGCGATCGCCGAGGCGATCACGAAGGTCGACGGGCTCACCGTGGTCGGCGGCGGCGACTCGGCGGCGGCCGTGCGGTCGTTCGGCCTGGCGGAGGACGCCTTCGGGCACATCTCCACGGGCGGCGGCGCGTCGCTTGAGTACCTGGAGGGGAAGACGCTGCCCGGTCTGGTAGCACTGGAGTCGTGAGCGACAACAAACTCCCGCTGATCGCGGGCAACTGGAAGATGAACTGCAATCACCTCGAGGCGATCGCCCTGGTGCAGAAGCTGGCCTTCTCGCTGGCACCGAAGGACTTCACCTTCGTCGAGGTGGTCGTCCTGCCGCCGTTCACCGACCTGCGCAGCGTGCAGACGCTGGTCGACGGCGACAGGCTGCGGATCGGGTACGGCGCCCAGGACCTGTCGCCGTATCCCAGGGGCGCCTACACGGGGGACATCTCCGGGCCGATGCTCGCCAAGCTCGGCTGTTCCTATGTGCTCGCCGGGCACTCCGAGCGGCGGCAACACCACCACGAGGACGACGCGCTCGTGAACGCCAAGGTCCGCGCGGCCCTGGCGGTCTCGATCACGCCGATCCTGTGCGTGGGAGAGAACATCGGGGTGCGCAAGGCCGGCGGGCACGTGCCGTTCGTGCTCGGGCAGCTCGACGGGTCGCTGGCCAAGGTGCCCGCCGACGCGGTGGCGTCCATGGTGATCGCCTACGAGCCGGTGTGGGCGATCGGCACCGGCGAGGTCGCCAGCCCCGGCGACGCCCAGCAGATGTGCGCGGCCATCAGGGAACGGCTTACCGCGATCCACGGCCCCGGGACGGCCCTGGGTGCGCGTATCCTGTATGGCGGGTCCGTCAAGGACGATAACATCGCCCCTATCATGGCGCAGCCGGACGTGGACGGCGTGCTCGTGGGCGGCGCCAGCCTGGACGCCGGTCAGTTCACCTCGATCTGCCGGTATCGTGAGCTGGCGGCGGGCCGCTAGCAGGCCGGCTGGCTTCCGCCAACAGGGAAGTGAATGGAGACATGGAGATCGCGCTATCGGTGATCCTGATCATCACGAGCCTCGTGATGGTCGTACTCGTTCTCCTGCACAAGGGCAAGGGCGGCGGCCTGTCCGACCTGTTCGGCGGCGGGGTCTCCTCGACTCTCGGCTCGTCTTCGGTGGTGGAGCGGAACCTGGACCGAATCACCATCTTCTTCGGTGTCTTGTGGTTCGTCTGCATCGTTGCTCTAGCCTGGCTCATCACTCACTAACAGATATGTATCTGCGGCAGATCTGGCAGATCCAGTTAAGTGGTGCTAAGCCAGCGACGACGATTTCCCGTGACAAGGGGTGGTCTGTGAGTAGTGGCAACGCGATACGCGGAAGCAGGGTAGGCGCCGGCCCGATGGGCGAGGCGGAGCGCGGCGAGGCCGCGCCTCGGGTATGGGTGGCGTTCTGGTGCTCGAACGGACACGAGACCAAGCCGAGCTTCGCGTCCGACGCTGCCATCCCCGACGTGTGGGAGTGCCCGCGGTGCGGCTTCCCGGCCGGCCAGGACCAGCTCAACCCGCCGGCCCCGCCCCGTGTCGAGCCGTACAAGACGCACCTGGCCTACGTGAAGGAGCGCCGCAGCGACGCCGACGGCGAGGCGATCCTCGCCGAGGCCCTGCAGCGCCTGCGCAGCGGCGTCTGAACCGGCGACAACGGCCCTGGTCAGCTCACTTCCGTGGTGTAGACAACGACATTGCTGAGGTAGTGGCCCGTGGCGTAGTCGAAGGCGCCGCCGCATGTGATGAGGCGCAGCTCTGGATAGGGGGCGGGGCCGTACACGGTCGCGGTCGGAAACTGGTCCTTGAGATAGGTCTGCACGGCCGTCACGCGGAACTCCACCGTCGTCCCGTCGGCGCGCCGGACGTAGACGCGGTCCCCGGGCTGCAACTCGGACAGCCGGAAGAACACGCCGGGACCCGTCAGCGAGTCGATGTGGCCGACGATGATGGCTGGGCCGATCGCCCCTGGCCGCGGGCTGCCGGTGTACCAGCCCGCCACGGTCGTCGTCGACGGCACCTGCAACTCCCCGCCCGCGGTCAGGCCAAGAGTGATGAGCTTAGTCCGCACCCCGATCAGCGGGATGGTCAGCAACACCGGCCTGGCGACCGCCGGAGCCGGCTTCTCAAGCACCTGCGGCGGCGGGGCGACGACCGGGCCCGTGGGGGCGGGCAGGGCCGCTACACCGAGCGGGGGCGGTCGCATGGCCGCAGTCGAGTGCCGGGTCAGCAGCAGCCCGGCCGTCCCGCCCGCGATCACCAGCAGGCCGGCCGCGCACACGACGACGGCCGGCCTGCGGATGAGCACCGGTTATCCCCGCGCGGTCAGCCGGCGTAGCCGGCCGACACTGAGTCGCAGGCCGCCGGCCAGGGTGATCAGCGCCCCGGCACCGATGACCGCGAGCCACGGCAGCGGCGAGCCGGGGCCGTGCGACGCGGTGCCGCCGAGCCCGGTGCTAACGCCGCCCGTGGGCGCCGTGCTGGGAGCAGCGGCATCCAGCAGGTCTTCTATCTGGATGCCGCCGGTGCTTGACTTGATCACGATCTCCGTGTGCACCTGGCCCGCGGTGAGCGGAACGGACCGGCTCGTGTTCGCCGTGGGTC
Source organism: Trebonia sp. (assembly GCF_030042015.1). Lineage (GTDB taxonomy): Bacteria > Actinomycetota > Actinomycetes > Streptosporangiales > Streptosporangiaceae > Trebonia. Next base: position 22,461 of record NZ_JASIAL010000363.1, on the reverse strand, counting down.
CGGTCGCGGTCATGATCCAGGGTCCGGGCGGGATGCCCGCCTGCTTGCTCACGGAACCGGGCGCCGCGTCGGTCACGATGTCTCCCTTGGCGCCTGGACCGCCGCAACTGCAGTGGAATGTCACCTTCGACTGGTCAACGTCGGCCTGGATCACCTGCAGGAAGGCTTCGCCCTTGGGCGCCGTCAGGTCCGTGTCGATCACCTGGAGTGTGCCCGCCGTGGACGTCGTCCTGAGCGGGGCCACTATGTACGCGCCATCAGGCTTCACGGTCAGGCTGACGGACCAGGCGGGAGTGCTCGTCGGGGACGACCCGGCAGTCCGTATCCGCACGGTGTAGTTGCCGGCATTAACCTGCTGATAGGGCAATATCGTCCCGTAGGCGACGCTGTCTTCCACGAGCTGGGCAGTGGAATCCCCGGCCGAATACAGGTACACGTCCACGGGGCTCGGGCTCGCGGACAGGTTACCGAGGGCGACGTAGCCAATACTCGTGGCCGCGGAAGACGCCACCGCAGCGGGAATGCCGAGCAGCAAGGCCGAAAAGGCCAGCACCACGGCCATCCGCCAGGGCGTGAGCCAAACTTTCATTAGTGTCACTATGGATCCCTCCCGAAGATGCGGAAAATCTCTGTCCGCTTGTCAGGCCCATCGGGCTCGGAGCGTTGCGACGATGTACGCGGTGCTTACATTAGATGCGAGATTGCGCAGTAGCAACCCGGTCTGGGAGAATCCGGCCATGTGCCTGATCCGGGGAAACGGCCATTTCGGAATCTGTGAGAAAACGACACTATCTGAATGCTTCACGGCGGGCGGCACGCCCTGCCCGTGCAAGACGCAGCGCCCGCGTCACCCGCGGGCCCGCGATCTGCGCGGCCTGCGCCTTAACCACCGCCCGTGTCCCTGCGTCCGCGGCGTGGCGCCGTCCAGCTAACGCGATTCGCCGGGTTTTGCCTGGTTGCGGGTAAAGACAGCGGATCGGATAATTGAGCGCCATGAACGGCGTATGCCCGTGAACATTACCGGAACTCAGGGGCACAACGACGGCTGAGCCTGGGGGAGGTGTGGTGAGCGAGGATTTCCAGCCCGGCTCGCGGCTAGCGGGGTACTGGCTGGAGGCCGAGGTCGGGGCGGGCGGGATGGCGCGAGTCTTCCGTGCCAGGGACATGCGCCTGGACCGGCTGGTAGCGCTGAAGATCCTGGATCCGGCGCGGGCGGCGGACTCCTCGTTCCGGCAGCGGTTCCTCGCCGAGTCGCGGGCGGCAGCGCGGGTAGATGACCCGCACATCATCCCGGTGTATGAGGCGGACGAAGCCAACGGGGTGCTGTTCATCGCGATGAGGTTCGTCCAGGGCGGTGACCTGCGGGTGGTGCTGGAGCGGGAGGGTCCGCTGTCGGCGGAGCGGACCGTGGAGTTCGTCTCGCCGGTGGCCTCGGCGCTGGATGCCGCGCATGCCGCGGGGCTGGTGCACCGGGACGTCAAGCCGGGAAACATCCTGGTCGACGCGCGGGAGGGCCGCCCCGATCACGTGTACCTATCGGACTTCGGGATAGCCAAGGCCGCGCTGTCATCGGTGAGCCTGACCGAACCGGGGCTCGTGATAGGCACACCGGATTATTCGGCACCAGAGCAGATCGGCGGCCTGGCCGTGGACGGGCGCGCTGATCAGTACGCGCTCGCCTGCGTCACGTTCCGGCTGCTGACGGGGGCGCCGCCGTTCGAGCGGGATTCGGCCTGGGCGGTGATGGCGGCGCACCTGGACGCCCCGCCCCCGTCGCTGTCGGAACGGCGCCCGGACGTGCCGGGCGCCGTGGATCAGGTCCTGGCCAAGGGGATGGCCAAGATTCCGGACCAGCGGTATGCGTCCTGCGGGGACTTCGCCGACGCGCTGCGGGAAGCGCTGGGCCTGGCACCGTACCGTCGCGGCAGGTACGCCGGCGTACTCGCTCCACCGCGGCCTCTCGCCAGCCCGCCGGCCGAGACCCCACTGGTCGTGGACTCGGGCGAGCTGGCCGAAACGCCGATCGCGGCCCTTGCCGCCGAGGCCGGCGATCCTGCCACCAGGCAACCGCAGCCCTTCGCGGGCAGCACAATCGTGCCGCGGGCAGCCGGGGGCGTCCGTCGCCACCGTCACTGGTACGTCTCAGCAGTCGCGGTGCTCGCGGCGGGTGCGGGTGCGATCATCGCCCTGGTCGCCATTCCCGGTCATGGCGGTCATCGGCCGCCGGCACCCACGATCAGCCGGTCGTCCGCGATAAGCCTGAAAACGGCCGCTACCCCGACGGCCGCGTTTAGCCCGACGCCCTCGCCCAGCTCGGCATCCACTATGAGCATGCTGACCATTGCCCAGCTCCAGAGCGGAGATTGCCTGACCGGGACGAACCTGGGCCTCAACGGGGATCAGCCCTGGCCGGCGCTGGCCGAGGCCGTGCCGTGCGACCAGAGTCACCTCGCGGAAGTATTCTTCGCCGATGATCATTTCTGGGCTGCCGGGGAATCGTATCCTGGCGAGGAAGCCGTCGAAAACCAGGTGCAGACGGGATGCGACAAAGAGTTCGCCGGCTACGTCGGGATCTCGTCGTCAGAATCCGAATACCACTATGCCGCTCTCGCGCCATTCAGTGACCATGCGTGGCAAGCCGGCAGCCGCAGTCTTGATTGCGTCGCTTATTATCCGACCGGCGCGGACCCCGGCGGAGCGCCGATGACAGGCTCCATCAGGGGGACCCGCCGCTAACCCCGGGACCTCACCCCCCGGGCCGCTCCTTGAGCGCGAGGAGCGCTTCGGCCACGATCGGGTCCGCGTCGGTGCCGAGCACCCGCCAGTCCTCGCCGTCGGCGAGGATCTTCTCCGCGCCGCGGATCGCGCGGAAGTCGCCGCTGCCGCCGAGCGCCGGCGGCTGCTCGCCGCGGGCCAGGCCCTTGGCGGCCCGCAGCAGCTGGCGGTGCATCCGGATCAGCGCGACGTCCGTGCTGCCCAGGTGCTCCCTGCTCCGGTCGTAGATCGGCCCCGCCGTCTCTGTCGCCATCGCGTCCTGGCTGCGGAAGTCCACGATCCCGCTGTAGGAGGTCCCCTTCTGGGCGATCCGGTCGATGTTGTAGTCGTTGCCGCGCGTGTGCAGGCGGGGCACGACGCCGTTCGGCTGCATCATCGTGAACGGGTACTTCTCGTAGGTGAAGAACAGCGGGCCGCCGAGGCCGCGCGGGTTCTGCGGCGGCTGCGTGGTGAAGTTGTACCGGTAGGTGGTGTAGTCGTCGGCGGGCACCACGAAGATCTGCCTGGTGCTGAACGGGATCTGCGCGATGATCGTGCTTGAAGGGAAGATGTAGGCGGTGATCCGCGCGTGCTTGTACCCGTTCGGCGTCGTGCGGATGCCCGCGTAGCGGAACCCGTGCCAGGTGTCGTCCACCTCGATCACCGCGCGCGGGTCGTGCCGCCAGAACTTCATCGACATGTATCCCGACGGGTAGCCGGGCTTGTCGGTCCCGTCGTCGGGCACGTCGTCGATCGAGTCGAACTGGTGCAGGTTGGAGATGTGGGCGGTGTCCAGGTCGCCATCCATGGACTGCACCCAGTTGCAGTAGATGACCTCCTTGTTCGCCCCGGCGAGCTCAGGCGGCAGCGACTCCGTGCCGAAATCACGGAACGGCGTCATCGTGCCGGCGAGGCCCAGGTACGTCCAGATGATGCCGCCGGACTCGCGGGTCGGGTATGACGTGATCTTGATCCGGTGCGCGAACGGGTGCAGCTCGCTGCGCTGGTCCACGCACTGGCCGGTGACGTCGAACTTCCAGCCGTGGTAGGTGCAGCGCAGCCCGCAGTCCTCGTTGCGCCCGTAGAACAGCGAGGCGCCGCGGTGCGGGCACGACTCCCCGACCAGGCCCACGCGGCCTCGCGTGTCGCGGAACGCCACCAGGTCCTCGCCGAGCAGCCGGACCCGGGCGGGCGCGCCGTCCGGCTCCGCGACCTCGGAACTCAGACAAGCCGGGATCCAGTACCGGCGCAGCAGGTCGCCCATCGGTGTCCCGGGACCGACCCGGGTCAGGATCTCGTTGTCCTCCCTCGACAGCACGGCATACCTCCTTGGGCCGTCAGGTGCCTTTCCGTCACCGTTGCTCAGGAGGCGGTGCTAGTCAACCGCCGTGCGCACTAAAAACGGCGGGACCAGGTACTAGTGCGCGAACGACTGGCGCTTGGCCTGCAGCTCCGGCGGCATCTGCGTCTGCGGGTGGTGCTCGAGGATCCGCACGTGCAGCCGCAGGTCGTCAAGCAGCAGGTTCGCCAGGTCCATGCTGAACCCGTTCCTGATGACGATCCGCATCACCGCCATGTCGGTGAGGTTCTCGGGGAAGGTGTAGGCGGGCACCTGCCAGCCCCGCATCCGCAGCCGCTCGGAGACGTCGAACACCGAGTACCCGGCGACGTCGTCGCGCAGCCTGAAGGCGAACACGGGCAGCTCGCTGCCGTCGGTGAGCAGCTCGAACGGGCCGAGCTTGGCGATCTCACCCGACAGGTACATCGCGATGTCCTGGCACGTCTGCTGGACGTGCCGGTACCCCGAGTATCCCAGCCGCAGGAAGTTGAAGTATTGCGCGGCGACCTGCGCGCCCGGCCGGGAGAAGTTCAGCGCGAACGTGGGCATCTCCCCGCCCAGGTAGTTGACCCGGAAGATCAGGTCCTCGGGCAGGCACGCCGGGTCCCGCCAGATGATCCAGCCCACGCCGGGGTAGACCAGCCCGAACTTGTGCCCGGAGGTGTTGATCGAGGCCACCCGCGGCAGCCGGAAGTCCCACTCCAGGTCCGGCTGCAGGAACGGCGCGATGAACCCGCCGGAGGCGCCGTCCACGTGGATCGGCACGTCCAGGCCCTTCTCGGCGTGCAGCCTGTCAAGCGCGGAGTTGACCTCGCTCACCGGCTCGTAGCTGCCGTCCATCGTCGAACCCAGGATCACGACCACGCCGATGGTGTTCGCGTCGCACACGGCCACCGCCTCCGCGGCGCCCAGGTGGTACCGCCCCGGCACCACGGGGACGTACCGCGGCTCGACGTCCCAGTACCGGCAGAACTTCTCCCAGCACACCTGGACGTTGGAGCCCATGACGAGGTTCGGGCGGCCGGTCGCGGCCCCCGCGGCACGCTGCCGCGCCCGCCAGCGCCACAGCAGCGCCATGCCGCCGAGCATGCACGCCTCGCTGGAGCCGGTGGTGGAGCAGCCGACGGCCTCGCCGCCCGACGGGGCGTTCCACAGGCTGCCGAGGATGTTCACGCAGCGCCTCTCGAGTTCGGCGGTCTGCGGGTACTCGTCCTTGTCGATCATGTTCTTGGAGGAGCACTCGGCCATCAGCTCTTCGGCCTCTGGCTCCATCCAGGTGGTGACGAACGTGGCCAGGTTCAGCCTGGCGTTGCCGTCGAGGATCAGCTCGTCCCTGACGACCTGCAGCGCCGTGCGCGGCAGCACGCCGTGCTCGGGCAGCCGGTACCTGGGGATCTCGCAGCTCTTCTCCCGGAAGTAGACCGGGTTGATATCGAGCTCGTCGCCCGATTCGTGTTCTTCGACCTGCTTGTGCAGTGCGGCCATGGCGACAGCCTAGCGAGCCGTGGACCTGCCCGGATGCCGAGCTTCTCGTAAGACCGGGAAAGACGCTGCGCGATGCAATGATTACCTAACGTTGTGAAAGGGGAGATAAGAGAGGAGCTTAGTGAGCTTCAAAGAGTTCAGGGAGGCGTTCATGCCGTTCGTCACAATCGGCGAGGAAAACTCGATGCCGATCGAGCTGTACTACGAGGACCACGGTTCGGGCAGGCCGGTGGTCCTTATCCACGGGTTCCCGCTGAACGGCAGAGCCTGGGAGCGCCAGGAACGAGCACTGATCGCCGATGGGCACCGGGTCATCACCTATGACCGGCGCGGCTTCGGCGAGTCGAGCCAGCCGAGCACCGGCTACGACTACGACACGTTCGCGGCCGACCTGCACAAGCTCGTCACAACCCTGGACCTGTGGGACTTCGACATGGCCGGGCACTCGATGGGCGGCGGCGAGATCGCCCGTTACCTCGGGACCTACGGGACCCAGCGGGTGCGCAAGGCCGCGATCGTTTCCGGCGTGCCGCCCTATCTCCTCAAGACCCCGCAGACACCGACCGGTGTCCCGCAGGAAGTCTTCGACGAGATCGAGGGGGCGATCATCCACGACCGGTTCGCCTTCTTCACCGACTGGAACAAGAACTTCTACAACCTCGACAAGAACCTCGGCAAGAGGGTCAGCGCCGAGTGCGTCCAGGACTCCTGGAACCAGGCCGTGAGCGCTTCGCCGCCCGGCACGATCGCGTGCGTCCCCTCGTGGTACACCGACTTCCGCGCCGACCTGGCGAAGATCGACATTCCGGTCCTCGTCATACACGGCACCGAGGACCGCGTGCTGCCGATCGAGGCCTGCGGGCCGCGCACCCACGAGCTCATCAAGGGCAGCGAGTACGTGCCGATCGAGGGCGCGCCGCACGGCCTGTGCTGGACCCACTCCGATGAGGTCAACTCCGAGCTGCTGCGGTTCTTCAAGTAACCCGCTGCCTGATCCCCTTCCGCCACGGACTGGGGGACGGTCCCGGCCGGAACCACGCACGGCGCGGCGGCGTCAAAGCCGTGACGGGATGGGCAGGCGCGCGGGACAGGGGTGAGCGCGGTGCACGGGTTGTGGCAAGGGCTTGCTGCGGTGGCGGTCGGCGCGGCGGCGGGAGTGCTCGTGGCCTACATGAGCGCCTCGGCCCCGCACGTCGCGCCGGCTCATGCCGCCGGCGCCGCGCCCCGCGGCACCTCGACCGTGATCCCGCTGGCGAAGCCGTTCGCCTATGAGCTGTACACGCGCTGCGGGATCGATGAGGCCCGCATCGGGAACACGTATTTCGAGGCGGTTCATCCGCCCGGTGGCGGGACCGCGAGCCCGCCGGCCGGCTGGGGGAATCCCTACCAGGCGGGCACGATGACGCTTCTGTCCGCCACGGAGGCGGTGTTCACCGACAGGTACGGGCACCGGGTCGTGTTCAGGGCGCATCCGGGCGCGGCGACGTCGCGGCACGGGTGCTCGTAGCCTCCGCGTCGGCGCCCGCTCCCGTTTCCTCGCGCCGGGCGCCTGAGCGGATGCCGGCGGCGGTCGCGGCGATCGCGAGCACGCACATCCCCGCCCCGATCAGGTAGGACAGCCGGTAGCCCGCCACCAGGTCACCGGAGGCGTGCGCGGTGCGGGCCGCCGCCGCGGTGGCCAGGATCGCCAGGCCGACGGCCGCGCCCGTCTGCTGGCCGGTGGTGAACATGGCGCCCGCGATGCCCTGGTCGCGGCCGTGGACGCCGCTGGTGATGGCGATCGACGCGGTGGGCAGCGTGAGACCGATGCTGAGGGCGGTGAGGACCACGCCGGGCAGCACGCTGGTGGCGTACCCGGACCCGGCCGTGACCTGGGACAGCCAGAGCTGCCCGGCGGTCATGCACGCCAGCCCGGCCAGCAGCACCTGCCTGACCGAGAACCTGCTCAGCAGCGCGCGCGTGCCGAGCGTGGACGTGAGCACGACCGTCACGGTCGCGGGAACGAGCGCGAGCCCGGCCTGCAGCGGGGTGAAGTGGTGCACCCGCTGCAGGTACAACGAGACGAAGTACACGTAGCCGGCGAGGACCGCGCCGATGAGCAGCATCACGCCGACCGCCGCACGGCGGGTCCGGGCGGTCGGGCCCGACAGCAGAGACGGCGGGAGCATGGGAGCCGCGACCGTTCGTTCGGTATGAATGAAAAGGACTGCCAGAGCGACCGCGGCGGCGAGCGCGGCGAGGCTGACCGGCGCGGTGAACCCGCGCTGCTGGCCCTCGCTGAGCCCGTAGATAAGCGCCGCGATCGCCCCGGTGATCAGCGCGGCGCCGCGCACGTCGATCCGGCCGCTGCCCTGCCCCGCGCCGGCGGGCAGCCGCGGGACGAACGCGAGCATGACCGCGATCAGCGGCGGGTTGACCAGGAAGATGGCGCGCCAGCCGAGGTACTGGGTGAGCAGGCCGCCGGCGATGATCCCGGTCGTCGCGCCGGAGGCGGTGGCCGCCTGCCACAGCGACAGCGCCCTGGTCCGCGCCGCTCCCTCGGCGCTGCCGGTCGTCAGCAGCGACAGCGCGGCGGGGGAGACCATCGCGCCCGCGGCGCCCTGCACCATGCGCGCGATGATCAGCATGACCGCCCACTGCGCCAGCCCCGCGGCCAGCGAGGCGACCGCGAACAGCACCAGGCCGGTCACCAGCACCCGGCGGCGCCCGATGAGGTCGGCGAGCCGGCCGCCGGCCAGCAGCAGCGAGCCGAAGGTGAGCGAGTATCCGGTGACGATCCACTGCAGGTCGGCCGGGGCCATGCCCAGCTCCCGCTCGATCGTGGGCAGCGCCACGTTCACGATGCTGAAGTCGAGCTGCAGGACGAACTGGGCGGCGCAGATCAGGCCCGTGGTGAACGCGGAACCGCGCATGGCGGTCACTCGCGTCTGCATCACCGCCCTAACGGTAGCTGCCGCGCCGCGCGTTAGGTACCGGGGGCGGGCGCCGTCAGCCCGGTATCGCCGCGCGGGTGCCCTGGCCGGAGTCGGTGCCGGAGCCTGTCCCCGGGTCGAGGGGAGACTTGCGGGCGCCGCGCAGCAGGGACGCCAGGCCGGCGAGCACGGACAGGCCGGCGGAGACGCCGAAGACCACGATCAGGCCGCTGTGGAACGGGCCGGACAGCAGGCTCGGGAAGAACTCCCGGCCGGTCAGCGCCGCCCGGCTGGCGGCGGGCAGCGACGACAGGATGCCCGCCGGCTGGTTTGTGCCAACAGGAGAAAATTGCGCGAGCAGGTGCTGGATCGGGTTCACCCCGAGTACCGACGCGAACAGCGACGCCACCGGCGGCAGCGTCGCCACCTGGTGGGCGACCCCGGACGGCACGCCGAGCCTGATCAGGCCGCCGCTCAGCGTCGACGGCAGGGTCCTGGACAGGCCGGCGATCATCAGCGTGAAGACGACCCCGATCGACACCGCGGTCCCTGAGTTCTGGAACGTCGCACGCATCCCCGAAGCCACGCCGCGGTCCCTGGCCGGGACGCTGCCCATGATCGAGGAGGAGTTCGGCGAGGCGAACATGCCGCTGCCGATGCCGTTCATCGCGATCAGCAGGGCGAACGCCCAGTAAGGGAAGCTGACGGGAAGCAGCATCAAGGCGATGAAGCTGGACGCGAACACGGCCATCCCCGCGCTGGCGATGCCGCGGGACCCGAACTTGTCCGACAAGATCCCTGAGGTCGGGCCGGATACCAGGAACCCGGCGGTCATCGGGAGCAGGAAGATGCCCGCCCACAGCGGGGTCTGGCTGTAGGCGTAGCCGTGCAGCGGCAGCCAGATGCCCTGCAGCCAGATGATGAGCATGAACTGGATGCCGCCGCGGGCGATGGACACAAGCAGGCCGGCGACGTTGCCCGCGGTGAACGCCCTGATCTTGAACAGGGCGAGCCGGAACATCGGCTCGGCGATCTTCGTCTCGATGATGACGAACACGAACAGCAGCGCCACGCCGCCGCCCAGCTCGCCGAGAACCACGGGGTTCTCCCAGCCCATCGACTGACGGCCGTACGGCTGAATGCCGTAGGTGATGCCGACAAGCAGCGTGAACAGGCCCAGGGCGAACGTGAGGTTGCCCCACCAGTCGATCCTGCCGCGGTGGCGCTCGCCGTTATCGCGCAGCCGCAGGTACGCCCAGAGCGTGCCGAAGATGCCGACGGGGAGGTTGATCCAGAACACAGCGCGCCAGTCCCACGCGGCGAGCAGGCCGCCCGCGACCAGCCCGACGAACATCCCCGCGAGCGCGGCGATCTGGTTGGTGCCGAGCGCGAAGCCGCGCCGCTCCGCCGGGAACGCGTCGGTCAGGATCGCCGCCGAGTTGGCCATCAGCATCGAGCCGCCGACGGCCTGCAGCAAGCGCCAGCCGATCAGCCACAGGGCCCCGTGCGTGCCCTGGTACGGGTCGAACGACAGCAGCACCGACGCGACCGTGAACACCACGAAGCCCGCGTTGTACATGCGCACCCGGCCGAACATGTCGCCGAGGCGGCCCAGGTTCACCACGAGCACCGCCTGGACCAGCCGGTAGCCCATGATCATCCACAGCAGATAGCTGATGTTGCCCGGCGCCAGCGGGTCCAGGTGGATGCCGCGGAAGATCGCGGGCAGCGCGATGATGACGATCGAGCCGTCGACCGCCGCCATGAAGATGGCCGCGGTCGTGTTCGCGAGGGCTATCCACGCGTACCGGTCGGGCTTGACGGCTGCCGGGCGGGGCGGGCGCGCATCCGCCATCAGAGCTTCTCCGCCAGCCGCTCGAGCAGCGGCGCCGCGGTCATCAGCTGGTCGAGCTCGGCGGGGGTGAACCCGCCGCGCAGCGCCGCCGCGATCCGCGCGGTGCGCGCGCTGCGCCGGTCGTTCACCACCTGGCGCCCCGCCCCCGTGATGGACAGCACGATCCGCCTGCCGTCCGCTGGGTCCCGGTCGCGTGAGACCAGGCCGCGCTGCTCGAGCACGGCGAGCGTGGCGCCCATCGACTGCGGGCTGATCCGGTCCTGTTTCGCCATATCGCTCGAGGTGGCCGGGCCGCCCCGGTCCAGCCGGGACAGCGCCGACGTCTCGGCGAGCGTCAGCTCACCCTCCGACGGGATCTGCCTCAGCTTGCGCACCAGCATTCCCACGGCGACCCGGACCGCCGCCGCAACATCAGTGACATCCCGAACGGTCCCGGCCTGCTCCATACACTAAGTTATAACTGATAAGTTTTGGCTTAGCAATTAGGCCGCCGGATCGCGGAACGCCCGCGGATGCGGCGTTTCCCGGCGCAGTCGCCACTGTTCGTTCGGGATGATAAACGGTTGTCCGCAAGGTAGCGGCAGAACAGGAAGCCGTCATCCCGCAGCACGTGCGCGAGCGACATCGGGCGGGCGGGGAATGCCGGGCCGGCGGTGATGCGGGACTGCCCCGGGCCGGCCAGCAGCGGGCTGATCGTCAGGCAGAGCTCGTCGAGCAGGCCGGCCGCCGCCACGTCGCCGAGCAGGTGCGGTCCGCCCTCGCAGAGCACCCGGCCAAGGCCCCGTTCGGCCAGCGCGGCGACCGCCTCCTTCAGGTCGACCGCGTCCCCGCCCGCCACGAGCACGTCCGCGACCCGCGCCACCGCGGCGCGCCTGGCGGCGGGGGAGGCGGCGCAGGTGATCACGATCGTGCGGGCAGCTGCCGGGGCGGCCGTGAACAGCGCCGCGTCAACGTCCAGGTCGAGCGACCGGGTCACCAGGGCGATCGGCGGGGTCGGTGTCCGGCCCGCGCGCAGTCCGGCCAGCTCAGGCCGGCGCCGGGCCGGCCGGTACCCCTCGGTCCGCGCGGTGCCCGCGCCGACGAGCACCACGTCGCACAGGGCGCGCAGCACGACGAACAGCCGCCGGTCGGCCGCTGCCGACAGGCCGGCGGACAGGCCGCCGAGGGAACCCGCGCCGTCGGCGCTTGCCACCATGTTGGCGCGCAGCCAGTGCGGGCGGGGATAGGCGTACAGCTCGGCGAGCCGGGGGCCGTCGAGATCGGCCGCGTCGTCAGCGAGCTGCCGCATCAGGTCAGGTCCTGCACTGCAGCACGACGACGGCGCGCCCGGCGACCTCGATCTTGCTCTTCGGCCCGAACCCCTCGCCGTCCCCGATGCCGTCAGGGCTGAGCGTGTCGATCACGACCTCCCAGTCCGAGCCGAGCTTCGCCTCGGGCAGCGTGAACGTGATCGGCTCCGGGCCGGCGTTGAACAGCAGCAGGAACTTCATGTCGGTGACCGGGTCGCCCCGCGGGTCCGGCTCGGTGATCGCCGCGCCGTTGAGGAAGACCGCGACCGACTTGGCGTAACTGGCCTGCCAGTCCGCCTCGGTCATCGGCTCGCCCGCCGGGGTCAGCCACGCGATGTCGGCCTTGCCCTTGAAGAACCGGCGGCGGCGGAACACCGGGTGGCGGCGGCGCAGCCGGGCTAGCTGCCGCGTGAACTCGAGCAGGTCGCGCTCGGCGGCGGCCCGGCTCCAGTCCACCCAGGACAGCTCGTTGTCCTGGCAGTAGGCGTTGTTGTTGCCGGCCTGGGTGCGGCCGATCTCGTCCCCGGCCAGCAGCATCGGGATGCCCTGCGAAAGGAACAGGGTGACGAGGAAGTTCCGCTGCTGCCTGGCGCGCAGCTCGAGGATCGACGGGTCCTCGGCCGGGCCCTCGACCCCGCAGTTCCAGGACCGGTTGTCGTCGGTGCCGTCCCTGTTGTCCTCGCCGTTGGCGGCGTTGTGCTTGCTGTCGTAGCTGACCAGGTCGGCGAGGGTGAACCCGTCGTGGCAGGTGACGAAGTTGACCGACGCCACGGGCCGGCGGCCGCTTGTCTCGTACAGGTCGCTGGACCCGGTCAGCCGCGAGGCGAACTCCGGCAGCGTGTCCGGCTGGCCGCGCCAGAAGTCGCGGACCGCGTCGCGGTACTTGCCGTTCCATTCGGTCCACAGGGGCGGGAAGTTCCCGACCTGGTAGCCGCCCTCGCCGACGTCCCACGGCTCGGCGATCAGCTTGACCTGGGACACCACGGGGTCCTGCTGCACCAGGTCGAAGAACGTGGACAGCCGGTCCACGTCGTGCAGCTCGCGGGCCAGCGCGGACGCCAGGTCGAACCTGAACCCGTCGACGTGCATCTCCAGGATCCAGTAGCGCAGCGAGTCCATGATCAGCTGCAGCGAGTGCGGATTGCGCACGTTCAGGCTGTTGCCGCACCCCGTGTAGTCGATGTACCGAAACGGGTCCCGGTCGTCCAGCCGGTAGTAGGCCTTGTTGTCGATCCCGCGGAACGACAGCGTCGGGCCCCGGCCGTCACCCTCCGCGGTGTGGTTGTAGACGACGTCGAGGATCACCTCGATCCCCGCCTGGTGCAACGCCTTCACCATCGTCTTGAACTCGCCGACCTGCTCGCCGCGCTGCCCGGCGCTGCAGTACCGGTTGTGCGGGGCGAGGAAGCCAATCGTGTTGTAGCCCCAGTAGTTGGTCAGGCCGCGCGCGACCAGCGCCTGCTCGGGCACGAACTGGTGCACGGGCAGCAGCTCCACGGCCGTCACGCCGATCCGTCTCAGGTGCTCGATCACCGCGGGGTGCGCTAGCCCCGCGTAGGTGCCGCGCTGGTGCAGCGGCACCTCGGGGTGCCGCAGCGTCAGGCCGCGCACGTGCGCCTCGTAGATGACGGTCTCGTGGAAGGGGATGCGCGGCGGCCGGTCGTTGCCCCAGTCGAAAAACGGGTTGATCACGATGTTTTTCGGCATGAAGGGAGCGCTGTCGGCGGTATTCGGCTTGCGCGGGTCGGACCACTGGTAGTCGAACAGCGCCTCGTCCCAGGCCACGTCGCCCTCGACCGCCTTGCCGTAGGGGTCGAGCAGCAGCTTGACGGGGGAGCAGCGGTACCCGCGGCGGGGTTCGTAGGGGCCGTACACCCGGTAGCCGTAGCGCTGGCCCGGGCTGATCGCCGGCAGGTAGCCGTGCCAGACGAAGCCGTCCACCTCGGTCAGCCCGACACGGGACTCCGCGCCTGACTCGTCGAACAGGCACAGCTCAACCCTGTCGGCGGCCTCGGAAAACAAGGCGAAGTTCGTTCCCCACCCGTCCCACGTCGCCCCGAGCGGATACGGGGCTCCCGGCCAGGTATGCATTCGCCTCCTAGCGGTACCGCCTGAGCGTACGACTGTACCGCTCTACCTTTACCGCACCTTTACCGCTTTACCGCGCCAGGCTGTTCGCGGCCGCGAGCCGTACGGGCATGCTCCCGTGTTCGGTTTGCCCCGCGGAGCCAGTTACTAACTGGGCGCTCCCCACGGTCCGTTCAGGATAACTGGGCTTTCGCCACAACCCGAACCTCGGCACGGACCGCGGCCTGGTACCGGTCGAGGACGACGCCGGCGACCTCGGGCGCGGCGCCGAGGGCGCCCGATACGGCTGCGGCGCCCGCCGCGAGCGAGCCGCGGCGGACCTTGTCGGCGAAGTAGCCGGGGGCGAGCAGGTACGTGGCGACGAGCGTTCGGCGGCCGGCGAGCGCCTGCACCGCCGCGGCGGGCGCCGGGGACGCGGCGGAGGCGTAGGCGGGGACGACGGCGCGCCAGCCGCCACGACGCTGCCACTGGGCGGCCAGCGCGGCGATCGTGGCGTTCGCCGCTGGGTGGCTTGACCCCGCGGCCGCGAGGACGACGCCGGTCCCGGCGCGATCGCCGCAGAACCCGGCCTCCGCCAGGCGCCGCTCGAGCGCGTCGAGCAGCAGCGGGTGCGGGCCCAGCGTGTCCGCGTAGCGGATGTCCAGCCCGGGGAGCGCCTTCCGGGCCGCGGCGAGCTGCGCGGGGATGTCCGTCTCGCTGTGGTACGCGGCGGTCAGCAGCAGCGGGACGACCACGCAGCCGCGCCGATCGGCCGCCGACCCAAGCACCTGGGGCAGCGACGGCGCGCAGTGGTCGAGGAACGCGACGCGCACGTCAAGCCCCGCCAGGCCCCGTGCGGCAGCCAGGGACCGCACGCGGGCGACGAGCTCGCTGATCGCAGCGGCCGCGCGCGGATCTCGCGATCCGTGCGCGACAGCCACAAGCGACGGCCGCAGCCGCCCGCATTTGTTCCCGGTTCGCGTCGTTATAGCAGCAGAAACCGGGAACACATCCGCGGCACGGGCCGAACTCAGGCGTGGATGCCGCATTCGGTCTTGCCCGTCCCGGCCCAGCGGCCGCTGCGCGGGTCGGCGCCCGGCTCGACCCGGATCGTGCAGGTGCGGCACCCGATCGAGGGATAGCCGTCGTAGACCAGCGGGTTGACGAGCACGCCGTTGGTCGCGATGTAGTCGTCGACCTGCTTGGCGGTCCACGCCACGATCGGGTTGACCTTGACCATCTCCCGCTTGTCGTCCCACTCCACCACCCGGGTCGACCGGCGGGCCGCGGTCTCGTCCCTGCGCACGCCGGTGATCCATGCGTCGTAGCCGCTGAGCGCGCGTTCGAGCGGCTCGACCTTGCGCAGGTAGCAGCACAGGTCCGGGTTGCGCCCGTACAGCCGGGGGCCGAGCTCGGCGTCCTGCTCCTCGACCGTGCGGGACGGGGTGACGTTGACGAGGTTCACCGGGTAGACGGCGGAAACCGCGTCGCGCGTGCCGATCGTCTCTGGGAAGTGGTAGCCCGTGTCGAGGAACACCACGTCGATGCCGGGGCGGATCGCGGAGGCCAGGTGGATGATCACCGCGTCGGTCATGGAGGACGTGACGCACACGCGATCGCCGAACGTGTCGACCGCCCAGCGTATGACATCCTCGGCAGAGGCGTCTTCCAGCTCCTCGGCTGCCTGTTCGGCGAGGCTGCGCATGTGCTGTGGATCCTCCGCGTATCGCTCGTCATCGTCGTCCTGGCCGGGCAAACCCAGCGAACCGCCCAGACCGCCCAGCGTACGGCCTAGGCCGCTCACAGCGCGGCCCCTATCCCGGCAAATCGTAGCTGGAAACTCCTGGTGCAGCTGCGGCAGTGCCACTCTCCGTCCGCGGCGCCCTGCGGTTCCAGGTCTTCCTCGCCGCAGTACGGGCAGTAGAACGGCACCGCGCGCCCCGATGGACTGCTCATGTCAGGTCCTCCTCCGCTGCCCGCAGCGACCACTGCGCGAACGTCTCGCCGCTCTCCCGACCGGCCTCGAACCGCCGCAGGACGCGCTCCACGTAGTCGGGAAGCTCCTCGGCGGTGGTCTTCAGGCCGCGTACCTTGCGGCCGAACCCCGATCCCTGCGCGTCGCCGCCGCGCAGCGACCCGCCCAGGTGGATCTGGAAGCCCTCCACCTGCTTTCCCGCGGCGTCGGTGACCAGCAATCCCTTGAGGCCGATGTCGGCCGTCTGGATGCGGGCGCAGGAGTTCGGGCAGCCGTTGACGTTGATCGTCACCGGCTCGGTGAAATCCGGCAGCCGCCGTTCCAGCTCGGCGATCAGGTCGCCGGCGCGTCCCTTGGTCTCCACGATCGCCAGCTTGCAGAACTCGATCCCCGTGCAGGCCATCATGTGCCGCCGGAACACGCTCGGCTTCGCCGGCAGGCCGGCCGCCGCGAGCTCGGCGGTGAGCGCGTCCACGCTGCCGCCGGGGACGTCGAGGATCAGCATCTTCTGCTCGGTGGTGGTCCGCACCCGCCCGCTGCCGTACCTGTCGGCCAGGTCAGCGATCACGCGCAGCGCGTCGCCGGTCAGCCGGCCGACCCGCGGCGCGAACCCGACGTAGTGCAGGCCGTCGCGCTGGGCGTGCACGCCGACGTGGTCGCGGACCCCGCCCTCCGGTGCCGCCGGGGCGGGTCCGTCGGGGAGCGCGTAGCCCAGGTACTCCTTCTCGAGCACTTCCCTGAACCGCTCGGGGCCCCAGTCGGCGAGAAGGAACTTGATCCGCGCGCGGTGCCGCAGCCGCCGGTACCCGTAGTCGCGGAACACCGACGCCACCGCGGCCCACACCTCGGGCACCTGCCCGGGCCTGACGAAGGTGCCGAGCCGCTTGCCGATCATCGGGTTCGTGGACAGCCCGCCGCCGACCCACAGGTCGTAGCCGGCCTCGCCGCTATCCGGATGCCTGACAGCCGCGAACGCGACGTCGTTGATCTCATGGTGGGTGCATTGCGCCGCGCAGCCGCTGATCGAGGACTTGAACTTGCGCGGCAGGTTGGACAGCGCGGGATCGCCGATGTACCGCTCGCCGATCGCGGCGATCTCCGGGGTGGCGTCGATGATCTCGCCGGCGTCGATCCCGGCAAGCGGGCAGCCGAGGATCACGCGCGGGGTGTCGCCGCAGGCCTCGGTGGTGGACAGGCCCACGCTTTCCAGGGCCGCCCAGATCGCGGGGACGGACTCGATCTCGACCCAGTGCAGCTGGATGTTCTGCCGGTCGGTCACGTCGGCGGTGCCCCGGGCGTAGGAGTTGGAGATTCCCGCGACGACCCGCAGCTGCTCGCTGGACAGCTGGCCGCCGTCGATCCGGATCCGCAGCATGAAGTAGCGGTCGTCGAGCTCCTCGGGCTCAAGCACGGCGGTCTTGCCGCCGTCGATCCCCGGCCGGCGCTGCGTGTACAGCCCGAACCAGCGGAACCGTCCGCGCAGGTCAGCCGGGTCGATCGAGTCGAAGCCGCGGCGGGAGTAGATGTCGATGATGCGCTGGCGGACGTTCAGCCCGTCGTCGTTCTTCTTGTTTTCCTCGTTCTTGTTGAGCGGCTCGCGGTATCCGAGCGCCCACTGCCCCTCGCCGCGGGTGCGGCGGGTGGTGACGGGAGACATGCGGCGTCCTTACTTTTCCTGCACTGGGCGGCGAAGTCGGTCGCGGGCACGCGCCGTCCACGGCCACCGTGGCGGCAGAAAAGAAAAGGCCGCCCGGCTGCTCGCGGTGCGCGCCCTGTAAACCCGGTTAAACGGTAGCAAACCTGGGCTTTAACGATAGGCGGCGGTCAGCGTGCGAGGCGACAAATGGCGCTGCGGACACGGAGGAAATCGACGTGCCGACGCACGACGAGCATCGGGTCCGTAACACTCACCTGAGCAGGATCACACATTCCAAGCGCCGCTGTCCAGCCCAGATGGGTCATGATCAGCGCAACTTCCCGCGCGGCGCGGGTATTCCTGGCCCGGCGCCCTTTTCTGTTGTAAATATCCCCTAGCCCTGGCGGACCCAGCTCAGCGACGGTTCTGACGCTGCCTGGCTGGCGTCGCGGGCCGGCAGGTGCTGGCAGTCGCACCAGGTGCCGCCCGGGCAGTCCTCGTGGTGCCGCTGGCGGCATGGGAGGCAGATCATGGTATTTATTGTGCGCGCTCGCCGGGTATAACCGCGCCGACATGGCCAGCGCGTTCCCTGAGCCCCGCGCGGCCGGGATTTTCCCACTGCTGTTCCCGGACCGCGCCGCCGCCGGGCTGCTCCTTGGTAAACGGCTGGCGGGCACAGGCCCGTACTCCGCTGCTGTTGCCCATCATCCAGAACGGACCGTGGTGGCTGCCCTGCCCAGAGGCGGGGTCGCGGTGGGCCGGGCCGTGGCGGCATGCCTGGGCCTGCCGCTTGAAGTGCTCGTGACCAGGAAGATCGGCCACCCGGACGAGCCCGAGCTTGGCCTTGGCGCCATCTCCGAAGGCGGCGAGCCCGTCTTCGACGAGGAGATGCTGACCCGGGCCGGGCTGCGCCCGCGCGACCTGGCGCTTGTCGTCGCCAGGGAACGGGCCGAACTAGCGCGGCGAGTCCTCGTGTACCGGGGCGGGCGGCCGCCGCCGGACTTCGCGGGCCGGCGCGTGATCGTGGTTGACGACGGGCTGGCGACCGGGGTGACGGCCAGGGCCGCGCTGCGCGCCCTGCAGGCCCGCTGCCCGGAGCGTCTTGTGCTCGCGGTGCCGGTCGCCTCCACGCAGGCGGCGCGGGCGCTGAAAGCAGAAACCGACGAGGTGGTGACTCTTGTCACACCTCGCCGGTTCCATAGCGTGGGGGAGTGGTACGCCGAATTCGGCCAGCTGACCGACGCCGACGTGCTGACGCTGCTCGCCGCTTCTCGATAGCGCTGGTCTGGACGCGGGCTGTCAGGCCGCGTTGGCGCGGCGCATCCTGCGACGGCGCTCCGCGGAGCGCTCGTCCTCGTTCAGGCCGCCCCAAGTGCCGTACTTCTCAGGGCGGGCAACGGCGTAGTTGAGGCACTCAATCCGGACCGGGCAGCTCGCACAGACGGCCTTGGCCTTGCGCTCCCTGATCTCCCGCTCTGGCTGCCGCTCACCGTCTGGGCCGAAGAAGAGCATCAGATCCTCGCCACGACACGCGGCAGCGTCCTGCCACCCCCAGTTAGGGCGGGGAAGCATCGCCGTCTGCCTGCGCACCTGAGACATGGATCGGTCACCTCATACAAAGTTGCTTTAGTCTTGCGTTACCCTTGCTAGTGGCTCGTTAGCACGCGAGCCCAGTACGCGGTAACTGCCGTCGATCATGCAACGCTCTGAGTCGCCAGAGTGTTCCCGCGCGCCAGTAGACGCGCTCGCACGATGGCGTGAGCATGCTCGCGGACGGCAGCCACATGCGTGGCGGACGCCTGCCCACCAGACAGAATCCCGTGAGAAGATGGGTCCCGTACGACGGGGGCAGGAAAGCCTGCGGACTATCATGCCACCGGCGCTGCCACTCGTGCATGGCAGCGTCACATTTTTCCCTTGATATGTCGGGAAAATTTCCCGCCGCGCGGGCCGCCACCGGCTACGACATGCCGGGCGCGCTGGGCGGGCGACATCTCCCCGCGACTGGGTCACGCCGGGGCATTATGGGCAATACTCTATACGAACTGGACAAACGCTTGGCTGGGGGGCCACCATGGGCAGCATGTCAGCGTCGGACGCAGCACCACTGCCGCGACTCGGCGAAGTCTTCTTCGACGTACGCGGCAGTTCGCGCAGCATGCGTCTGAGCTGGTACGCCGACACCGGAATCGCGGTATTCAGCATCTGGCAGGGGGGAACCTGCACCGGCACCTTCCGGTTGCCCATGGACGACCTGCCGCGGATGATGGAGTCCCTGCAGCGGGGCATGGGCGGTGGTCACGGCGGCCAGGCCAGCGGCAGACCGGAGTCGGCAGCCGGGCAGCGGCCGCGGCTCGCGATCAACGCGGCGCCGGGCGAACCGTACACGGGCGCGATCACGGCGGTCGCCGGCGCACAAGCCGGGTACAGCACGGAGTACGCGGGTCACACGGGTTACGCTCCCCAGCCGGACTACGCCGCGCACGCCAGGTACGGCGCCGAGGACGGCTACACCGCGGCGGGCGGCTACGCCGCCGACGGCGGGTACGGCGCCGACACGGGGTACGGCGCCGACGGCGGGTACGGAGGCGGCGCCCCATCGTATGGAGCCGACGGCGGGTACGGCGCGGACGCCGGGTACGGAGCCGACGCCGGGTACGCTGCCGAGCCCACCTACCTCAGCGACTACCGGGCGCAGCAGTACGGCGGCGCGCGCGCCGCGCAGGACTACAGCGCCCAGGACTACGCGGACAGCCAGCCATACGCGGACAGCCAGCCGTACGCGGCAGCGCCGACGTACGGCGCGCCGTCCTACGCCCAGACGCCGTCCTACCCCGAGACGCCGTCCTACCCCGAATCCCAGTCCTACCCCGAGCCGCGCTCCTATCAGGACTCGCGGGCGTACCCGGACACGCAGTCCTACCAGGGGACGCAGTCCTACGGTGACAGCCAGGCGTACGGCTCCGCGCAGGGCTACGACGCGCAAGGCTACGACGCGCACAGGTACGACGAGCCGCGATATGACGCGCAGGGTTACGACGACCAGGGGTTCGCCGCGCCCGCGCACGCCGAGCAGGTGTACCCGGGGCTCGACTTCCCTGACGGCAGCTTCGGGAACCGGGGCTACAGCGTCCAGGACCAGACCGGAGCGGCCTCGGCGCCCGTCGACAGCGGCGCGGCCATGGCGGCGCCTCCTGGCGGCGAGCGCTATCCGCTTGCCTACCGCGAGCAGCCCTCCTACACGGGCATGGCGGGCTACTCCGAGCCGGCGGGGCATGGCGAGGCGCCGAGCTTCGCCGACGGCGCGTACCAGGACGGCGGCTACGCCGACGGCGCGTACCAGGACGGCGGCTACCCGGGCAACGGGTACCAAGGCGCCGGGTACCAGGACAATGGGTACCAGGACAATGGGTACCAGGACAATGGCAGCGGTGCCTACCCCGCCAACGGCGCGGGCTATGAGGCCGGATCGCCCTACGCGAACACCCAGCAGTCGGCCCCGGCACCGGTCCCCACGTTCACGCCCACGTTCACGCCGAACGGAGCGGACTACGGAGCGGACTACGGAGCGGACTACGGAGCGGCCGGCTACGGCGGCGAGCGGTCGTACGCCGACGCCGCGTACGCTGCCGGATACCCGGACGAAGACCGGACGGCCGCCTACCAGGCGACGCCGAGCTTTACGCCGATCGGCCAG
Source organism: Trebonia sp. (assembly GCF_030042015.1). GTDB lineage: Bacteria > Actinomycetota > Actinomycetes > Streptosporangiales > Streptosporangiaceae > Trebonia. The sequence continues at coordinate 1,452 of NZ_JASIAL010000363.1, read as the reverse complement.
GCCAGGCCCGCCCAGCAGGGGTACTGGGACGGCGACGCGCAGTCCCGCGACCGAGGCGAGAACCCGCCGTACAACTCGCGGGATTCCCGGGAACAGCGATACACGCCGCGGCGTTAGCAAGTAATGGCCGGTGCGGCTAGGGTCCCCCGGGCCGCACCTAATATCGCCTTCGCGGAATACCGTTCGGCTGGAGCCGCGTCGCGCCTCTCGCCGAGGAGGCGACCTCCGCACCGGCCCCTTAGCTGGCGGTCCCTGGCGTGTCACGGACCGGACCGCTCCCGTCCTGCCCCGAATGCCCTGCTTTACAAGGCCGGACCGGCCCGCCGGCACCGCACGCCACGATAACCGCCAGACCGCGGGAGCGACCGGACACAGAACCTGCCGCGCACCATCGGGCATAACGTCGCATCCCACCGGGCAGCGGAGGCGGCCAAGGCCTGGTGAGCCGGCCGTGAGTGCTGCGGTCACCACGTGAGCCGTCTTCGGTCACAGAAGGTGTCGGCCGTGGCCGCTGGCCCCCTTTGCGGCGCAGGGCAGGTCACGAGTCAACCCCGCCAGCAGCGGCCACATAGCCGACATTTCCCCGTCCAGCGATGAACCACCTCCCGGAAACCGCCCATAGGACATGATCATGGGTCAAAGGGGACCGCCCGCGGCCACCTCCGGCCCATGATCATCAAGCGCACACCCCGGGCGGGCACGCCAGCAGCAAGGGCGGCAGGGGACGGCGGGGGTCACGGCCGGGCACAGATCCGGCTCATCCGCGGGTACCCGCGCCGGGCAGCCGCGACCGCCGCGGATGCCTGAGTCAAGCCTCATGCCTCATCCCCTGGGCAGTTAATTCAGGCATCCCGCCGGGCGCGCGACGCAGGGGGGCGCAGGGTACACGCGGGGCCCGGCGGCGGGGGAAACCGCAGTGCGGCCCGGGCACCCGATGCGCCCGGTGTGCCCGGGGCAGCCGGGACAGCGCGGGGCCGGAGCAGGCGACTGCACGCTGACCCCGCAACTGGGGACCGGCTCACTTGCCGAACGTGAGGACCGGCTTGATCGTCGCGCCCGACAGGGAGTCGGCTATCGCCGTGTTGACCTGCGCGAACGGGTAGTTCTTCACCAGTCGTTCCACCGGGAAGCGGCCGCGGGCGTGCAGGTCGAGCAACCGCGGGATGAAGACGGCCGGGTTGATGTGGCCGCCCATGGAGCCGCGCAGCTTGCGGCCCTTCAGGAGCAGCACCCCGGGAGGCAGGGTGACGGGCGGGCCGCTGCTCGTGATCACCGACGCGGTCCCGTGCGTGGCCAGCGCGCTGACCGCGGCCAGGATCACCGCGGGGTTGCCCGTGGTGTCCAGCGCCACGTCGGCGCCGTTGCCCGTCACCTTGGTCACCTCGGCGGTCACGTCGGCCAGGTCGCGACCGGTCGTGTCGATGGCGTGGGTGGCGCCGAGCTCACGGGCCA
>NZ_JASIAL010000362.1:0-5137 GCF_030042015.1 Trebonia sp. | reverse complement strand
GGCGTCGGGCGCTGGCGCCGCGCGGGCGCCCCGGGAGGCGGCCGCGTACGTCAGCGGCCAGGCCGGCGCCGGCAACCCGGACGGGGACGCGTACGTTCCGCCGGCCGGCCGCGCCGTCAACACCAGCCATCCCAGCCACGTGATCGGCCGCGGGACGCCCGCCAGCTGCACGTCAGCGGCCGTGGTCAGGGCCGTCGCCGAGGGCGGGATCATCACGTTCGACTGTGGCACCAAGCCGGTCACGATCACGATGACCGCCACCGCCAAGGTGGTGAACACCAGCCACCAGGTCGTGCTTGACGGCGGCGGAAAGGTCACGCTGAGCGGCGGCGGCAAGATCCGGATCCTGTACATGAACACCTGCGACCCGAAGCAGGTGTACACGACCACCGACTGCTGGGAACAGCAGTGGCCGCGGCTCGTCGTGCAGAACATGACCTTCGCGGACGCGTACTCGCCCGTGCGGGAGACCCCCACGTCGGACTACGGGGGCGGTGCCATCTTCGACGAGGGCGGCCAGCTCAAGGTCGTCAACTCGGTGTTCCGCGACAACCGGTGCTATAAGGACGGTCCCGATCTCGGCGGCGCGGCGATCCGGGCCCTGGGCATGTACATGGCCACCCCCGTCTACATCACCCACGACACGTTCACGGGCAACTCCTGCTCCAACGGCGCCGCCCTCAGCGGGCTCTACGCGAACTTCGACGTCATCGACAGCCTGATGACGGACAACAAGGCGATCGGCGAGGGCGCCAACCCCCCGAGTCCCGGCACGCCCGGCGGCGGCAGCGGCGGTGCGATCTACACCGACGGCGACCACTACAACCTGATCATCGACGGCACCGTCATGCGCGACAACACCGCGAACGAGGGCGGCGGAGCCATCTTCTTCGTGGTCGACGCGGGCGGCGGGACCCTGACGATCGAGTACTCCACGCTGCACCACAATCCCAGCGCAAAGTTCCAGAACGCCCCGGGCATCTTCGACAGCGTCGACGGCGTCGTCACCAAGCCGGTCGTGATCCACTCGTCGATCACCTAGCCCGCGACCTGGGTCGGCGAGCCCTACACTCCTTGCATGGCCAGGTACTTCGACGTTCATCCGGCCAACCCGCAGCGGCGCGCCATCGTCGAGGTCGCCGATATCGTGCGCGCGGGCGGCGTGATCGCCTACCCGACTGACTCCTGCTACGCGCTCGGCTGCCAGCTCGGCAACAGCGACGGCATTGCCAGGATCAGGTCGATCCGCCGCCTGGACGACCGCCACCACCTCACGCTGGTGTGCCAGGACTTCGCCCAGCTTGGCCAGTTCGTCTACGTTCCCAACCGGGTGTTCCGGGCCATCAAGGCGGTGACCCCGGGCAGCTACACGTTCATCCTCCCCGCGACCAGGGAGGTGCCGCGCAAGCTGCAGCACCCGGGGAAGAAGACCGTCGGGGTGCGCATCCCGCGCCACGTGGTGACCCAGGCGCTGCTGGCCGAGCTCGGCGAGCCGCTTGTCTCAACCACCCTGCTGCTGCCAGGCCAGGACGAGCCCATGACCCAGGGATGGGAGATCGCGCAGCAGCTCGACCGCGCCGTGGACGCGGTGATCGACTGCGGCGACTGCGGTACCGAGCCGACGACGGTGATCGACTTCTCCCAGCCCGAGCCCGAGATCGTCCGTCGCGGGGCAGGCGACCCGTCCGACTTCGAGTGAACCGGGGCGTGGCCCTACCGGGACCCCGGCGCGGGCGGCAGCGGGTATCGGGCACGGTAACCGGGGCCGATCCGGAGGCGACTTGGCATGCGCCCCTTGCCCGCGAGCTGCGCGAGCACGGCGCGGAGGCGATCCTGAAGCCCCGGCGGCCCGCTAATGACCGCGGGGCGGGGCCTGGGTATCGGTGCGGTCCTTGAGCAGGGCGGCGGTGACGGCGCAGATCGCCAGGGCGGCCATGACGAGCACGGTGTGGCGGGCGATCGCGGTGTAGAGCCTGACCTGCGACTGGTCCAGGGCGAAGCAGTCCTTGCCGAACGTCACACAGACATGATCGGCAGGCGGCTGCGCTCACACAGGGCCATTACCTAACAAGGTCACATCAACCGCACCCGCGCGTTCCCCCCAGCTCAGACCCGAATCCGCGAGTAAGCCGGTGACACGACCTGGTAGATACCGATAGGTGCCGCTCTGTCCTGGGATGATGATCGCTGCCAAGTGATTGTCAGCCCAGTGGAGAGGACACCTATCTGGTGAGCAGGATACGTGCTGGTGGATTGCGGCGTCAGCCGGTGCGGGCCGGCGCGCCGGACCGGTCGCTGACGGCGAACGCGGGCCTGGCCGCGGTCACCGGGCTGTGCGGACGGCTCGGCGTGATCGGGGCGCTGGATGCGGCGGCCGGCCCGGTCAGGCAGCGGGATCGCGGTTTCGGGGCCGGGGAGCTGCTGGCGGGGATCGCGGCAGCGCAGCTGGCCGGGGAGGACTTCCTGACCGGGCTGGACCGGCAGCGCGCCGGTATGGCAGGCCAGCAGATCACCCCGGTGCCGGGGCTGGCGTCGACGACCGCGGCGGGCCTGGCCCGGCGGATCACTGCCGGGCAGTGGCGGGCGGTGGAGGCTGGCCTGGCGGCGGTGACCGGGCGGATGCTGTCGCTGCTGCCCGCGGAGCGGGCGGCGGCGCTGGCCGCCGGGCCGGTCACCATCGACCTGGATACCGCCGACGTGGAGGTCTGCGGCCGCAAGAAGCGCGGGGTGGCCTATAACCATCAGGGCCGGCGGGTCGGGCGGCCGCACGTGGCGGCGTGGGCCGGGACCGGGATCGTGCTGGCCGCCGGCCTGGGCGACGGGACCGGTGACCCGCGCGCGACCGCGCCGGGCCTGCTGCGCCGCGCGCTGGCCGCCCTGCCCGCGGCGGCGCGGGCTTCGGGCCGGGTGGCGATGCGCGCCGGCGCCGGGTACTTCGCCGGGCAGCTGGCCCGCGCCGCCCGCATCGAGGACATCAGCTTCGCGACCGGCGCCAGGCGGATCGCTCTGCTGTGGCGGCTGCCGGCCGGGATCGCCGAGAGCGACTGGCACGACGCGGCCGGCATGGACGGCGCCCAGGTCGCTGTCGCTGAGTACTGCCCGGACTGGTGGCCGGCGAACACCCGGCTGCTGGTCCGCCGGGTCCTGCCGGACCCAGCCCAGGTCTCTGCCGGCCCCAGGTCCCGGCGGCGCCGCACCCTGCACCCGGACCAGCGCGCCCTGCCGATCCCCGAGCTGGCCCGCGCCGGGGCGGTCTACGCCTACAGCTTCATCCTGACCAGCCTTGCGTGTCCGCCCCGGACAAGGCGGTGGCCGCCGGGCACTGGTACCGGCACCGCACCAGCATTGAGAACATCTTCCGCGGCGGCAGGCCCGGCGCCGCGCTGCGGCACCTCCCGCCGGGATATCCCCAGGTGAACCTGGCCTGGATGCGGGGGGCGCTGCTCGCCGCGAATATCGCTGCCTGGCTGCACCAGCTCACCGCCGTCACCGCCGGGCAGGACATCATTTACGGGCACGGAGTGCGCGGCGGCAAGGCCATGATCGCCGCCTTGCGGTGGCCGCTGATCGCCGTCCCGGGCCGGCTGATCCGCCACGCCCGCCACCTGGTGCTGCGGCTGCCGCCCGGCCACAGCCTGCTGCCCGAGGTCCTGACCCGGCTGCGGGACCTGCCCGCACCCGCCTGACCTGCGAACCTTGAGCTCCGGCTCCCCGTCCTCGCCCACGGCCCGCCAGCCCCAGCCCGCAGGAAGGCCCCCAAACCGCGAACCCGGCGCCGGCTCCCGGGCCGCCAGCATGCCCGCCACCACGAATCACGGCACACCAAGATCATTTACGGAAGCAGGATCAGCTCACCGCGCCATTCGCGGAATCGGGTCTGATCCGTCCCTGCGATAGGTGCCGAGGTCTTGCCGGGGAAGATCAGTGCTCAAAGGTCGGCGCTTGCGCCGATCGCCGTTGCGGGGCGACCGGAGGGAGCGCCCCTGACAGTGACCTTGGGCGGCGAGAGGATGCTGCAGCACGGAGGACGGGCCAAGCCCGGTTCCGCATGCGCGTGCCGGGTGCTGCGTTACGGCGGGTCGGCACAGGTCCGGCGATAGCGGGGACGGGCGCCCGGCGTCGGCGGCGCGCCCGGCAGGGCCACTGCCCGGGAGGGCGCGACAGGGCCGACGCCCCGGAATGCGGCCAGTCCCCCTGCTTTCCCCGCCGGGCCCATCGGCCTGGTGGCGCTGCCCGTCTGAGTTCACGCACTCCCCAGCCAGCTGGCGCCCTCCTGCGATCGTACGGGCTCAGGCCCGGCACTGGCGTGCCGCGGGCGCGCCCTTGAAGCCGTAGAGAAAAAGCTGTCACACGCCTTGGGGCGACATTGGGCGACATTGGGGCGAGTGGCCGGATACTGACCGGGAAACAAGTACGATCGTGGATGCCGCTCTCGGCCATGTGCCCCGGATGTGCCCTCCGGCAGTACGGCGCGAACGAAAGAGCAGGTAGATTCCCCCATGCGCACCTATGGGCTGCGGTTCGACGTGAACTGCTCGATCCTGTTCACCGAGCTTCCGCTGCTGGCGCGGCCGGCCGCGGCGAAGGCGGCGGGATTCGACGCGGTGGAGTTCTGGTGGCCGTGGGCGGAGATCGTGCCGTCGGACGCCGACGCGGACGCGTTCGTCGGGGCGCTCGCCGACGCGGGAGTGGAGCTGGTCAGCCTCAACTTCCACACCGGTGACATGGCGGCCGGAGAGCGCGGCCTTGTGTCGATTCCCGCGGCGGCCGCGGCGTTCCGCGAGAACATCCCGGCGTGCGTGGAGATCGCGCGGCGGACCGGGTGCAGGCGGCTGAACGCGGCGTACGGGAACCGGCTTGACGGCGTGGACCCCGCCGAGCAGGACGCGGTCGCGATCGAGAACCTCGCGATCGCCGCCGCGGCCGCCGCGACGGCCGGTGCGTCCGTCCTGGTCGAGGCGATCAACTCGGTCGACGTTCCCGCGTTCCCGATCGACTCAAGCGCCGCCGCGTTCGCGGTGATCGACAAGGTGCCCGCGGCCAACGTCGCGTTCCTCGCCGACGCCTACCACCTCGCGACGATGGGAGAAGACGTGCCGCGGGTGCTGTCGCGGCACCGGGACCGGATCGGTCACGT
>NZ_JASIAL010000361.1:0-6870 GCF_030042015.1 Trebonia sp. | reverse complement strand
TCAGTGCTCGACATCGAAGCCTTCTCCGGTCAGGCCGACGAACAGGTCCTCCAGGCTCGGCGACTCGACCGACAGGCCGCGGACGGCGACGCCGGCGTGCACCAGCTCGGCGCAGACGTGCTCGGGCGCGGCGTCACCGAGTTCCGCGGTGATCTCGTCCTCTCGCTGCGACGCTGGCTCGGCCAGGCCGAGCTTGGCGAACACCTCGGCCGCCGCCGCCACGTCCGGCGTGCGCACCGTGATCCGGGCGGCGCCGGTGCGGCGCAGCTCAGGCAGCGACCCCTGGAAGACGAGGCGTCCGGTGCGCATCACCCCGACGTGCGTGCAGACCTGCTCGACCTCGGCCAGCAGGTGCGACGACACGAACACGGTGATCCCGTCCGCGGCGATCTGCCTGACCAGCGAGCGGACCTCGCGCGTGCCCTGCGGGTCTAGCCCGTTGGTCGGCTCGTCCAGCACGATCAGGTCGCGGGGCCGCAGCAGGCCGGCCGCGATCGCGAGCCGCTGCTTCATGCCGAGGGAGTAGTTGCGGTACTTCTTCTTCGCGGCGGCGGTCAGCCCGACCCGCTCCAGGGCGGAGCCGATCCGCGCCGCCGCGCTCTTCGGCGGCGCGGTCCTGTCCGCGGCGTCGTACCTGGCGAGGTTGTCCCAGCCGCTCAGGTACGGGTAGAACGCGGGGCCCTCGACCAGCGAGCCGACGCGGGACAGCACGCGGACGGCGCCGCCGGGCACCGGGACGCCGAGCAGCTCGGCTGAGCCGCTCGTCGGGTAGGCCAGGCCGAGCAGCATGCGGATCGTGGTCGTCTTGCCTGAGCCGTTCGGGCCGAGGAAGCCGTAGACCGACCCCTTCGGCACCGCCAGGTCGATGCGGTCCACGGCCAGCTGGCCGCCGCGGAACCGCTTGGTCAGCTTCGTGCTGCTTATCGCCAGGTCAGCGGCGCCGGCCGGGTTATGCCCGGTCATCCCGCGGTGTGCCCGACCGCGGCGTAAAGCACGCTCGGCTGGACGGCGCCGACGTAGACCTCGCCGTCGGTCATCAGCACCGACACCAGGCTGCTGGTCAGCAGCGTGCCGCTGCCCCAGGAGCCGTGCACCGGCCTGGCCGCGGCAAGCAGCGCGCTCAGCACCGCCTGGCTGTCGCCGCCGAGGCCGCCCGGGCCTGAAGAAACAGGAGCTGAGGGGCCGGAGGAACCGGGGACCGTTCGGGATAGTGAAAGGTCTGACTGGGGAAGCTCGGCGACGGTGAGCCAGCCCGAGCCGAACAGGCCGAACCCTGTCTGATCGGGCGCGCCGCCCGACGGTGTGCCGTGGCCCGTGCCCAGGTTCACCACGGTGAGCGTGGCGCCTGGCGGCGGCGTGAACTGCAGGTTCGCCGGGGCCGGCGTGCCGAACGAGAGCCGCGTGTAGCCCACCTGGAACGCGGGCGAGGTGGCCCCGCTGGCGAAGACCTGCACCCGCAGCGGCACCCCGTACTTCCCGTCGATCGCGATGACGACCCGGCCGATCAGCGACCGCGGGTCCTTCGGCGCCAGGACGAGCTGGTAGGCGGGCTCGCCGGCCACCAGCACGTTGCTCTGCAGCGTCACCGTCGTGGTCGTGCCGACGGCCGCGAGCAGCTCGTTCGCGGCCTGCTGCGGGGTGAGCGCCGGGACGGCGGGCAGCTCCGCCGGGGCGCGCCTGGCCGCCCCGTTGGGCCAGGTGTACTCGGTCACGGTGTCCGGCGCGCTCTGCCAGAGCCAGGCCTTGTTCCCGTCCCTGATGAGGTCGGTCTCGCTGAGGGTCTGCGGCACCTGCAGCCGGAAGTGCTGCGGGCTTTCGTAGTAGACCTGCAGCGTGTGCGATCCGGTCAGCAGCGAGGACAGGGCCGTCGGGTTGGCCGCCTGCGGGAGCTGGGGCAGCCCGAGCGAGGCGGTCTCCACCACCGTGCCGGTCAGCGGGGGCAGCTTGGCGTCGGCGCTGACCTGTGCAAGCAGCTGCGCGGGCGTGCGCGCGGGCAGCGCCGGGGCCGCCTGCGCGATCGTCAGCTGCGACGCCACGACGACGCCGCCCGTCACGACCACGGCGGCGGCGGGGACCAGCCACCGTCCCCGCCGCGACAGTCGTATCGGCACTATCCTCACCCGTTCCCTGCCTGCTCCGGTCGCCTCACCGCACAGTCTGCCGCAGCCGGGCCGTGCGGAGGCTGAGAGCGCTGTTCGCGTATGCCGGGACTTACGCGACACTGTACCCGCGCGCGTGCTTGTCGTAGCGGACCAGCGGCGGCTGGCCGCCGCGGTCACGTCACCCCGGCCGGGACCGCCGCGGACGGAAGCGGCGTCCGGCTGCTCGAAGCTGGCGCGGGCCAGGGTCGATACCCACGGCTGCGCGCAGATGGGCCGGAACCGTGTGCATGAGCTCAACCGGGAGCATGTGGCAGCACCGGTCGCCGAGGCCCTCGGCGGGCTGCGGCTTGCGCTGTGGAAGCTGTTCAGGAACACGCTGGGTTCCTGGAACCCCAAGCCCGTCTACGGGTGCGTGTTCGGCTCTGCGGCGCGGGGCGACGGCGACGTCCACAGCGACATCGACGTGCTTCTGGTGCGTGCGCCGGTGGCCGGGGAGACCGACCCGCGCCGCGGCTCGGGCGGCCTGGCCGTCGTCGCCGGGTACGCGTCGGAGTTCATGGCGGTCCAGCTTACGACGCGGCAGGCCTCGAAATGGGCCCGCCAGGTGGAGCAGCTGCACGAGCTCGTCCCCGCATGGACCGGCAATCCCCTGCAGGTCCTGGAGATGTCCACGTTCGAGTGGGCCGATCACCGACGGCGGCGCACTTCGCTGTTCACCGAGATCGACCGTGACGCTATCCAGGTGGCGGGCGGGACCTCCTTGAGCGCACGGACCGGACCTGCTTAGCCATGCCGTCGTCATCGCGCACAGCCCAATGCGGAACAGCTGAAGCACGCAGCCGGCTGCGAACCGCCCGCGCCTACCTTGAGGTCGCCGCCCTCGTCCTTGACGAGCGCGGCCGGGACGAGTACCTCAACGTCTCGCCGGACTCTCCGTCCTTGCCGGCATCGCCGCCTCTGACAGCATCTGCTGCGCCCGGCTCCGCTCCCGGCACAGGGGCGATGGCCACCGCGGTGCCGCGGACCTTCTCCGCCGTGCCACGCCCGATGGCCCTGAACTGGCAGTCACCCCGCTGCGGCTCCTTGACCTGAAGGACGAAGCACACTACGGCGTGCTGGCGGTCGCCGCCCGCAAGGCACGCGACGTCCATCGCTGGGCTGCACGCCTCGTCGAGCGGGCCACCCAGGAAGCTGAGCGATAGCCGGCCCGCACTCCCGCCGCACTCCCGCCGCACGCGAGTTCTGCCCCGCCGTCGGCGATCAATCGGCTCCGGGGCCCCGGTCCCGGATGCCCGTTTCAGCAGGCGCCGAACTGGCACGGCGCGGGGAGTACCGCCCCGGAGAACTACCGCCCCAGTCCTGTCGGAGGCGAAGTTAGCTCCGGCGCCGGGCAGGTAATCGTGGGCGCGTGCCAGGTTCGGGAGCTGGTGTCGAGCACCCGCGCAGCCTATATGTTCGTGCCGGGCCGGACCACCGACACGAACAGGTACGTGTGGTGCTTGAGCGTGCACACGGGCAGGCTGAAGAACGTGACGTCCGAGCCCTTCTCGTTCGGCGGGTAAACCCGCAGGAGGCTCGCGTACGCCGGCTTGCAGCCGGACGTGCCGACCTCCGCGGCCCCGTAGCCGAACAGCACGTGCGCGGTACCGCCCGCCGGGATCGTCACCCAGGCCGCCTTGTACACCGGACTGCGCTCGGCGGCGTCGCCGAGCTGGTTCAAGTTGATGCCGGTGGCCGAGACACCCGGGTAGCCGAAGGTGCGGCACGCGTGGCTGCTCGTGTTGGTGAACTCCAGCGCGTAGTAGTAGGTGCCGGCCGCGCCGCTGAGGGAGCTGACGTTCACCCAGACCCCGAGGTTGCCGGCGGTGCAGGCAGGCGGAACGGCGGGCGCGGCCGAGGCGGCCGACGCGGCCCAGACGGCCGGCCCGGTGCCTAGTCCCAGCGCCGCGACGATGACGGCGACGGTCCGACGGGCTCTCGTGCCCATTGCGTCTCCCAGGTGTTGGAGGGTTCCCTCCGGCGCATGTTCCCTGGTACGCAGTGCCTCACACGCACCCGGCCCGGCGGTGGAAGGGCTTCCGCGGGGCAGATGATCACGGGTGCCGTCCGGCGGTCACTCGCCCGCGAACGGCGGCATCCTGGCGGCCAGCGTCGCCGCTGGCCGGTGCCTGGTGACAGGTGACAGGAACAGCCTCGACCGGCTGCTGGTGAACCTGCTGGACAACGCCGTGCAGTACGCGAAGTCGATCCCCGCCGGTGATAGGGAACGTGCCTTCGACCGGTTCGCCTGTCTCGACACCGCGCGCAGCCGGGACGATGATCAGGGCGGCGGCACCGGACTGGGCCTGGCCATCGTCCGGGCGACCGCCCAGGCCCACGGCGGCAGGGCGCACCTGGAGCCCGCGGCACCCGATGCGCGGCCGCCGGGCCTGCGCGCCGTGGTCCGCCGGTCGGTCGCGCCTTATACGTTTGCGATTTGCGGTGTCAGGACAGCAAGCGTGCCCGGCAGGAGCATGATCGTGGGTCGGTGGTGGCCGTATACGATGTTTTTGACCCATGATCATGCTCTATGCCTGATTTCCTGGCGGCGTTTCGTGCCTTGATAGCTGAAATGTTCGCTATATACCCCTGCCTATTGCGGTGCGCGGCGCGTCCGGCCCGCGCTTATGGCCTGCCCGCCCGCCGCGAGCGCGCGGGGTCCGGACAGAAAGCGTCTCATGCGGAACAGCAGGCCCGTCATCGCAGTCATCGCCGCCGCCGCAGTCCTGGGCGGCCTCACCGCGTCGCCCGCGTTCGCACAGCCGCCGCCGGGGATCTTCAACGGGCTCATCTCGGGCACGGTCAACGCCGGCCAGACGGGGACCGCGCCGGCGTTCACCGCGACCGTCACGACCAACGACCAGTCCGGGTACATCCTTGTCGCGCAACTGAACGGCGAGCCGGAGTTCGCAGACGGCGTCCTTGAGAACGTCCCTGACTTCAACGACTACCCCGGTGACCCGGCCGGCACCGTCCACGCCATCCCGGACGACGCCTGGTCCGTTGCGACAGGCACCGGTGCCCCGCAGGGCTTTAACGCCGGCGACACGCCGATCACCCTCGTGACGGCCGATTCCCCGTCGGCAGCAGGCGGGGACGTGTACGACCAGACCCTCAGCGTCGCCGTCCCCGGCAATCAGGCGCCCTCGGTCTACAACGGCACGGTTGGTTACGCCGCGGTGGGTTCCTGACCCGCCGTCAACGGGCCCGCACCGTCCGGCTACACGACTGGCCAGCGCCGGAGGGACGACCATGGGAACGCCCGGCACCGCCCGCCGGCCGGCCATCGTCGTCAGCATGTGGCCGGCGGGGTTCCGCGTGCCGTCGAACCGGTGACACAGGCGCGGGCCCCCCGGTGCTTAGCCGGGACCTGAACAGGCTCCAGAGCCTCGGCTTGATTAGACGGACAGGCCGCGGCTACATGGCGCTGGCCGATGTCGTGCTGGCATTCTTGCCGCCGATGGCAACAACCGAGGAATAGGGTGCCGATGTCCCCGCCCGGCGCGACCATCCTGACCGCGATCGCGACCACGGTCCTCGCCACCTGCGCGATCCTCAGCGCGGTCCTCACAAACCTGGCGTTTCGTAAGCAGTCCCGCGAGGTGTGGGAGACGGCAGATCATGCGCGGTTGTTACCAGCGGCCCCAGGGGAGCAGGGCGGTGATCGCTACCGCGACGAACAGCAGCGTCAGGTATCCGATCGACAGGTGGAACAGGCGCATCGGCACCGGGCGGGGGTGCGGCTCGCCGCCGCCGGGGACCGCCGCGGAATCGGCGCGGACCTGGGCGTGCAGCCGGTGGGCCTCGATGAGGAACCAGCCGCCGAGCCCGAGCGCGGCCGTGCCGTAGATCCAGCCCGCGTACGGCGCCAGGGCCAGGGTGGCGGCGACCATCGCGTAGGAGTACCAGACGATCTTGCGGGTCACCACGGCGGCCGGGGCGACCACCGGGAGCATCGGGACGCCCGCGGCGGCGTAGTCCTTGCGGAACTTCATCGCCAGGGCCCAGAAGTGCGGCGGGGTCCACAGGAAGATCACCGCGAACAGCACGATCGCGGGCAGCGCCACCGTGCCCTTGACCGCGGCCCAGCCGACGAGCACGGGGAAGCAGCCGGCCGCGCCGCCGATCACGATGTTCGACGGGCTGCGCCGCTTGAGCAGCAGCGTGTAGACGAAGACGTAGAACAGGATCGCCGCGTCGGCCAGCGACGCGGCCAGCCAGTTGGCCATCAGGCCGAGCAGCGCGGTGGCGACCGCGCCGAGCACGATCCCCCAGGCCAGTGCCTCGGCCGGCGTTATCACCCCCTGCTTGGTGACCAGCGGGCGGCGCGCGGTGCGCTTCATCACCGCGTCGATGTCGCGGTCGATGTAGCAGTTGATCGTGTTCGCGCTGCCTGCCGCCAGCGTGCCGCCGATCAGCGTGACGAGAACCAGCCGCACGGACGGCAGGCCCCGCTGCGCGAGCAGCATCGTCGGCACCGTGGTGACCAGCAGCAGCTCGATGATGCGCGGCTTGGTGAGCGCGACGAGCGCGCGGGCGATCGCCTGGGGCCGACGGCGTTCGCGGCCGACGGCGTGCGGCGGGCCGTCGCGGCCCGCCACCGTCGCTGGCAGCGCGCTCGGCACAGAGGTCACTGCTTGCCTTCGGGCGCGTCGCTTCCTGGCGCGCTGGGTTCGCTCTCGCCCGCCCCGCCCGCGGCGGGCTCGGCATCGGCGGCTGCCTGCGCGGC
>NZ_JASIAL010000360.1:0-3510 GCF_030042015.1 Trebonia sp. | reverse complement strand
CGCTCGGCCGTGGTCGCCGTGCACATCCCGCTCGCCCAGGGCGCAGGCGGCCCCGCCGTCGCCGCGATCGGCAACACCGGCTGACCCGGGGCGCGGTGCGGGCGGCAAGCGGGGGAGCAGGGCCGCACCGGTCAGCGCGCGCACATCGCGGGGAACGCCCGGTCAAGCGCGTCCCGCCAGTTCCCGATCGGGCTGATGCCGGCGGCCGCCCACGCCTCGTGGCCGAGAACGCTGTAAGCCGGCCGCGGCGCCGGGCGCGGGTAGGCGGCGCTTGAGGTGGGCGACACCAGCGCCGGGTCCGCGCCAGCCAGCGCGTAGACCTCGCGGGCCAGCCCGAACCACGTGACCTCACCCGAGCTCGTCGCGTGGTAGATCCCGGCGCGGGCGCGGGCGGTGACCAGGGCGCGGATCTGGCCGGCCAGGTCGGCGGTCCAGGTGGGCTGGCCGCGCTGGTCGTCGACGACGCTGACGGGGCTGGCCGCGCGGGCGCGGCTGAGCATGGTGGCGACAAAGCTTGTCCCGTGGGCGCCGTACAGCCAGGCCGTCCGCACCACGTAACCGTCATCGGGGAGCGCGGCGAGCACGGCACGCTCGCCGGCCAGCTTGCTGCGGCCGTAGGCGGTGCGCGGCGCCGCCGGGTGACTCTCCCCGTACGGCCGGCGGGCGGCGCCGTCGAAGACGTAATCCGTGGACAGCTGGACCAGGGTGATCTGCCGGCTGGCGCACGCGGCGGCCAGCCGCGCGACCGCGCGGCCGTTGACCTCGAGCGCCGCGTCCTCGTGCGCTTCTGCGTCGTCGACCGCGGTCCAGGCGGCGCAGTTGACGACGACGTCGGGCCGGTGCCTGTCCAGCGCCGCCGGGACCGCCACCGGGTCGGTGATCTCCAGGCCGGCCCGGTCCAGCGCGGTCATCTGCTCGCCCTCGCCGGTCAGCAGGGACGTCAGGTCGCGGCCCAGCATCCCGGCCGCGCCTGTGACCAGCCAGCGGGTCACCGGGTGGCGCCGGCCGGGCGCAGCGGCGGGGGCGGTCCAGGCCGCTGCAGGGGCTCCCACCAGCCGCGGTTGGCCGCGTACCAGTCGATCGTGGCCTTGAGTCCGCCGGGGAACGCGATGCGGGGCGCGTATCCCATGGAGCGCAGCAGGGAGTCGTCGAGGCAGTACCGCCGGTCGTGACCGGGCCGGTCGGTCACCGGGACGACGATGTCCCAGGTGGCGCCGCACGCGTCGAGGATGGCGGCGGTCAGCTCGCGGTTGGTGAGCTCGGTGTCGCCGTTGATGTGGTAGACGGCGCCGGGCTTGCCCTTCTCCAGGACGAGCTGCACGCCGCGGCAGTGGTCGTCGACGTGGATCCACCCGCGGACGTTCAGCCCGTCGCCGTACAGCGGGACCGGGTCGCCGTCGGCCAGGCGGGTGACGAACAGCGGGATGACCTTCTCCGGGTACTGGTAGGGGCCGTAGTTGTTGCAGCACCGGGTGATGGACACGTCCAGGCCGTGGGTCCTGGCGTAGGCGAGCGCCATGAGGTCGCCGCCCGCCTTGGCGGCCGCGTAGGGCGAGTTCGGGCTGAGCGGGGCATCCTCGGACCACGAACCCGCGGCGATCGACCCGTAGACCTCATCGGTGGACACGTGCACGATCCGCGGGATCCCGGCGCGCATGCACGCGTCGAGCAGGACCTGCACGCCGGTCACGTTGGAGGTCACGAACTCCGCCGCCCCGGCGATCGACCGGTCCACGTGCGTCTCCGCGGCGAAGTTGACGACGGCGTCATGACCGGGCAGCAGTTCCGCCAGCAGCCGCGGGTCGCAGATGTTCCCCGTGACGAAGGTCAGCCGCGGGCTGGCGGATACCTGGGCGAGGTTGGCAGGGTTGCCCGCGTAGGTGAGGGCGTCGAGCACGGTGACGTCGGCGTCTTCGTAGCCGGGATACCCGCCGGCGAGCAGCGTGCGCGCGTAGTGCGAGCCGATGAACCCGGCTCCTCCGGTCACCAGGACTCTCATGAGCTGATCTGCACCTTGCTGTGGTCGCCGAGCACAAGCCGGTGCACCTGCGGCACCCGCGGCGCCGGGGTGACTTCCGCGTTGTGCCCGATCAGGGACGCCTGGATGCGCCGGACGCCGCGGACGGACGCGCCGCGCAGCAGGATCGAGTACTCGATCTCGCTGTCGTCGATCAGGCAGTCCGCCCCGATCGCGGTATACGGGCCGATATACGACCCGGTCACCTTCGTGCCCGCGCCGATGATCGCGGGGCCGACGATGCGGGAGCCCGACACCTGGGCGCCGGGCTCGACCACGACCCGCCCGATGATCTCGCAATCGCGCTCGACGACGCCGTCGTCCCGCGGCTCGATCGTCTCAAGCACCAGCCGGTTGACCTCGAGCATGTCGGTGACGTTTCCTGTGTCTTTCCAGTACCCGGTGATCGTCGTGGAGCGCACGGCCTTGCCGTTGTCGATGAGCCACTGGATCGCTTCCGTGATCTCAAGTTCGCCGCGCCACGAGGGCTTGAGCTGGCGCACGGCTTCGTGGACCGCGGGCGTGAACATGTACACGCCGACGAGGGCCAGGTCGCTCTTCGGCTGCCTGGGCTTCTCCTCGAGCCCGATCACCTGCCCGCTCTGGTCGAGCTGCGCTACCCCGAACTCGCTCGGGTCCGGCACCCTGGTGAGCATGATCTGCGCGTCCGGCCGCGTGGCGGCGAACTCTCCCACCAGCGCGGTGATGCCCCCGACGATGAAGTTGTCACCCAGGTACATCACGAAGTCCTCGTCTTCGAGGAAGTCCCTGGCCACAAGCACCGCGTGCGCGAGTCCGAGCGGCGCCTGCTGGCGGATGTACGTGACGCGGATTCCGAACCCCGACCCGTCGCCGACCGCGGCCTCGATCGCGGCCGCGGTGTCCCCGACCACGAGCCCGACGTCGTGGATCCCGGCACCGGCGATCGCCTCAAGGCCATAGAACAGCACCGGCTTGTTCGCCACCGGCAGCAGCTGCTTGGCGGAGGTGTGGGTAATCGGGCGCAGCCGCGTCCCGGTGCCTCCGGCTAGGACCAACGCTTTCACAACTGACAAGGTAGTGCCTTCCCCGGGGGTTTACGGCAGTATGGGCAGGACCTTCCGCAGCAGGTTCGTCCGGTAAACGAGGACGAGCCAGCCGGCCACCCGGTACGTGTGCGCAGGCTTGCCGAAGAACTGCTCGAACGCGGTCGCCGGGTAGCGGCCCTTGACGTCGGCCACCGCGAACGTCGCGTCGTACCTGGCCGGGTTGTACCACAAGGCGTTGTCCTCCCAGCCGGGAATGTTGATGTTCCACCCGGGAGCGTTGACGTGCTTGTGCAGGTCGACGGCGCGTATCTGCACCCTGTTGCCGGACTGCAGCGTGGTGACCGACGCGTCCCAGTACCCGGCCACGCCGTACCTGAGGCCGTGTGCTTCCAGCCAGCTTGCCAGCGGCGCGGTGGCCGGCGACAGCGGGGGCTGCGTGGCCGCGGTCGCCAGCGGGAGCAGCGC
>NZ_JASIAL010000359.1:0-2552 GCF_030042015.1 Trebonia sp. | reverse complement strand
CGTCACCGTGCCCGTCTTCCCGGCCGGCACCACGATCAGGGCGTGCGGGTTCGCGACAGAAAGCTCGCTGCCCGGCGGCACGATCACCTCGACCCCGACCTGGACGGGCAGCTGCCCGGCGTTCTGCACGGATATCGGTGCCGGGCCGGAGGCGCCGCCAAGCAGCAGCTTCGTTCCCGCGAGGATCTGGACCTTCTGCTCCCAGTACCGCAGGTAGTCCGCGAGCTTGGTCAGCGCCAGCCATCCGGTGGCCCCGCCCGCGCCGCGCCAGGCCGAAGACTCGGTGCCCACCGCCGCGGCGTCGAGCCTCTGCAGCAGGCTGGCGCTCGGCTGGTACAGCAGGTCCGTGTACAGCGCGAGGCTGCTGTCGACCGACCTGACCTCGCTGAGGTAGCCGCTGCCCAGCTCGGCGGTGTCGACCTGGCTGCCCGCCAGCGGCTGGCGCGCCTTGAGATCGCCGGCGGCGGCGGCCAGGCTGGACAGCCCCACCGGGTGCAGCCAGGGCAGCGACGAGGTGAGCGAAAGGAGCCTTTCTGCCTCGCCCGCCGGCGGGTCCCAGCGCTGGGGCGGCGCGATGACCAGGGAGCGCTTCTGGTAAGGCGCCTCGGCGGCGATCATCGCGGTCTGTGCGACGAAGTCCTGCTCGGCCGCGAACTGCGCGCCCGCCGGCGCGCCGGCCGATGCCGAGCCGAGCACGCTGGTCAGCTCCGAATCCGCCAGCAGGACCCCCATCGTGGTGCCGGTGCCCGTCGTGGTCGCGGCGAGGGCGTTGTCGTACGGCGCGTCCGTGGACGTCATCTCACCGCTGTTCAGCACGACGGTGGAGATGCCGCCGTTGGTGGCGAGGCTGGTGAGAACGCTCGCGTCCGCGGTCCCGTCGGCTGGCCAGGCGAGCGCCGCTGACCCGCCGTCGCCCGGACCGTTTCCGTCTATCCCGAACGGACGCTGCAGTATCTTCCTGGCGACCGACTCCCCGAGCTGGTAGGCGGTCCGCACGTCAGCGTCCAGGCCTGCCTGGGTCAGCGCGGCGACGTCGGCGTCTGCGTAGGGGGTAACGACCACGGGTTCGCCGGCCGTCCCGGTCCGCAGCGTGGCCAGCCAGCTGGCGGCGGCCCCGCTGGCGGGGAGAACGGGCGCGCCGGTGCAGGTGGCGTTGCCGCCGACGAAGTGCCTTTGTGCCATCAGCTGCGCGTCGGACAGCAGCGCCGGATCGACTACCCAGGTCAGCTCGTCCTGCTGGGCCCACTGCTCGCCGACCGCGAGCAGGGTGCCGAGCCGCCCCCCGGTGCTCAGGCTCGCCGCCAGCGAGTTCGTGGCCAGCGTCTGCGGGCACGGGCCCTGCTGCGGTTCGTCGATGAGCGGCCAGAGCCAGGCGGTGCTCAGCGAGTCCGCGGAGTCATTCCCCGGCCAGAACGGCAGGAAAGTGCGCTCGGTGCTGAGCGGGTTGCCATCGGCGGACTCGGCCTGTGCCTCGAGCGGGTACACGCCGAACGTGGCGCCGTAGTAGGCCGCGGCCGCGCTGAACGACGCGGACCAGCGCACGGTGCTGCCGCTGCGCACCGTGCCCGGCACCACGTACGGGGTGCCGATCGGCACCGGGGACATCACCGAGTTGCTGCCGGCGGCGTAGCTGTCCATCTGCGAGCGGGCCAGGAAGTCCTGGTCCTCGGTCAGCAGCTGTACCTGGATGCCCTGCAGGGGCGAGCCGGTATCGTTGGTTACCGTCCCGCTTACCGTCACGGTCGAGCTGGGAGTCGCGAAGCTCGGGTTCAGCGCGTCGATAGAGATGGTGAGCTGGTGAGAGGAAGCGCTGTCCGTTCGGGCTGACTGTTGTGTTTCCTGGACGTGGGCTGCCGCGGCCGGTGCGGCGAGAACCGGTCCGGCGAGGGCGAGGAAGCCAGCCATCAGGGTACGAACGACAGTGCGCACGCTTCGCATGCTATTGCCGTTTTCCGGAAAGGATTGGGCTAGATACCCTCGATGCCCGTGTCAGATTCCACCTCCGCTGCCACCATGCGTGCCGACCAGCGTAAGGCGGCCACGGCGCTGCTGCGCGCGCTCACGCCGGCCGCGGCCGAGCTCGGGGAGCTGTTCACCCGGGCCGGGCACGAGCTCGCGCTCGTCGGCGGGCCGGTGCGGGACGTCTTCCTCGGCAGCCGCCCCGGTGACCTGGACCTGACCACCGACGCGGTCCCCGAGCGGGTCCTCGCGATTACCCGCGGGTGGGCCGACAGCACTTGGACGGTGGGGATCGAGTTCGGCACGGTCGGCCTGCGCAAGGGCGAGGTCGTGTTCGAGATCACGACCTACCGCAGCGAGCGGTACGGACCGCGCTCGCGCAAGCCCGACGTGCGCTACGGCACGTCGCTTGCGCAGGACCTGGCGCGCCGGGACTTCACGATCAACGCGATGGCGGCGCGGCTGCCCTCCTATGAGCTTGTCGACCCGTTCGGGGGCCTGGCGGCGCTGGCCGAACGCGTGATCCGCACGCCGGGGCGCCCCGAGGACTCGTTTTCCGACGACCCGCTGCGGATCCTGCGCGCCGCCAGGTT
>NZ_JASIAL010000358.1:0-7475 GCF_030042015.1 Trebonia sp. | reverse complement strand
TGGTCCCGCACGGCGTCGACCGCGACCTGACCGTCGCCGAGTTCCGCCAGGGAAGGCAGCCGTGACCGGCGTCGCCGCGTGTCCGGAACCAGGTGCCGCGGCGGGGGAGCGTGCCGAGGCGCCCGTGCTGCTTTCCGTCAACGTCGGCATGCCGCACAACGTGCCATGGCAGGGCAAGACCGTATACACCGGCGTGTGGAAGCGCCCGGTGGACGGCGCCGTGATGGCCCGCCGGCTCAACATCGACGGCGACGGGCAGGGCGACACCGCCGGGCACGGCGGCGAGCAGCGGGCCGTGCTTGTCTACCAGATCCAGTCCTACCGGCACTGGGAGCGGCACTTCGGGCGTGACGACTTCGGCTACGGCCAGTTCGGGGAGAACCTGACCGTGGACGGCCTGCCCGACGACGAAGTCTGCATCGGGGACCGGTACAGCATCGGCGAAGCCGAATTCGAGGTGACCCAGCCCCGCGTCACCTGCTACCGCGTCGGCCTGCGCCTCGGCGAGCCCGAACTGCCCGCCCTGCTGGTCAGCCACCACCGTCCCGGCTTCTACATGCGGGTCATCCGCGAAGGCCGCATCAAGGCGGGAGACCAGATCATCAGGACACGGGCCGGCCCGCGGGAACTCACGGTGGCCGACACCGACGCGCTGCTTTACCTGCCAGGCAAGGACACCGCCAAACTCCGCCTGGCGCTGGGGACGCCCGCGCTCAGCCCAGGGTGGCAGGGATCGTTCCGCGACCTGCTGGCAGCCGCCGGAGATCATGGCCATGACGCGTCCGCGGCCGCTGGCACCGAGACCGTCCCGACGCCCGCCTGGCCCGCCTTCCGGAAGCTGCGCGTCAGCGAGATCGTTCAGGAAAGCGAGAACGTGTCCTCGATCTACCTCGCCGCCGTCGACGGCACTGCCCTCCCGCCGGCCAGGGCCGGCCAGTACCTCACACTGCGGGTCGACGGTGCCGGGGAGCCGGCCCCGGTCCGCAGCTACTCGCTGTCCGCGGCGGCCGACACCGGCACGTACCGGATCAGCGTCAAAAGCGAGCCCCACGGCACGGTGAGCGGTTACCTGAACCGCGCCCTGCGCCCAGGAGCGGTCCTTGCGGTGGCCGCCCCCCGCGGCGACTTCGTCCTCGACGACGGCGTCGGCCCTGTCCTGCTGATCTCCGCGGGCATCGGGGTCACGCCCGTGCTGTCCATGCTGCATCAGCTCGCGGCAGGCCGCAGCGAGCGCGAGGTCTGCTGGGTGCACGGGGCACGCGGACCGCGCGAGCATCCCTTCGCGGCCGAGGCGCACGCCCTCGTGGCTGAGTTGCCGCATGCCCGCGCGCACGTGTTCTACAGCGCGGCCACACCCCCTGAGCGGCACCGGGCGCACGCCGCGGCCGGGCGCCTCACCAAAGACAGGCTGGTCGCGCTGGCCATCCCGTCAACCGCGACCGCCTACGTCTGCGGGCCTGCCTCGTTCATGGCCGACATGCGCGCTGCCCTGACAGCGGCCGGCCTCGACCAGGCCGCGGTCCGCACCGAGCTGTTCGGCGCACTGCCGCGAATCAACCCGGGGCTCACCGGGCAGGCCAGCAGGCCGCCGCACCAGCCGCCGGGCCCGCCAGGAACCGGGCCGCTTGTCACCTTCGCCCGCAGCGGCATCACCGCGCCGTTCGGCGACGGCACACGGTCGGTGCTCGACCTCGCCGACGCCTGCGACGTCCCGACCAGGTGGGCCTGCCGGACCGGCGTCTGCCACACCTGCGTCACCGCGCTGCTGTCCGGCGACATCACCTACGCCCCTGAGCCGCTGGAACCACCGCCAGCGGGGCAGGTGCTCATCTGCTGCTCCCGTCCGAGCACCGCGCTCGTCCTGGACATGTGAGGAGCCAGCGCCATGGGAGATCGGCCATCGACGGGAGGACACATGACAGTGACATGGACGCGCGTCAGCCGTACGGACGTGCTGCGCGCGATACAGGAGTACGACCGGCTGGGACCGCGGGACTTCTTCTCCGCGCACGGTTTCGCCCCGACCACGACCTACGACCTCCGCTGGGAGGAGCGGCGCTACCCGCCCAAGGCAATCCTGGGCACCGCCTATGAGTTCGCCACCGGCCAGCGCCTTGCCTCAGGCGATTTCGAGGGCGGCAAGTCCGGCGCCGTCAAGGTGCTCGCAAACCTGGGATTCACCGTGGAACCGCGACGGGCAGCCGGGTAAAGCCGCCGCCCCAGCCCGACGGGCTGACCGGGTCCAGCGTGTAGTCCGCGTCTCCAGCGCCCGGGCGGCTGGACTCAGGCGAGAGCGTCCCCCGCGCCGTCACCGTCCATGAGGTCCCGCGCGGGCACCGGCCGCGTCCTGGTGCCGCGACCGTGCCCCCCGCACCCCCGGATTATCCCGAACGGGCCGTGGTCTCCGCGCTCAGGTGCAGTCGCATGACGCAAGCGGCCGAGCGCGCCGGGCGGCCATGCTGCACAGCGTCTTGTTCATCACACCGGAAAGGACGCATGCGATGAACGCCATCGCCACAGCGCACCGCGCCCGGCTGCGCCTGGTCATCGTCGCCGCCATCCTGGCCCTGGCCGGCCTGCTGGCTGCCGCCATCGCGGGCGGCCCGGCCCGGGCCGCCGCCAGCGCGCGCGACCTGAACTGGGCCGGCAAGACCAGGCCGGTCATTGTCCTGGAGCACGGCGCGTGGGCCGACTCATCAAGCTGGGACGGGGTGATCCGGATCCTGACCAGTGAAGGCTTCACCGTGTACGCGCCGCCGGACCCGCTGCGCGGCCTGGCCTCCGACGCCGCCTACCTGCACGATTTCCTGACCGGCAACGCCGCGCTCGCCGGAAAGCCGATCGTGCTGGTCGGCCACTCCTATGGCGGCGCGGTCATCACCGACGCCGCGGTCGGCGATCCTGAGGTCAAGGCGCTGGTGTACGTGGACGCCTTCATCCCGGCCAAGGGCGAGTCGATCGCCTCGCTGCTGGCCCGGCCGCAGGGCGCGGGCTCGTGCATCGGCGGGAACCCGGCCACGGTCTTCGACCCGGTGCCGTTCCCTGGCGCGCCGAAAGGCGACGCCGACCTGTACCTGCAGCCGGACAAGTTCCCCGGCTGCTTCGCCAGCGGCCTCAGCGCCACCGAGGCTGCGCTGCTGGCGGCCACCCAGCGGCCGCTGGCCGCTAACGCCGCCACGGACGTCTCCGGTACCCCGGCCTGGCAGGCCATCCCGTCGTGGGCCGTGGTCGGCACCGCCGACAGGGTCATCCCGCCCGCGCTGCTGACCTTCATGGCGCACCGGGCCCATGCCCGCATCACCGACGTCGACGCCGGCCACCTGTCGCTGATCTCCAAGCCTGGCGCCGTCGCCAGCGTGATCGTCGCCGCTGCCTGGGCGACAAGCTGACAGGAAGGACGCCGTCGGCTCCAGGCCGCGCCGCGCGGCCTGGAGCCGACGGCGACTCACAGCTCGTACGCGTCCATCCAGGACAGGCATGATTCGGCCACCGGCCGCCAGCCGCTGTCGATGACCAGGGACGGCCCCCGATCGGGGAAGACAGCCACCTCGCTGGCCGCGACGAGCGCGCGTGCTCCGGCGGAGGCGTACCGCGCGACCGCGCGTCGCCGGCTCTGCCCGCTCACCACCAGCAGCACGGGGCAGCGAGAAGAGTTCGTGGCAGGCGCATCTGGTCGTGGCGCGAGCGTGTCAGGCCTGAGTGCCTCACGCAGTGCCCACTGGGGCGCTGGTATCGCCCACCGCTCGTAGAGCCGGTCAGACTCCGCACGGCTCACGGCGCAGCCATACAACTCGCGGAACTCGTCGCGGGTGAGCGCCGCCGCACCGAGCCCGGCCGCCGGATCTCGGGCCGGCGCGATCGCGCCGACCGGCATCGCGTCGATCGCGATCACGCCGGCGGCGTGGATCTCCACGGCCAGCGTCAGCGCCAGCACCCCCCCGAACCCGTGCCCGACCAGCACAGGCCGCGCCGTGAGGCTTCTCGCGACCTGCGCGTAGTGCTCCCTCACCTCATCGGTGCCGCGGCCGTGCAGCGCGCTGGGACTCTCCCTCGCAGCCCGAACCGTCGGTTCATCACCAGGCCAGCCGGGCGCCACAGCGGCATACCCGTGCGCCGCGAACAGCTTCACCCACCGATCCCACGAACTCGCGTGCAGCCACAGACCGTGAATGAACAGGACAGGGTGGCGCTCCGTCACCTGTCAAGGCTTGCCCGAGGCCCCCCGGCTAGGCTTCAGTCATCTGGCTGCATTGCGGCGACGCAGCCTGGCCGCAGAACTGCGGCAGCCGACTTGGGGGAGCGGTCAGTCATCTGACCGAAGCCGTCGCCTGCCGCCGGTGCCTACGGTGAAAGCTGCCGCCAAGAAAGAGGCGCGGCATGGCCACGCCCCACTCCTGGACGTCGATGCCGGTGGCCGGGCTGGTCCGGCACAGCCGGCCGAAGATCCCGCCGGCCTCACGGTGCGCAACGGCCGCATCTACACCGGCGATGCCCGCCGGGTCGGCGGGTCATCCCGGGCCCGGTCGGCTGCGCTGGGACGGCGTACGATCGCTGCGCCAGGCGCGCCGCAGTAGCCGAGACGGGACGGCCGCGCGGGATCTTCAGTGAGCACGCCGTGCTCGGCTACTGTCGCCTAGTGCCTGCCACGCGATTTGTCGTGCAGCTGCATGACGCGACCACGCTCCACTTCGACCTGCGCATTCAGGCGGGCGAAGTGCTGCGCTCCTGGGCCGTCCCGAAAGGACCGTCGCTCGACCCCGGTGTGCGGCGCCTGGCCGTCCCCGTCGAGGATCACGAGCTGTCGGCCGGTGAGTTCGAAGGGGTGCACGAGGGACAGCCGCGGGGCAGCGGCGCCGTGATCATCTGGGACGAGGGACCCGCTGAGGTCACCCGCGACGAGCCCGGCCACCTGGCCTTCATCCTGCACGGCAGCAAGCTGACCGGAGGCTTCGCCCTGACCCGCACAGGCGAGCGCCGGTGGATCCTGGTGAAGACCAGGGACGCCACCGCGCGGCCCGGCTCGGACATCGTTGCGGAACGCCCGGCGAGCGTGCGCACCGGAAGGACCTGGCAGGAAGTGGCCGGGGATCGTTTACGTGGCGGACCTTACGGGGTCTTACCTGAACCGCTCAGAGCTCGCAGACTCCCTGGTCAGCGCGGTGCAGCAACTCCGCCAGGCGTGATGCGCAGTCGGTGGAGCACGCGGGTCATGATCGGGGAGGCCGCGACACTGCGGCGAATACCGGAAGGGTGAACCAGCGGGGGACGGCCCGCCGGAGACTTTCGGGTCCGTGGAGGGTGATCGCTCCGGAGCGTAGCGCGTCTGGCCAGCTCAGGTCGCCGCGCCAGACCTCGGTCATGCGCCGCAGGCTGGTGGTCATGGTGACGGCGACGGGATAGCCGGGGTCGGCGTCGCAGACGTCGGCGTCGTCCGGTGTGATCACGAGCCACCAGTCCCGGCTGCGCGCGGAGGCCTCTGGGAACCGGAATTGCACGACCGTCCTGCCGTCAGGGACGGCGTCATGGTCGATGTTGCGGTGCATGTCCCACAGCAGCAGCTTGGGATCGAGGTCCTCCTCGCCGATTTCCCCGATCCAGCGGATACCCCAGACCGCCAGCGCTTCGACCACCGGCCGCAGTTCGCGGCCCGCCGGAGTCAGCACGTACCGGACGTCGCTTCCGTCATCGTGGCGGTCCACGATTCCGGCGCGTGCCAGCTGGCTCAGCCGTTTGGAGAGCAGGGAGGGGGACATCCGCGGCACCCCGCGGCGAAGCTCGTTGAAGTGCTGGCTGCCGGTCACCAGCTCACGGACGATCAGCAGCGTCCAGCGCTCGTCCAGCAGCTCCATCGCTTTGGCCACCGGGCAGAACTGGCGGTAGGAAGACCCCATGTTCCGCAGGCTAGGTCCTGATCGCCAGCGCGGGCCAGTGCTGGTACAGATCTTGTACTAGCCGAAGGCCCGGTCTGTTCCTAGCGTCAGTTCCACGGCGGCGCCAGTCCGGTGGCCGCCCGGGCATGCGGGAGGAGAACGGCGATGACCGCACCGGCGGAGCAGGCCGACAGGACCCTGAAGGCTAGCCACCGTGCCATGTGGGCGCTTGGTGATTACCCTGTCCTGGCCGCCGACATCATCGCGGACCTGGGCCAGATCCTGGTCGGCGCGTGCGCGGTGCGGCCCGGCGACCGGGTGCTTGACGTGGCTGCGGGATCCGGGAACGCGGCTATCCCCGCCGCCCGGGCCGGCGCAAGCGTGGTGGCCTGCGACCTGACACCCGAACTACTCACCGCCGGCCGCCAGCAGGCCGGACGGCAGGGCATCGCGCTGGAATGGCGGGAAGCCGACGCCGAGGCACTGCCGTTCGGCGACGGCGAGTTCGACGTCGTGATGTCCTGCCTGGGAGTCATGTTCGCCCCCCACCACCAGGTCAGCGCCGGCGAGCTGGTCCGGGTATGCCGTCCCGGCGGGACCATCGGGCTGCTCAGCTGGACTCCCGAGGGCTTCATCGGCCAGATGTTCGCCGCCATGAAGCCCTATGCCCCGCCGCCCCCGCCCGGTGCCCAGCCGCCGCCGCTGTGGGGCCGCGAAGACCACGTCCGCGCGCTGCTCGGTGACCGGGTCGCCAACCTCACCGCACAGCGCAAGACAGTCCGGGTGGACAAGTTCACCAGCCCCGAGGACTTCCGCGACTACTTCAAGGCGCGCTACGGCCCGGTCATCGCCGCCTACCGGGGCCTCGCCGGTGACCCGCAGCGAACCGCCGCCCTCGACCGCGACCTCGCCGGCCTTGCCGGCCGCCACGACAGCGGCTCAGCGGCCATGATCATGGAATGGGAGTACCTGCTCATCACCGCCAGCAAAACGCTGACCACGTGAGCCGGTCATCGAGCGCTTCGCATCAGCTCCAGCCCGGCTAGCATCCTGGTCCTTCCACGCGCAGGGAAAGCGCGCAGCGCCGATCGGTGCGGGTGCGGACCGTCGACCCCGGCAGACCATCGTCTTCTCCCACAACGCCGGCCACTACGTCGCGAGCAACGCTGTTCGTGACCGTCACATGCCAAAGCCGCGTCAACCTGCCGTGTGGCCCGCTCATCTCCGTCGACGCACTCGCGGCCTTGCCAGCGGCCCGGCCCTCCGGCATAACCGGGTGATCGGCGCGCCCCCACCAAGCGGAGCCATCGTCTTCGCCAACAGGACGTATTCGGCGATCCGGTGCACGGCATCGCTTCACTCGTGGTGACCGAATGTGGCTACCCTGAACGGTTGCGGACAGCAGCCAGCGGTCGTGGCGCCGGCTTAACCGGCGCCGCCGGAACCGGTGCGCTCGATGCGTGCATGCCCGTTACGGGGTGACCGCCGGGCGTGCGATCGCGGTGACCGGTGAGCTGATCCCGGCCCGCCCGGGCGCTACCGGGCACGCTCGCGGCCCCCGGCGGAGAAACCGGTGACGGCCGGCACCCCGGCAAGTTCACCCGG
>NZ_JASIAL010000357.1:0-5562 GCF_030042015.1 Trebonia sp. | reverse complement strand
CGCACCCTTGAGCACATCGTCGACGTGGTGCTGCACTTCGAGGGCGACCGGCACTCGCGGCTGCGGATGGTGCGGGCGGTCAAGAACAGGTACGGCCCGACCGACGAGGTCGGCTGCTTTGACCTCGGCGAGTACGGCCTGATCGGGCTCGCCGACCCCAGCGGGCTGTTCCTGTCCCGCCACAGTGAGCCGGTACCTGGAACCTGCGTCACCGTGACCCTGGAGGGCCGCCGCCCGCTCCTCGCCGAAGTGCAGGCGCTGGTCACCGCGTCCGCGCTCGACGTGCCGCGCAGGGTCACGTCCGGGCTCGATGCCTCCCGTGTCGGCATGGTGCTCGCGGTGCTGCAGCGCCGCACCGAATTGAAGCTCGCCAGGACCGACGTCTACGCCGCGACAGTCGGCGGGGTCCGGCTCACCGAGCCTTCCGTTGACCTGGCTGTGGCGCTGGCGCTGGCCAGCTCGACTGCCAACCTCGCGGTGCCGCAGGGCGTGGTCGCGGTCGGCGAGGTCGGCCTGGCCGGTGAGGTGCGCAACGTCGCGGGCGTGCCGCGGCGGCTCACCGAGGCGGAGCGGATGGGCTACCGCAGGGCGATCGTGCCCGCGGGCTCGGCCGACGTCCAGGGCGGCGGAACCATGGAGGTCATCGAAGTGGACGATATCCGTGCGGCGCTGACAGCCGCCCTCCGCGGCTGAGGGCCCCCGCCGCCGATGTCACCGGGCACGGGCGGAGCTGGCAGCGCAGGAGCTTAACGCTGCTGGCCGGGCTGGACTGGCCCACCGCGCTCATGGCGATCGCCTCGAACGTACCCCAGACGCCGGAGGCGAGCGGGCCCGCGCAGCCGGCCTCGCCTACCGCGCGACTCCAGGAGATGACCACGAGCCGCGGCACGCAGCCCGGCAGCGGCGTCCGACTCGCCGGGGATAATGCCTGGCATGGGATCGCCCTATTTCGAGCCGGTGCTGGCGTGGTATCCGGCGCACGCGCGCGACCTGCCGTGGCGCGCGCCGCGGGCAACCCCGTGGTCGGTTCTGGTCAGCGAGGTAATGCTGCAGCAGACGCCGGTGAGCCGGGTGCTGCCCGCCCACCACGCCTGGCTCGCCAGGTGGCCGTCGGCCCCCGCGCTGGCAGCGGACCCGCCGGGCGAGGCGGTGCGGCAATGGGGCCGGCTCGGCTACCCGCGGCGCGCGCTGCGGCTGCACGCGACCGCCGCCATCGTGACGCAGCGGCACGGCGGGCAGATCCCGTCGTCCCGGGAGGAACTGCTCGCGCTGCCCGGGATCGGCGCCTACACCGCGGCGGCGGTGGCTGCCTTCGCCTTCGGCCGCCGGCACGCCGTGCTTGACACCAACGTGCGCCGCGTGCTTGCCCGGCTGGTGTCCGGGCGGCAGTTCCCCGGTCCGCGGCCGTCGGCGGCGGAGTACCGGCTCGCGGAATCGCTGCTGCCCGCCGACCCGGCCGTCGCGGCCCGCTGGTCGGTCGCCGTCATGGAACTCGGCGCGCTCACCTGCACCGCGGCCCGGCCACGCTGCACCGACTGCCCGGTCGCGCCGCACTGCGCCTGGCTAGCCGCAGGCCAGCCCGCATCGGCGTCGCAACGCCCTATTCAGCGCTACGAAGGCACCGACCGCCAGTGCCGCGGCAGGCTGCTGGCCCTGCTAAGGGAATCGCCGGGACCCGTGCTATCGCAGCACTTCGACGCCGTCTGGCCCGACAACGTCCAGCGCGCCCGGGCGCTCGACGGCCTGGTGTCCGACGGCCTAGTCGACCCGCTGCCGGACGGCAGCTTCGCGCTGCCCGCGTTACGCCTAGCGGATCCGAGAGTGCTGGTACGGCAGCCACCCATCGCCTCGGTCTCGGCCCATTCCCGTCCGTCACGCCAGCCCCTGCCGCTCGCCCTGCAGCGCCCGGCCGGGATAACGGGAAAGAAAATGCCGCCCCTGGGGCGCGTCGTTTTGTTAGCTGGCCGTCCCGGGCGTGTCACGGACCGGGCCGCTCCCGTCCTGCCCCGAATGCCCTGCTTTGCAAGATCACGCCCCCGGTGCCACCGGGCAGCCCCGGCACGCGGCCCACCAGGCCGGACCGGCCCGCCCGCACCGCATGCCACGATGACCGCCCAGACCTCGGCAGCGACCGGACGCCGAACCTGCCGCGCACCCATGCCGCAACCGGAGGGCAGGCATCCGGCAATGCCGGGTTACTCACCGACGCGTCCCTGACCGGTCTTTTGTTTCCCGGTAATCGCCGTGTCCGGAATGCCCGGTTCCGGGATACCGGCATACCGGGCATGTCGCATCGTCGGGCCGTCGGCTGGCATCGGCGCCGGGGACGCGCCCCGGCCGCGTGACAACGGAAAGCCGCAGCTCCAACCCGAATAGACGGCTGTCGTGCTAGCCGATCGCCTGCGCGGTCCCAGGCCCCTCGGTAGGCGTCGCACCGCCCGCCGCCGGGCTTGGCGCGGCCGGCTCGCTCGCCGCGACCGCCGCCACCGCCGCGTCGGGGACCGACTCCGGCTTCGGGACGCCGGTGAAGGTGAACTTCACCTCGTCGCCGCTGCCCTCGGTGTCGACGATGACGATGTGCCCTGGGCGCAGTTCCCCGAACAGGATCTTCTCGGACAGGCTGTCCTCGATCTCCCGCTGGATCGTGCGCCGCAGCGGCCGTGCCCCGAGCACCGGGTCGTAGCCGCGCTGGGCGAGCAGGTCCTTGGCGGTCGGCCGGATCTCGATGCCCATGTCGCGGTCCTTGAGCCGCTCGTCCACCTTGGCGATCATCAGGTCCACGATGCTGAAGATCTCGTCCCGCTCCAGCTGGTGGAACACGATGATGTCGTCGACGCGGTTCAGGAACTCGGGCTTGAAGTGCTGCTTCAGCTCCTCGCCGACCTTCGCCTTCATCCGGTCGTAGGAGCCGCGGGCCTCGCCCTGCCTGGCGAACCCGACCGACACGCCCTTGGAGATGTCGCGCGTCCCCATGTTCGAGGTCATGATGATCACGGTGTTCTTGAAGTCCACCGTGCGGCCCTGCGCGTCGGTGAGGCGCCCTTCCTCAAGGATCTGCAGCAGCGAGTTGAAGATGTCCTGATGGGCCTTCTCGATCTCATCGAACAGGACCACGGAGAACGGCCGCCGCCGCACCTTCTCGGTGAGCTGGCCGCCTTCCTCGTAACCCACGTACCCGGGCGGGGAGCCGAACAGCCTGGAGACGGTGTGCTTCTCCATGTACTCGGACATGTCCAGCTGGATCAGCGAGTCCTCGTCGCCGAACAGGAACTCCGCCAGCGTCTTGGACAGCTCGGTCTTGCCGACGCCGGAAGGCCCCGCGAAGATGAACGACCCGCCGGGGCGCTTCGGGTCCTTCAGGCCGGCCCGGGTGCGCCGGATGGCCTGCGACAGCGCCTTGATCGCGTCGTTCTGCCCGATCACCCGCTTGTGCAGCTCATCCTCCATGCGCAGCAGTCGCTGCGACTCCTCCTCGGTGAGCTTGAAGACGGGGATCCCGGTGGCGGTGGCGAGGACCTCCGCGATGAGCTCCTCGTTGACCTCGGCGACCACGTCCATGTCGCCGGCCTTCCACTCCTTCTCCCTGGCGGCCTTCTTGGCAAGCAGCTGCTTCTCCGTGTCCCGCAGCGCCGCCGCCTTCTCGAAGTCCTGGGAGTCGATGGCCGACTCCTTCTCCTTGCGGACCTGGGCGATCTTCTCGTCGTACTCGCGCAGGTCGGGCGGGGCCGTCATCCGGCGGATCCGCATCCGCGAGCCGGCCTCGTCGATCAGGTCGATGGCCTTGTCCGGCAGGAACCGGTCGCTGATGTAGCGGTCAGCCAGCTGCGCCGAGGCCACGAGCGCGCCGTCGGTGATGGAGACCCGGTGGTGTGCCTCGTACCGGTCGCGCAGGCCCTTGAGGATCTCGATGGTGTGCGAGATCGTCGGCTCCGCCACCTGGATGGGCTGGAACCGGCGCTCGAGGGCGGCGTCCTTCTCCAGGTACTTGCGGTACTCGTCCAGCGTGGTCGCGCCGATCGTCTGCAGCTCGCCGCGGGCCAGCATGGGCTTGAGGATGGACGCCGCGTCGATCGCGCCCTCGGCCGCGCCCGCGCCCACCAGCGTGTGGATCTCGTCGATGAACAGGATGATGTCGCCGCGGGTGCGGATCTCCTTGAGGACCTTCTTGAGCCGCTCCTCGAAGTCACCGCGGTACCGCGAGCCGGCGACCAGCGCCCCGAGGTCGAGGGTGTACAGCTGCTTGTCCTTGATGGTCTCGGGAACCTCGCCCTTGACGATCTTCTGCGCCAGGCCTTCGACCACCGCGGTCTTGCCGACGCCGGGCGCGCCGACCAGGACCGGGTTGTTCTTGGTCCGCCGGGACAGCACCTGCATGACGCGCTCGATTTCCTTCTCCCGGCCGATCACCGGGTCGAGCTTGCCCTCGCGCGCGCCCTGGGTGAGGTTGCGGCCGAACTGATCGAGCACGAGAGAGGTCGACGGCGCTGACTCGGTGCTGCCGGCGGCGGCTCCCGTGGTCGGCTCCTTGCCCTGGTAGCCGTGCAGCAACTGGATGACCTGCTGGCGCACCCTGTTCAGGTCCGCGCCCAGCTTGACGAGGACCTGCGCGGCCACGCCGTCGCCCTCGCGGATCAGGCCAAGCAGGATGTGCTCGGTGCCGATGTAGTTATGACCGAGCTGCAGCGCCTCGCGCAGCGATAGCTCAAGCACCTTCTTGGCACGCGGAGTGAACGGTATGTGGCCCGACGGAGCCTGCTGACCCTGGCCGATGATCTCCTCGACCTGCTGGCGGACCGCCTCCAGGCTGATGCCAAGAGACTCAAGCGCCTTGGCCGCGACACCCTCGCCCTCGTGAATGAGGCCAAGCAGGATGTGCTCAGTGCCAATGTAGTTGTGATTGAGCATCCTGGCCTCTTCTTGCGCCAGGACAACAACCCGCCGCGCCCGGTCAGTGAACCTCTCGAACATGTCGTCGCTCTCCTCACAGCGGGGATCCGGCAGGCTCCGGCGTGCCTGCCTGCTCCGCATGGTAGCCGCGTGCCCGACCCTGCACTTAACGCGATTATGCGCCAACTACAGGAGAAGTTCCCCGGACACTTGGCCTTCACCCCATCCAACAGCGCGAACGGGCAACGATGTTCCAAGTACGCCGGAAGCGAACGCACCGCGTGACCGCCGCCCACCAGCGTCCCGCCCGAGCCCCGGAGCAGGTGCGCCGTCAAGGCGCAGCCGGGGGGGTCCGGGGGTGGTCCTCCCCGGGCAAACCGCGGCCATGGAACCGCACAGACCCCGGAGCAGGTGCGCCGTCAAGGCGCAGCCGGGGGGTCCGGGGGGTCGCCCCCCCGGGGAAAACCAGCCGGGGGGTTCCGGGGGGTCGCCCCCCGGAACGAAACTAGTGCGCGGCCTCGTACTCGGCCACGATGTTGGCCGGAATGCGTCCGCGCTCATTGACCTTGAAACCGCGCGACTTGGCCCACTCACGGATTCGCGCGCTCTGCTCGCGGCCGGCGCCGCTACGCGCGCGGCGGCGCCGCGCAGGCGCGTTCGCTTTGCGGGAGTGTT
>NZ_JASIAL010000051.1:0-28746 GCF_030042015.1 Trebonia sp. | reverse complement strand
GCCATGAACCCGGTCGACCACCCGCTCGGCGGTGGCGAGGGCAAGAGCTCTGGCGGTCGCCACCCGGTCAGCCCGTGGGGTAAGCCGGAAGGCCGTACCCGGCGGGCGCATAAGCCCAGTGACCGGCTGATCAGCCGCCGCCGCGGCAAGAACAAGCGGTAGGGAGCAGCCTGTAATGCCTCGTAGCCTTAAGAAGGGCCCCTTCGTCGACGACCACCTGATGAAGAAGGTGGACGTGCAGAACGAGAGGGGCACCAAGACCGTCATCAAGACGTGGTCCCGGCGGTCCATGATCGTGCCGGCGATGCTGGGTCACACCATCGCCGTACACGACGGCCGCAAGCACATCCCGGTGTTCATCACCGAGTCGATGGTGGGCCACAAGCTCGGCGAGTTCGCTCCCACGCGGACCTTCCGCAGCCATGTCAAGGAAGACCGGCGCAGCCGGCGATAAGCCTGAAAGGGAACACCATGGAAGCCAGGGCTAAGGCGCGCTACGTGCGCGTCACGCCACGGAAGGCCCGCCGTGTGGTGGACCTGATCCGCGGGCTGCCCGCCGAGCAGGCACAGGCGGTTCTGCAGTTCTCGCCGCAGGCTGCCAGCGAGCCGGTCGGCAAGGTGCTTGCCAGCGCGATCGCTAACGCCGACCAGATCGGCGGGCGCGACCGGGGCATGCTCTGGGTGCGCCGGGCGTGGGTCGACGAGGGTCCGACGCTCAAGCGCTTCCGGCCCCGCGCGCAGGGTCGCGGGTACCGGATCAACAAGCGAACGAGCCATATCACGGTCGTGGTCTCCGACGACAGCGAGGGAGGGAACCGCTAGTGGGACAGAAAGTGAACCCGCACGGGTTCCGCCTGGGCATCACCACCGACTTCAAGAGCCGCTGGTACGCGGAGAAGAAGTACAAGGACTACGTCGCCGAGGACGTGGCCATCCGGCGCATGCTGCAGCGCGGCATGGAGCGGGCAGGCATCTCCAAGGTGGAGATCGAACGGACCACGGACCGGGTGCGCGTGGACATCCACACGGCACGCCCTGGCATCGTGATCGGGCGGCGCGGCGCCGAGGCCGACCGGATCCGCGGCGACCTGGAGAAGCTGACCAGCAAGCAGATCCAGCTGAACATCCTTGAGGTGAAGAACCCCGAGGTTGACGCCCAGCTGGTGGCGCAGGGCGTCGCCGAGCAGCTATCCAGCCGTGTCTCCTTCCGCCGCGCGATGCGCAAGGCGATGCAGAGCGCGATCAAGGGCGGCGCCAAGGGGATCCGGGTGCAGTGCTCTGGCCGTCTCGGCGGCGCGGAGATGTCGCGCTCGGAGTTCTACCGGGAGGGCCGGGTGCCGCTGCACACGCTGCGCGCGGACATCGACTACGGCTTCTACGAGGCGCGGACGACGTTCGGCCGGATCGGCGTGAAGGTGTGGATCTACCGCGGCGACGCGGCCCCGACCCGGGCCGGCCGCGAGGCGGCGCAGGCCGCGCTGCGTGCCGCTCAGCAGCGCGCCGGCCGGCCGCAGCAGACGCAGCGCCGCCGCCGCACCGACCGTCCCGACGGTCGCCCCGAGCGCCCCGAGCGGCCCGAGCGCCCCGAGCGGTCCGCCGCACCGACGGCGGAGCCGCAGCCCGCGACCACAGGGGAGGGCTGATCGATGCTGATTCCGCGCAAGGTCGCGCACCGCAAGCAGCACCGTCCGCACCGGACCGGCATGGCCACCGGCGGAACCAGGGTCGCGTTCGGCGAGTACGGGATCCAGGCTCTTGAGCACGCCTACGTCACCAACCGCCAGATCGAGGCGGCGCGTATCGCGATGACCAGGCACATCCGCCGTGGCGGCAAGGTGTGGATCAACATCTACCCGGACCGCCCGCTGACCAAGAAGCCTGCCGAGACGCGGATGGGCTCAGGCAAGGGCTCGCCGGAATGGTGGATCGCCAACGTGAAGCCGGGCCGGGTTATGTTCGAACTGTCGGGAGTGGCGGAGCCGGTGGCCCGCGAGGCGCTGCGCCGCGCGATCCACAAGCTTCCCATGAAGTGCAAGATCGTGAAGCGAGAGGTGGGTGAAGCCTGATGGCTAAGGGCTTGACCGCCGCGCAGCTGCGCTCTTCCTCCCTGGAGGAGCTGAGCAGCAAGCTGGCCGAAGCCAAGCAGGAGCTGTTCAACCTGCGGTTCCAGGGCGCCACCGGCCAGCTGGAGAGCCACGGCCGGCTGCACGCCGTGCGCAAGGAGATCGCCCGCATCTACACCGTGATGCGGGAACGCGAGCTCGGCATCATCACCGACGTCGAGGAGGACGTACCAGCGGACGTCGAGGGAGGCGCTGAGCAGTGAGCACGACACCGACACCGGCCGAGGCGGCAGCCGCCGCAGGCACCGAGGTGCACGCGCGCGGCTACCGCAAGACCCGTGAGGGATACGTGGTCAGCGACAAGATGGACAAGACCGTCGTCGTCGTCGTGGAAGACCGCGTGAAGCACCCCAAGTACGGCAAGGTCATGCGCCGTACGAAGAAGTACAAGGCACACGACGAGAAGAACGCCTGTGGCGTCGGCGATCGTGTGCTGCTGATGGAGACCCGGCCGCTGTCGGCCACCAAGCGGTGGCGTGTGGCCGAGATCCTGGAGAAGGCGAAGTAAGTAAGGGCCGGGGCAAGGATTTAAGGCCAGAGGAGTTGACGTGATCCAGCAGGAGTCGCGGCTGAAGGTCGCCGACAACACGGGCGCGAAGGAAATCTTGTGTATCCGCGTGCTCGGCGGCAGCGGCCGGCGATACGCGGGCATCGGTGACGTCATCGTGGCGACCGTGAAGGACGCGCTGCCCGGGGCTGGCGTCAAGAAGGGCGACGTCGTCAAGGCGGTCGTCGTGCGGACCCGCAAGGAGCGACGCCGCGCGGACGGTTCCTACATCCGCTTCGATGAGAACGCCGCCGTCCTGATCAGGGACGGCGGGGATCCGCGTGGCACCCGCATCTTCGGCCCGGTCGGCCGGGAGCTGCGGGAGAAGCGGTTCATGCGGATCATCTCGCTGGCGCCGGAGGTGCTGTGATGAGAATCAAGAAGGGCGACCACGTCGTGGTCGTGGCCGGCAAGGACAAGGGTGCTAGCGGGACCGTCATCGCGGTGTATCCGGACAAGCAGCGTGTCTTGGTGCAGGGCGTGAACATGGTCAAGAAGAACAAGAAGGTGACCAACCGCGCCGTGACCGGTACCGGCATCAAGGAGGGCGGCATCACCACCCAGGAGGCATCCGTCCATGTAAGCAACGTGCAGCTGGTCGACCCGGAGACCAGGCGTCCGGCGCGGGTGGGTTACCAGGTCAACGAGGACGGCAAGAAGGTTCGCGTCCTCCGCCCGAGCGGGAAGGAAGTCTGATGGCGACCGAGGCGCCGGCACGGCCGCGGCTCAGGGAGAAGTACCTGATCGAGATCGCCCCTGCCCTGAAGGATGAGTTCGGGTACGGCAACGTGATGCAGATTCCCCGGCTGACCAAGATCGTCGTGAACATGGGCGTCGGCGAGGCGGCGCGGGACGCGAAGCTGATCGACGGTGCGGTCAGGGACCTCACCGCCATCAGCGGGCAGAAACCAGCCGTGGCGCGGGCAAAGAGGTCCATCGCCCAGTTCAAGCTGCGCGAGGGCATGCCGATCGGCGTGCACGTCACGCTGCGCGGCGACCGGATGTGGGAGTTCCTCGACCGGCTCTTGTCGATCGCGCTGCCGCGCATCCGCGACTTCCGCGGCCTGTCAGACAAGCAGTTCGACGGGCGAGGGAACTACACGTTCGGGTTGACCGAGCAGGTGGTGTTCCACGAGATCAACCCGGACAAGGTTGACCGGCAGCGGGGCATGGACATCACGATCGTCACCACGGCAACCAACGACGCCGAGGGCCGCTCGCTGCTGCGGCGACTTGGCTTCCCGTTCAAGGAGGGCTGACCGGTGGCGAAGAAGTCGCTGATCGCCAAGGCTAACCGCAAGCCGAAGTTCGCCGTCCGCGCCTACACGCGGTGCACCCGCTGCGGCCGGCCACGTGCCGTGTACCGGAAGTTCGGCCTGTGCCGCATCTGCTTCCGCACGTTGGCGCACCGGGGCGAACTGCCCGGCATCACCAAGTCCAGCTGGTAACAACGAACGCCGCAGGTCCTGCCCACGGCGGTCGGGAAACCACGGCGAGGAAGGCCATCAGGCCATGTCAATGACCGACCCAATCGCGGACATGCTGACCCGTCTGCGCAACGCGAACTCGGCGTATCACGACACCGTGCGCATGCCCTACTCCACGATCAAGTCGCACATCGCCGAGATCCTCAAGCAGGAGGGCTACATCGCGGCGTGGCGCGTGGAGGAGGCCGAAGTCGGCAAGAGCCTCGTGATCACGCTCAAGTACGGCAACGCCAGGGAGCGCTCGATCGCCGGGATCAAGCGGGTCTCCAAGCCCGGTCTGCGGGTGTACGCAAAGAAGGACAACCTGCCACGGGTGCTCGGCGGGCTCGGCGTCGCGATCATCTCGACGTCCGGCGGGCTGATGACCGACAAGCAGGCCAAGAAGAACGGTGTGGGCGGGGAAGTACTCGCCTACGTCTGGTAAGGGAGGGCAGCAGGAATGTCACGTATCGGACGTCTCCCCGTGCCCATCCCCAGCGGCGTGGACGTGGCCATCGACGGCCAGGCGGTCACCGTCACGGGGCCCAAGGGCACCCTGGCGCTCAAGGTCGCCGAGCCGATCGCCGTGGTGCAGGAAGACAGCGTCATCCGCGTTACCCGGCCAAGCGACGAGGGCAAGGTCCGCGCGCTGCACGGCCTGTCCCGCACGCTGATCGCGAACATGGTGACCGGCGTCACCCAGGGTTTCAGCAAGACCCTGGAGATCGTCGGTGTTGGCTACCGTGTGCAGGCCAAGGGTGAGGACCTCGAGTTCTCGCTGGGGTTCAGCCACCCGGTGCTTGTCACCCCCCCGGATGGAGTCACCTTCCGCGTCGAGACGCCGACCAGGTTCGTGGTCGAGGGCATCGACAAGCAGCTGGTGGGTGAGACCGCGGCGCGGATCCGCAAGCTGCGCAAGCCCGACCCTTACAAGGCCAAGGGCGTGCGCTACCAGGGCGAAGTGATCCGCCGCAAGGTCGGGAAGGCTGGTAAGTAGTCATGTCTAGGACCAAGGCCAAAAGGTCGTCGCGCGAGTACGCCACCGGGCTGGTGGGACCGCGCACGACCGCCAAGACTCGCGCCCGAGTCCGGCGCCACCTGCGGGTGCGGAAGAAGGTCGCCGGCAGCGCCGCCCGGCCGCGGCTGGTCGTGAACCGGTCCGCGCGGCACATGTTCGCGCAGATCGTCGACGATACCGTCGGCCACACCCTGGCGTCCGCGTCCACCCTGGACGCGGGCATCAGGTCGGTGACGGGAGACAAGACCGCCAAGGCCAGGCTGGTCGGGGCGCTTATCGCCGAGCGTGCCAAGAGCGCCGGCATCACCGCCGTGGTGTTCGACCGCGGCGGATACCAGTACCACGGGCGCGTGGCGGCCCTCGCCGACGGCGCGCGGGAAGCGGGGCTGGCACTGTGATGCCGGTCAAGATTATGAGGAGGAACAGCTAATGCCAGCAGCTCCGCGGCGCGGCGGTGGCGGCGGCGAGCGGCGTGAGCGCCGCGAAGACCGGCGCGGCGGCACGGCCGAGAAGCAGGCGGTCTACCTCGAGCGCGTGGTTACGATCAACCGCGTGGCCAAGGTGGTCAAGGGTGGCCGCAGGTTCAGCTTTACCGCGCTCGTCGTGGTGGGCGACGGCAACGGCATGGTCGGTGTCGGCTACGGCAAGGCGAAGGAGGTGCCCGCGGCGATCGCCAAGGGCGTCGAAGAGGCCAAGAAGCACTTCTTCCGGGTTCCGCGCATCGCCGGCACGATCCCGCACACCGTGCAGGGCGAGGCGGCGGCGGGCGTGGTGCTGCTCAAGCCGGCCAGCCCCGGTACCGGTGTCATCGCCGGCGGACCGGTGCGGGCTGTCCTTGAGTGCGCGGGGATCAGCGACGTGCTGTCCCGCTCACTCGGCTCGTCCAACCCGATCAACGTGGTGCACGCCACCGTGGCCGCGCTGAAGTCGCTGAGCCGCCCCGAGGAGATCGCAGCCAAGCGCGGCCTGCCGATCGAGGACGTGGCGCCGAAGGCGATGCTGCAGGCGCGTGCCGCGGCAACGGCCGGCACGTAACAAGGGGCACGTCATGACACAGCTCAAGGTGACGCAGGTCAAGTCGAAGATCGGCGGGAACAGCGCGCAGCGGAACTCGCTGCGGTCGCTGGGCCTGCGCCGCATCGGCCAGACGGTGATCAAGCCGGATCGCCCGGAATTCCGTGGCATGATCCACGTTGTCCGCCACCTGGTGCGGGTAGAGGAAGTGGACTAACCAATGCTGAAGCTGCACGATCTGCGGCCGGCTCCGGGCTCCCACAAAGCGAAGAAGCGAGTCGGCCGGGGCGAGGGATCCAAGGGCAAGACCGCGGGCCGCGGCACCAAGGGCTCCAAGGCTCGCTACCAGGTGCCGATCGGTTTCGAGGGCGGCCAGATGCCGCTGCACCGTCGGCTGCCGAAGCTGAAGGGCTTCTCGAACGCGCCGTTCAAGACCACCTACCAGGTGGTGAACACAGGGCGCCTCGCGGAGCTCTACCCCGCGGGCGGCGACGTGACGCCGGACGGCCTGGCCGCCAACGGCGCTGTGCGCCGCGGCGAACTGGTCAAGGTGCTTGGCAACGGCGAGCTGGCCGTGGCGCTGCGGGTCAGCGCGCACGCCGTCTCCGCGTCGGCCAGGCAGAAGATCGAGGCGGCGGGCGGAACAGTCACGCTGCTCGGTTAGCCTGAGCTAGCTCGCTCGTGCCGCCCGTGACGCGAGCGAGCTAGCTCGCCGGGCAGGCCTGCGGGTAGGATACGGAAGCCGCTGAAACGCAGGTTTCACCGATGAAAAGGGATCACGCATGCTGACCGCGTTCATCCGGGCATTTCGGACGCCCGACCTGCGCAAAAAGCTGCTGTTTACGCTGGGCATCCTCGCCTTGTTCCGGTTCGGGTCGACGCTCCCCACACCGGGCATCAACGAGAAGAACGTCAGCACCTGCATGGGCATCGCGTCGCAGAGCAGCATCGCGAGCGTCTACCAGATCGTCGACCTGCTCAGCGGGAACGCGCTCAAGTACATGTCGGTGTTCGCGCTCGGCATCATGCCCTACATCACCGCGAGCATCATCTTGCAGCTGCTCACGGTCGTGATCCCGCGGCTTGAGACGCTGAAGAACGAGGGACAGGCCGGCACGGCCAAGATCACCCAGTACACCAGGTACCTGACGATCGGCCTGGCGATCCTGCAGTCCACCGGGTACATCGAGCTCGCCCGCAGCGGCGAGCTGACCCCGGGCTGCTCGATGACAACCTACCCGATCATCCCCGACTCGTCGGTCTTCCGCATCGCCACCATGGTGATCACGATGGTGGCCGGCACCGCGGTGATCATGTGGATGGGTGAGCTGATCACCGACCGCGGGGTTGGCAACGGCATGTCGGTGCTGATCTTCACACAGGTCATCGCCGTGATCCCCGGCGAGCTGCTGAGCATCTACCAGACCCGGGGAATGTTCGTCGAGCTGCTCTCGGTCATCGTGGTCATCGTGATCTTCGCGTTCGTGGTGTTCATGGAGCAGGCGCAGCGGCGCATCCCCGTGCAGTACGCCAAGCGAATGGTCGGCCGCCGCATGTACGGCGGCACCTCCACCTATATCCCGATGAAGGTCAACCAGGCCGGCGTCATCCCGGTCATCTTCGCCTCCAGCCTGCTCTACATACCGCAGCTCGCGGTCTCGCTGTTCGGGAACAGCAGCCACCCGCAGAGCTGGGTCTCGTTCGTGCAGCGCTACCTGGAGATCGGCAGCACCAACAGCCTGTCCACCATGTGGCTCTACATGATCGCGTTTTTCGTCCTGATCATCGCGTTCACCTTCTTCTACGTGTCGATTACGTTCAACCCGACCGAAGTCGCCGACAACATGAAAAAGTACGGCGGCTTCATCCCGGGCATCAGGCCGGGGAGGCCTACCGCGGAGTACCTCGGCTACGTGCTCACCCGGCTCACCACGCCGGGATCGTTCTATCTCGGCGTGGTCGCCCTGTTCCCGCTGGTCGCCCTCGCCGAGATCGGCGTCGGGAACCAGTTCCCGTTCAGCGGCGTGAGCCTGCTCATCATGGTCGGCGTTGGCCTGGACACGGTCAAGCAGATCGAGAGCCAGCTGCAGCAGCGAAACTACGAGGGTTTCTTGCGATAGTGCGCATCGTCCTTGTCGGGCCACCCGGAGCGGGCAAAGGGACCCAGGCCCACTTCATCGCATCCCATCTGGCGATCCCGCGCATCTCGACAGGTGACATCTTCCGTTACAACGTCACGCATAACACCGAGCTCGGCGCGAAGGCCAGGGAGTACATGGAACGCGGCGACCTGGTCCCCGACGAGGTGACGGTCGCCATGGTGCGTGACCGGCTGGCAGAGGACGACGCGCAGGCCGGCTTCCTGCTCGACGGCTTCCCGCGCAACGTCCCGCAGGCCGAGACGCTGAAGAAGATGCTGGCCGAGTTCGACTCAAGGCTCACGGTCGTCCTCGAACTGGTTGTCGACGAGGACGAAGTGGTGCGCCGCCTGTCCGGCCGCCGGACGTGCCGCCGCTGCGAGCGGGTCTGGCACGTGCTATACGATCCGCCCGCGCAGCCAGGCACCTGCGACGACTGCGGCGGCGAGCTCTTCCAGCGCGACGATGACAAGGAAGAGGTGATCCGGCACCGGCTTGAGGTATACAACACCCAGACGGCGCCGCTCATCGCCTTCTACGCGGACGAGGGCATCCTGGTCGGCATCGACGCCACTGGCCCCGTGGAAGAGGTCACCAGCCGCGCGCTGGCGGCGCTCGGCCCGTACCTGCGCTAGGCGCGGCCTGCCGCAAGCACGGTGCCCCGCCCTCCCTTGCGCGCAAGGCCTGCCCGCGCAGGTAGCGTTGTGTGGGGAGGTGTGGTGCCATGCGGTTGCGGCGCGATCGGGTGATCGAGATCAAGACCCCCGAGCAGCTTGCCCGCATGCGCGAGGCCGGCCTGGTGGTCGCGCGCACGCTGCGGGTGCTCACCGAGGCGGTCCGCCCCGGCATCAGCACCGCCGACCTCGACGCCATCGCGGAACGCGAGATCCGTTTGGCCGGCGCCGTCCCCTCGTTCCTGGGCTACCTGGGCTACCCGGCCACGATTTGCACATCGGTCAATGAAGAGATCGTGCACGGCATCCCCAGCGAGAAGCGGCGCCTCCACCCTGGGGATGTCATCTCGATCGACTGCGGCGCGATCGTGGACGGCTGGCACGGTGACGCGGCTGTCTCTGTCGGGGTGGGCGAGATCGACCCGGCTGACCAGCAGTTGCTGGATGCCTGCGAAACCGCGCTGTGGCGGGGGATCGCCGAGGCCGAGCCTGGCGGCCGGCTCGGCGACATCTCCCACGCGGTCCAGGAGTCGGTGCGCGCGTCCGGGGACTACGGCCTGATCCGCGAGTACACCGGTCACGGGATCGGCACCGCGATGCACATGGAGCCCGCGGTCCCCAACCATGGTCCGGCCGGCCGAGGTCCGCTCCTGCGCGCCGGAATGGCGCTGGCGATCGAGCCGATGATCACTCGCGGCGAATCGCGCACCGCTGAGCTCGCGGACGGCTGGACCGTGGTCACCGCGGACGGTTCCCGGGCAGCGCACTTCGAGCACACGGTCGCGATCACCCCGGACGGCCCGTGGGTGCTGACCCTGCTTGCTCCCGCAACCCTCGGGGCGGGCAAAGATGCCCGGTGACCCCCGGATCCGTGCCTCGGACGCGGACCGGGAACGCGCGGTGTCGCTACTGCGTGAACACCACGCCGACGGCAGGCTGACCCCCGAGGAGTTCAACGACCGCCTTGACCGGGCATTCACGGCGAAGACCATCGGCGAGCTGGACGCGCTCCTCGCCGACCTGCCAGGCATCGACCTGTACCGGCTGCCCGCCGCGGGCATCCGGCCTGCTCCGCCTGGCGCGCTGCGGCGCCGCACCGCAGTGGACCGGCGCGGCGAAAGCGGCGTGAGCAGGCAGCGGGTGGTCACCTGGGCCGCCTGGTCGGCGATCAGCTCGCTGCTTTTCGTCGCGTGGCTGGGACTCGGCCTGATCTCCGGCGGCGCCGCCTGGATCCCGTGGTTCCTGCTTGTCGTCGTGCCGTGGGGGCTCGTCATCGCCCGCAGGCCGCCTGATCACCCGTAGGCCGCGCCGCGCCGGCCCCGACTCAGACGGTCTCGGCCATGGGACTCGGGGCGACGGGGCCAGCGGTCACCCGGTGTCCCGTGCCGCCGCCGCGCTTGCCGGGATCTGGCAGGACGGGCGCGGGAACCGTGGGCTGGGGCACGATCGCACTGGCGCCAATCGCGGCCCGGACGCGCGGCTCCCGGACCGGCGCGCTGACCGAGGCGCCGTGCACGCCGGTCGCCCGCAGGAGCACCCGGTAGTACTGTCCGGCGGCCTTGGCGGCGGGCAGGTCGAAGGAAGCCCGGTGGGCGGGGTTGAGCGTCCCGCTCGCCACGGCCTCCCACGTGCCGCCGGACAGTTCCTGCAGCACAACCGCGTCACCCGCGTCGCCGAACCGCGCTTCTGCCAGCAGCCGGTCGGTGCCCCGCGGTGCGGACCCCCGCCACAGCAGCACGCGCGGGATCACCGTGACGGTGATCGCGGGGCTAGCCACGCCGTCGGGACCGGCAAGCCGGAAGGTCGCGTTCTGGGTCAGGTGCGGCACGCGGACCCTGATCCCGCCGTGTCCGCCGGTCATCCCGCTGCCGGCCTGCTGCCAGCCCGCGGCGCCCGCGACCTGCTCGAGCAGCCGCAGCCTGACACCTGCCTCGGGGTGGCCGAGGTCGGTCAGCTTTCCTGAGAAGAGGTCGAACCCGTTGGCCGGCAGTTGCGCGCGCGACGCGGCGATCGTCAGGATCGAGCCCCTCGCGGCGGGGCGGGAGGTCTGGGCAGCACACGGGCAGGAGGGGGCGGCAGCGGACGGCGAAGGCGTGCCGTGGCTGGTGGTGCTCGGTGATGCTGAGGTCGGCGCCGGCGTTGGCTGCGGCTGGGTAGCGGGCGGGGAGGGCTTGCTGTTCGGCACCCCGAAGGGAGCCAGCACGCTGTACGCGATGTGCTGCACCGGCGCGGGGAGCGCCTGCGCGTACGCGGCCGCGGTGACGCCCGCGAAGGCGGCGACAAGAGCGGCGGCCACGGCGCCGAGCCGCGCGGGCAGGCCCAGCCGCGCGGACAGCCCCGCCCTCCGGGGCGGGCGGCGGGCGGCACGGAACGCCGCGACCGCCGCGTCCCGTCCCTTGAGCTCGTGCGGATGCCCGTCGGCGGTGAGCGCCTTGACCAGGTGTTCGAGTCCGGGCTCGCGAGAGCCGGGCTCGTAAGGAAACCCCGTGCTCACTGCTCCACCTTCTCGATATCGCGGATGCGCGGATCCTCAGACAGCGTCCGCAACCCGCGGTGCAAGGCGACCCGGACCGCGCCGGGCGACTTGCGCAGGATACGGGCGACGGCCTCGGTGTCCAGGCCAGCGATGATCCGCAGCGCCACGACCTCGGCCTGGTCCCGGGAGAGCCCGGCCACCAGGGCCACCGCCTGCCGGGTGGAAAGCCCGGCGAGCACCTCATCCTCCACAGGGTTGAAGTGGACCGTCTGCGGCGGCGACGCCTGCCCGGTCGTCAGTATCTTGTCGCGGTACCTGGTCCGGGAGCGGGCCTCGTCGACGGCCCGGTGGCGGCCAATGGTGAACAGCCAGGCGCGAAATTCGTCTGCTCCGCCCTTCTTAAACCGGTGCAAGTCCCGCACCGCCTGCAGCCAGGTCTCGCTTGCGACGTCATCGACGTCGTCGCAGCCGAGAACCTGCAGGTAACGGAGGAGCCGCGGGTGCAGCGCCTCCCAGAGCACGAGGAAACCGGCCTCGTCACCCGACCTGGCGCGGGCAAGCGCCTTATCGAAACCGTCGGTGTCGGTCTCCATCGCGTCAGCATGCTCCCACACCCATGAGCGGGAATGTCGGCAATATGCGCATGTGCCGCCCGTACGCCGGGCTTGCCGCTGGCCGCCGGATCCGGATCCCGGATCCGGCGGCCAGCGCCGCTGTCGCTTCGGTTGCCGCTACTTCACGACGACGATGACGACGCCGCTGTGCGTGGCGGCGTACTTCGCGTCGCCCTTGAACGCCAGCGCGTAGGCCGAGGTCACCTTCGGCTTGACGACGAAGTGCACCTTGCCCGCCGGACCGGTGAGTTCGACCTGCACGGGGATCAGCGTGCCCTTGACGGTGACGCGGTAGAGCCAGACGAGCTTCTTGGCCAGCGCC
Source organism: Trebonia sp. (assembly GCF_030042015.1). Lineage (GTDB taxonomy): Bacteria > Actinomycetota > Actinomycetes > Streptosporangiales > Streptosporangiaceae > Trebonia. The sequence goes on along the minus strand of NZ_JASIAL010000051.1, from coordinate 16,354 downwards.
ACCTTGCCCGACACCAGCGTGCCGCTGATCGTGTCCCGCCCGCCCGGGTGGATGGAGGTCTTGGACTCCACGATCGACAGCGCGGTCGGCAGCCTGACGGGTGCGGTCACGGTTACCGTGAGGGTGGCGCTGCTGGCGGCGGCGTACTTCGGGCTGCCCTTGAACACCAGCTCGTAGGTCACGGTGGCCTTCGGCGCGACCACGTAGTTCACGTCACCCGCCTTGTCGGTGAGCCTGGCCTGCGCCGCGATCAGCTTGCCCGTGGAGGAAACGCGGTCGAGCCAGACGACCCTCTTGGCGACCGGCGTCGTGCCGGTCAGCAGGGTGCCGCTAATGGTGTCCCGATGGCCGAGCGCGATGGTGGAGCTGGCCGCCGAGATTGACAGCGTCGTCGGCGCCGGGGGCGGCGGGGGCGTTGTGGTGGCGCTTGCGGTGCCCGCCGCCGCCAGCACCGCGACCGCCGCGATCGCCGTGCCGGCGACTGCCCGGGTCAGGGATATGCGCATGCTCTTCCTCCAAAGTCGGGCCCGTGCCATGGACGCACGAGCTCCCGCGCTGACAGCGCTCACCCCCCCAGATCCGTTACTCACCCTTTCCACCGCGTCTGCGCTTGCCGCGTGCTTCCCGCCGGGTACCCTGGGGGACAGGGGCGCCGGCACAGCGGAACCCGCCAGGAATATGGCCGGGGCTGGCAGCGTTATGTTGGCGGTTCGCGCTCAGGTGATCGGTCTAGTAGACTCACCTGCGGCCCATCGGCTGGCTCCCATTCCGCTACGGGGAGTGCGTCACGCCCGGCCCGGCTCTCGCCGGGACAGCTGCGAGCCGGCGCGATACCAACCAAGACTACGCAGGACGAAACGCGGAGGATATGCCCAAGAAAGACGGCGCCATCGAGATCGAGGGCACGGTGGTGGAGACGTTGCCTAATGCCTTCTTCAGGGTGGAGCTGGACAACGGGCACAAAGTACTCGCCCACATCAGCGGGAAGATGCGGATGCATTACATCCGGATCCTGCCCGACGACCGGGTGGTCGTGGAACTCAGCCCGTATGACCTGACCCGCGGTCGCATCGTCTACCGGTACAAGTAAGAGCGTCCAGGAGCCTGGGCGCCTGGAGTTAGGTGGCCCGCCAGGCGGGCCAGAGGAGAGTTTGCCGTGAAGGTCAAGCCGAGCGTCAAGAAGATCTGCAGCAAGTGCCGGATCATCCGCCGCCACGGCCGCGTCATGGTCATCTGCTCGGACCCCCGGCACAAGCAGCGCCAGGGCTGAGCAAGAAAGTCCCTGACGGCGCATAGGGTGAATACGCACACAACCGAATACGTGAAGTAGTACGCGCACCGCGGGCGGCATTGCCCGCATCCCCCGGTTGGAGGCCGGGGCCCGGTCCTGGGCAGGGACGGGAGGCGGTGCGAAGGACCTCCACCACACGAAGGAGAACTGCCCGCACATGGCACGTCTGTCCGGCGTCGACCTGCCGCGTGACAAGCGGCTGGAGATCGCGCTTACCTACATCTACGGCATCGGCCGTACCCGGGCTCTGGAGACCCTCGCCGCTACGGGTGTCAGCGGCGACACGCGGGTCCACAACCTTGCCGACGAGGACCTGCTGAAGCTGCGCGACTGGATCGACGCCAACTACCAGGTCGAGGGTGACCTGCGCCGCGAGGTGCAGGCCGACATCCGCCGCAAGATCGAGATCGGCTGCTACCAGGGCATCAGGCATCGCAAGGGACTGCCGGTGCACGGCCAGCGGACGCAGACCAACGCGCGTACCCGCAAGGGCAAGAAGAAGACCGTCGCCGGCAAGAAGAAGGCCGGGAAGAAGTAACCCGTTGGGGGTTCAAGCCCCCGCCGAGGATCGGCGGGAACCTGAACCGCCCCGGGTGATCACCTCAACCAGGAGTCAGGAAGCAGATGCCGCCTCGCAAGAGCAGCCAGCAAGGCGCGCCCAAGAAGGTGCGCCGCAAGGAGCGGAAGAACGTAGCTCACGGGCACGCCCATATCCGGTCCACGTTCAACAACACGATCGTCTCGATCACGGACCCGACGGGCAACGTGATCTCGTGGGCGTCCTCAGGGCAGGTCGGGTTCAAGGGCTCGCGCAAGTCCACCCCGTACGCCGCGCAGCAGGCCGCCGAGGCCGCGGCGCGCCGCGCCATGGAGCACGGCATGCGCAAGGTCGACGTCTTCGTGAAGGGGCCGGGATCCGGCCGGGAGACCGCGATCAGGTCGCTGCAGGCGACAGGTCTCGAGGTGGGCTCCATCCAGGACGTGACCCCCGTTCCGCACAATGGCTGCCGTCCGCCCAAGCGCCGGCGGGTCTGAGGAGAGACTGATGGCTCGATACACAGGGGCGGACTGCAAGCTGTGCCGCCGCGAAAAGGTGAAGCTGTTCCTGAAGGGCAGCAAGTGCGACTCGCCGAAGTGCCCGATCGAGATCCGGCCGTACCCGCCGGGTGAGCACGGCAGGATCCGGCAGAAGGACAGCGAGTACCTGCTGCAGATCCGGGAGAAGCAGAAGGCCCGCCGGATCTACGGTGTGCTTGAGAAGCAGTTCCGTGGCTATTACACCGAGGCGGCGCGCAAGACCGGCCGGACCGGCGAGGCGCTGCTGCAGATCCTGGAAAGCCGCCTGGACAACGTGGTGTACCGGGCCGGCTTCGCCAAGAGCCGTGACATGGCCCGCCAGCTTGTCGGGCACGGCCACTTCCTGGTCAACGGCAGGCGGGTCGACATCCCCTCCTACCGGGTGAGCGAGAACGACGTCATCGAGGTCACGGCCAAGTCCCTTGAGCTGACCCCGATGGTGATCGCCCGCGCCGAGGTCGGCGAGCGGACCGTCCCCGCCTGGCTCGAGGTGATGCCCGAGCAGATGCGGATCCTCGTGCACCAGCTGCCGGCGAGGGCGCAGATCGACACCCAGGTCCAAGAGCAGCTCATCGTCGAGTACTACTCGAAGTAAGGCACCCCCCGGGTGCCTGCGAGCCCCCTTGCCGGGGCCCCAGGGGTACGGGGGGCGGGCAGCCCCCCGTACGCGGGGGATCTCGGGGGGTCGCCCCCCCGGGCCAACATGGCGTCATATAGCGGGCGCCGGGAAAGGAAAGTCATGCTCATCGCACAGCGTCCATCACTTGGCGAGGAACAGGTCGGCGACTACCGGTCGAGGTTCACGATCGAGCCACTCGAGCCTGGCTTCGGCTACACGATCGGGAACTCCCTCCGGCGGACCCTGCTGTCCTCCATCCCCGGGGCGGCGGTCACGTCGATCCGCATCGAGGGCGTGCTGCACGAGTTCACCACGGTTCCGGGGGTGAAGGAGGACGTCACCGACCTCATCCTGAACCTCAAGCAGCTGGTCGTCTCTTCCGAGCACGACGAGCCCGTGGTGATGTACCTGCGTAAGCAGGGCCCAGGCACGGTCACCGCGGCCGACATCGCTCCGCCGGCCGGCGTCGAGGTACACAACCCGGAACTGCACATCGCGACGCTCAATAGCAAGGGCAAGCTGGAGATGGAGCTGACGGTCGAGCGCGGCCGCGGCTACGTCTCCGCCACCCAGAACAAGCAGCCGGGCCAGGAGATCGGCCGCATCCCCGTCGACTCCATCTACTCGCCGGTGCTGCGGGTGACCTACAAGGTGGAAGCCACCCGGGTCGAGCAGCGCACCGACTTCGACCGGCTCATCCTCGACGTGGAGACCAAGCCGTGCATGCGCCCGCGCGACGCGGTGGCGAGCGCCGGCAAGACGCTGACCGAGCTGTTCGGCCTGGCCAGGGAGCTTAACGTCGACGCCGAGGGCATCGACATCGGCCCGTCCCCCACCGACGCCGCTCTCGCGGCCGACCTGGCGCTGCCGATCGAGGACCTGAACCTTACGGTCCGCTCGTACAACTGCCTCAAGCGCGAGGGCATCCACACCGTTGGCGAACTGGTCGCGCGCAGCGAGCAGGACCTGCTTGACATCAGGAACTTCGGCGCGAAGTCCATCGAGGAGGTCAAGCAGAAGCTGGTCGACATGGGCCTGTCGCTCAAGGACTCCCCGCCTGGGTTCGACCCGAGCAGTGCCGTGGACGCCTTCCCCGGCGAAGAAGAAGAGAGCTACGTCGAGACCGAGCAGTACTAGCGGTACTGCGCCGGGACGGCGCTACAGAAAGGGTCTCAATGCCCACGCCTACCAAGGGTGCCCGGATGGGGGGCAGCCCGGCTCACCAGAAGCACATGCTGGCGAACCTGGCCGCCGCGCTCTTCGAGCATGGGAAGATCACCACGACCGAGGCACGGGCGCGCAGGCTCCGCCCCTACGCGGAGAAGCTGATCACCTTCGCTAAGCGCGGTGACCTGCACGCCCGTCGGCAGGTACTGACGGTGGTTCCCAACAAGCGCATCGTGCACTCCCTGTTCACCGAGATCGGCCCCGGCTTCGCTGACCGTGACGGGGGCTACACCCGCATCACGAAACTCGGCCCGCGCAAGGGTGACGCCGCCCCGATGGCGGTCATCGAGTTGGTGGGCGGAGAGGTCGCGGCGCCAAGGCCGCGCCGCCGCACGCGGCGCGTGACGGCTCCGGCCGCGGCTCCCGAGGAGACCGCCGAGGAGACCGGCGCAGACGCGCGGGCGGTCGATGCGGAGACGGAAGAGACCGGGGAAGAGACGTCCGAGGCGGCAGCCGACGAGGACGTTGACGACGATGGTGAGACGGCTGACGTGATCGCGGAAGCCGGCGACGCCGAAGCGGATGCCGCTGCCGAGGACGACACCGAGGCCTGACAACGCCTCGGCTTGTCCGGGCAGGCAGCCACGATCGTGGGCCGGAGGGATCCCCGCTGCGGGTCTCTTCGGCCCGCGGTCGTGAAGGCGCCCCGTTGCCCGCCTGCCGGGGCGTCCCTGGTGGACCTGGGGAGGGTGCGCTGTCCGTTCGGATAAGAATTGATCTTTCCTATGACGGGACGGGATTTTCCGGATGGGCGGCGCAGCCTGGCCGCCGCACGGTGGAGGACGTGCTCGCGCAGGCCCTTGAGCGGGTGCTGCGGCTTGCCGAGGCGCCGCGGCTCACCGTAGCCGGGCGCACCGACGCCGGCGTGCACGCGCGGGGGCAGGTGGCGCACGCGGACGTGCCCGCGGACCCCTGGGAAGCCGGCGCAGGCGCGGCCCTGCGGCGGCTTGCCCGCGCGCTGCCGCCCGACGTCCGGGTGCACCGGATAGGGCCCGCCCCCGATGGGTTTGACGCACGGTTTTCCGCGCTGTGGCGGCGCTATTCCTACCGGGTCTGCGACGACCCGGCGGCCGCCGATCCGCTGCGCAGGCATGACACGCTGTGGCACCCGCGCGGCCTGGACCTTGCGGCGATGAACTCGGCCGCCGCCGGTCTGGTCGGTGAGCACGACTTCGCGACGTTCTGCCGCCGTCGCGACGATGCGACGACAGTGCGCGCGCTGCGGCGGCTCGACTGGCACAGGGACGCGGCAGGCGTGGCCGTCGCCTGCGTGGTCGCCGACGCGTTCTGCCACAACATGGTCCGGGCGCTGGTTGGCGCGCTGCTTCCGGTCGGCGAGGGCAGCCGCCCGCCGGGCTGGCCGTCCGCCCTGCTCACGGCGGCGGTCCGTGACCCGGCGGTCCGGGTGGTGCCGCCGCACGGGCTGTGCCTAGAGGAGGTGCGCTACCCCGAGCCGGGCCAGCTCGCGCGGCGGGCGGCACTGACCAGGCAGGTCCGCGAGTGACGCCCCCTGCGCGCCGTTAGCGGCCGGGCCCCCGCCACCAACGGGCTTGGCGCCGGGGGCCGCACCGATGCTCCGGGTCCGTGGCGGTCGCGGCCTGGACGGTCAGCCGTTGGCCGGCGCGGGGGCGCCGGTGACCATGCGCTGGCTGAGACTGATGTTCGCGGTTCCGGCAACCAGGTCGGTTTCGAACTGCTCGAGCTGCCGGTCCTGCGCGGCGGTCGACGGCGCGTCCCCGTTGGTGAACTCCGCCCAGGTCAGGATCAGGTAGTGGCCCTTGAACTCCGCCTCGACCACCCCGGTACCCGAGCCCAGCTTGGCGCCGATGCCCGACGACGTGCTGAGCGGGGCGATGAAGTCGTTCGCGCCGACCACCTCCCCCGCCAGGTGCGCTTCGCTGGTGGTCGCCAGGTTGACGACGCCTATCGTGCCCATGATCTTGTTATCGCCTGACACGTAGCTGGCGCGCACCACCTGGGTGCAGCTGTCGGACTGCAGCGCGTTGATCAGGTCCTGGCCGATCACGGCGTTGGCGCACGTCTTGTCCAGCCGGGTGGCGATCCGCAGGAACGAGGTGTGGTCGGTCTCGTTCGTAAACGCCGGCGGGTAGAGCTCGGCCACCGTCAGCGGCACGGGGTCGTCGCTGCGCGACTCGATGTGGCAGTACTGGCCGAGCTTCTCGCACGCGGCGGTGGCCGCCGAAGTCGATCCTGACGTCGGCAGCGGGCCGGCCGAGGGCACCGAGGTGCTGGCGGACGGCTTCGGCTTGAGCACGAGGGTGTAGGCGGCCGCGGCGAGCACCGCCACGGCGACGACCCCGAGGGCCGAGAGCAGCAGGCGTCGCTTGCCCCGCTTCCTGCCGTTGCCTCCCCTGCCGCCGGGTCGCGGGCCGGTACCTCCGCCGTAGCGCTCCTGGTAGGGGTCGCGCGCGTCGTCGTACTCGTCGTAGCCCGGCCCCGTGCCGTAGCCGCCGACGACGAAGTCCTCCGGCTCCGCGTACTGGTCGTAGCGGGGGGAGGCATCGTATCCGCCGACGGCACCGTAACCGCGCGGGTCGCCAGGCTCGCGCCGGCCGCCGTAACCGGAGTAGGCCTCGTACTGGCTGTCGTCGTATCGTTCCTGCTGGCCGGTGTACGCAAGGCCCTGCGGGGAGGCCGCCTCCAGCTGGGAGGGCTGCCTTCCCGGCACGGGCGGGAATCCCCTGGCCGGATCGCGGACCGCGGCCTGCGACAGGCCGTCGTCCTGGTAGCGGTCGTCGTACCCGCGCTGGTCGTACTGGTCGTACTGGTCGTGGTCGTACCCGCCAGGCGCACCGAGGGGGTGCGGGCCGGTGCCGTAGGAGTCAATGGCGCGCGCGCTGAGGATGCCGGTGTCCGCGAAGCCAGAGCCGGACGCCGCCTGCGGCTGGCCGGCGTACCAGTCGTTGCCCGCGTCCCGGTAGCCGCCCGTCGCGCCGGCCCGGCCGCCCGGGCCAGCGCCCAGAGCGGGGTAGCCGCCTGAGCGGCCGTAGCTGGAACGGCCGTAGGGGTCGGGGTCGTAGCCGCCGCCTGCCTGCGGCTGGTCGTAGGGTCCGCTGCCGTAGCCGCCGTCGAAGTAGCTGCCGTCGGGGCCGCCGCCCGCCTGGAGCTGGTGGTAAGGCCCGCTGCCGTACCCGCCGCCCGTGTAGCTGTCGCCGTAGCCGCTGTCGCCATATCCGGCCTGCTGACCGTAGCTCTCCGGCCGGCCGTACCCGCCGCCCGCGTAGCCGTCGCCGGCCGGGTAGCCGTTGCCCTGGCCGTACCCGGCGCCGTAGCCGTCGCCGGCTGGGTAGCCGTTGCCCTGCAGGTAGTCGCTGCCGTCGTCGGGGTACGCGCCGCCCTGCCCTGTGGCGTACCCCTGGGGGTCGCCGTACCCGGCGCCCTGGCCGTAATCTTCGTACCCCGCGTAGGGGTCAGCCGACCCGTAGCCGCCGTACCCGTCGGCGGTCGCGTACCCCTCGTCCTGGCCGTAACCTCGCGCGCCGTCGTTCCACGGCCCCGTGGCTTCTGGCCCCGTGCCGGACGACGACTGCCAGGGCGGTTGGCGCCGTGAGGCCGCTCGGGTGCGGGAGGCGTCCTCACCCCGGTATTCCATAACTAATGAGCGTAGCGTCCATATCAGTTCGGCAAGGGTGGTCGCGAAACTTTCAACGTTCAGTGACCAGGCGCTTCCGCGGGGTGGCCCGCGGCAGGAGCGCGGGCAACCGCGGTAAACTAACGTGTTCAGGCGGCAGCGGATCCGCGCGCTTTGGCACTGGGCGCGGATTCGGAGTATGCTGCATTGGCGTTGTCCACGACCAGCAGCACCTGCGTTTTGCCTGCTGCCCGAGTCGCGGACGCGGGTGGAGCGGCCCGGCGGCAGGGTCTCCTGGATCACGAACCACATGCGAAGGCGAACGACTGTGCGCACTTTCAGCCCGAAAGACGGTGACATCACGCGGCAGTGGCATGTCATCGACGCTACTGACGTCGTGCTCGGCCGCCTGGCCAGCCATGTCGCGGTGCTGCTGCGGGGCAAGCACAAGCCCATTTTCGCTCCGCACGTCGACACCGGTGATTTCGTCATCGTGGTCAACGCGGACAAGGTCTCTCTCAGCGGTTCGAAGCTGCAGCAAAAGCGCGCCTACCGGCACTCCGGCTACCCGGGCGGCCTGCACTCGGTGAGCTATGCGGACCTGATGGCCAAGCATCCCGAGCGCGTGGTCGAGAAGGCGGTCAGGGGGATGTTGCCGAAGAACTCGCTCGGACGCAAGACGCTGAGCAAGCTCAAGGTGTACGCCGGCCCGACCCACCCGCACCAGGCACAGCAGCCGCAACCGTACGAGATCCGGCAGATTTCCCAGTAGTGCCGCAAGGAAGCGTGAGGAAGAGCAACGTGGCCGAGCCCACTGGCGTAGAGACGCCTGCAGACGACGCGGCTTACTTCGACGAGGAGTACGCCGAGGACAGCTTTGACGGCGAGGACGTCCCGTCGGAGTACACCAGCGAGTCGCCAGAGGCCGCCGCGCCGCCGCGGGTCCGCCGGCCGGTCATTACCGGCCATGCCTCTGGCACGGGCCGCCGCAAGGAGGCCGTCGCCCGCGTCCGGATCTTTCCCGGCACCGGGCAGTGGGCCATCAACGGCCGCACTCTCGACTCCTACTTCCCCAACAAGGTGCACCAGCAGATCGTCAGCGAGCCGTTCGTGACGCTTGGCGCCGAGGGCAAGTTCGATGTGATCGCGCGCATCGTCGGCGGCGGTGTGACCGGCCAGGCGGGCGCGCTGCGGCTGGGGCTGGCTCGCGCGCTGACGCTCGTCGACCCGGAGAACCGGCCCCCGCTGAAGAAGGCTGGCTTCCTCACCAGGGATGCCCGGGTGAAGGAGCGGAAGAAGTACGGCCTCAAGAAGGCCCGCAAGGCGCCGCAGTACTCCAAGCGCTAGCCGTCGCTGGTAGCCTGCCTCGACATGGCGCGGATCTTCGGTACTGATGGTGTTCGAGGAGTCGCCGGGCGTGACCTGACCGCGCGGCTCGCGATGGACTTGGCCGTGGCGGCGGTGCCGGTGCTCGCGCCTGCCGCCGCCCGGTCCGGGCAGGCGGGATGTCCAGTGCGTCCGGGTCGTCCGCTGGCCGTGATCGGCCGCGATTCACGTGCGTCGGGCGACTTCCTCGAGGCCGCCGTGGTCGCCGGGCTGGCGGGGTCCGGCGTGGACGTGTTCCGGCTGGGAGTCATCCCGACGCCAGGCGTCGCCTACCTCACGCAGGCGCTGGGCGCTGACTTCGGCGTGGTGCTTTCGGCCAGCCACAACCCGGCTCAGGACAACGGGATCAAGTTCTTCGGCCGCGGCGGCGTCAAGCTGCCCGACGAGGTGGAAGACGAGATCGAGGCCGTCCTGCGCGCCAGCGGCGGCGTGCCCGGTGCCGGGGGCGAGCCGGCCGACGGGTTCGGCCGGGTCACCGACGCGTACTCCAAGCACGAGGCCTACCTCGACCACCTCCTCGCGACCCTTCCCGTGCAGGAAGACGGACGTCCGCCGCTGCACGGGCTGCGGGTCGTGGTGGACTGCGCGCACGGCGCCGCGTACAGCATCGGGCCGCGCGCGCTGCGCCGCGCCGGCGCGGAGGTCACCGCCATCGGCGCCGCGCCGGACGGGCTGAACATCAACGCAGGCTGCGGCTCCACCCACCTGGAAGCGCTGGCGGCCGCGGTTGTCGAGCACGGCGCCGACGCCGGGCTGGCCTTCGACGGCGACGCCGACCGGTGTCTCGCGGTGGACGCGGACGGCACCGTGCTGGACGGCGACCAGATCCTCGCGATCCTCGCCTCGCACATGAAGGCGACCGGGCAGCTTGCCGGCGGCGCCGTGGTGGTGACCGTGATGTCAAACCTCGGCTTCCACGAAGCGATGCGCGAGGCGGGCATCACCGTGGTCCAGACTCCGGTCGGCGACAAGTACGTGTACGCGGCCATGCGGGACGGTGGCTACGTGCTCGGCGGAGAGCAGTCAGGGCACATCATCCAGCTGGGCCTGGCCACCACAGGCGACGGCGTGCTGACCGGCCTGCACCTGCTCGCCGCCGTGAACCGCAGCGGGGTCCCGGTGTCCGCCGCGGCGAAGACGATGACACGCTACCCGCAGGTCCTGGTCAACGTGCGCGGCGACAAGCAGCGCGCCATGGCGGACCCGGCGCTGGACACGGCGGTCAGGACCGCGCAGGGCCTGCTCGGCGACACCGGGCGGATCTTGCTGCGGCCGAGCGGCACCGAGCCGGCCATCCGCGTCATGGTCGAGGCACGGGAAGCCGCACTGGCCGAAGACCTCGCCGGCCAGCTCGCTGAGGCGGTTCGCCTGGCGATGCGATGATTGTCGGTGTCGGCATCGACGTCGTCGAGATCGCCCGTTTCGGGCAGGCGCTCGGCCGCACGCAAGGGCTTGCCAGCCGGCTGTTCACCGACAGTGAACGCGGCCTGCCCGTCCGGTCGCTGGCCGCTCGTTTCGCCGCCAAGGAGGCGCTGGCCAAGGCCCTCGGCGGTCCGCCCGGGCTGATCTGGCGCGATGCCGAGGTCGTCACCGACCCGCTTGGCCGGCCGGACCTGAACGTCAACGGCACCGTGGCCGCCGCCGCCGCACGGCTCGGTGTCAGGCGCTGGCACGTGTCGCTCAGTCACGACGGGAACGTCGCCACCGCCGTCGTCATCGCCGAAGGCGATGCCGCGGGCCTGGGGTGGGTGTAGGACTGCGCCGGGCCGCACCGGGCAGACTATGCAACGTGCGTGACGCTTATCAGGTAGCCAAGGTGCGGGCGGCAGAAGCCGCCCTGATCGCGTTGGTCCCGGATGGAACGCTGATGCAGCGGGCGGCGGCGGGGCTGGCGTCGGTGTGCGCGAGCCTGCTGCGCGCGAGCCCCGGCGGCGTCTACGGATCGCGGGTCGTCGTGCTCGCTGGCACAGGGGACAACGGCGGGGACGCGCTGTACGCGGCGGCGCTGCTCGCCCGGCGCGGCGCCGCGGTGATCGCCATCCAGGCCGGGCCGCGCATGCACGCGGGCGGCGCTGCCCGGCTTGCCGCCGCCGGCGGGCGGTTCGCCGGCGTCGTGCCCGTGCGGGGGCCAGACGATACCCGTCCCGACGTGAGCGGCCGCTACGACCCGGGCCACGACGCACGGCACGCCATCGGGCACGCCGACCTGATCATCGACGGAATGCTCGGCATCGGCGGCAAGGGCGGGCTGCGCGACCCGTACGCCACCCTGGCGCAGCTCGCGGTCAATTCGACCGCGACCACGGTCGCCGTCGATCTGCCAAGCGGCATCGACGCGGACACCGGGGCGGTCGACGGGCCCGCCGTCCGGGCCGACGTGACAGTGACGTTCGGGGTGGTCAAACCCGGCCTGCTGATCGATCCGGGGGCACGCCACGCCGGGGTCGTGGAGCTTGTCGACATCGGGCTGCGGCCGCACCTGCTCGAGGCACCCGACGTGTCGGCGCCGCAGCGCGGCGACATCAGCGCGCTGGTCCCGCGGCCGGGCCCGGAGTCGGACAAGTACCGCCGCGGGGTCCTCGGCCTGCTGGCCGGCAGCAGCCGGTTCACCGGAGCCGCCCTGCTCGCGGCCGGGGCCGCGGTCCACGGCGGGGCAGGCATGGTCCGGCTCGTCACGGCGCCCGCCGCGGCGGCGGCCGTCCGCCACGTCTGGCCCGAGGTGGTGATCACCGAGCTCGGGACAGACGGCGGGGACCGTTCGGGAGAAGAAAGAGATCTTCCCGGTACGGGCGGGCAGCCGTGGTCCCCCGGCGACGTGGGGCGGGTGCAAGCGTGGGTCGCCGGCCCGGGCATGGGCGTGACGCAGGACGCCGCGCAGCGGCTGGCGGCCGTGCTCGGCACTGGCCTGCCTGTGCTCGTGGACGCGGACGGGCTGTCGCTGCTCGCCAAGCGGCGCGACCTGCTGCCGCGTCCGGCGCCGACGCTCCTTACCCCGCACGCGGGCGAACTCGGACGGCTGCTCGGCGCGGAACCGGACGATGTCGAGGAACGGCGGCTGGAGCATGCCCGCCGGGCCGCGACCATGTTCGGCGCGTGCGTGCTGCTCAAGGGGTCCACCACCGTGATAGCGCCGCCGGACGGAACGGACCCCGTGCTGGTCAACACCACGGGAACATCGTGGCTGGCCACCGCCGGCACCGGCGACGTCCTCTCCGGGCTGGCCGGCGCGCTCCTGGCGCAGGGGCTGCTGCCGCCGCAGGCTGCCGCGACCGCGGCGTACCTGCACGGGCTCGCCGCCCGGCTCGCGGCCGCGGACGCCTCCGGGGTCACGCACGGGCGCGCGGGTGCGGCGCCGATCGGCGCGTCTGACGTGCTCAGGGCGCTGCCGATGGCTTTCCGCGCGGTGTGACGCTGGCTCTACGATTGGTGGTCATGGATAGCCACGCGCAGGCCTGCGTAGACCTCGGCACGATCGCCGGCAACGTGGCGGCGCTGGTCAGGCACGTGGCGCCCGCCGCGGTCATGGCGGTCGTGAAGGCGGGCGGATACGGGCACGGTGCCGTCCCCGCGGCCCGCGCGGCGGTCCGCGGCGGTGCGGGCTGGCTGGGCGTGGCGCACGTGGCCGAGGCGCTTGAGCTGCGCGCGGCGGGAATCGGCACCCCGCTGCTGTGCCTGATGGCGATCGGTACCGGCGCCCATCGCGAGGCGATCGCGGCGAGCGTGGACCTCAGCGCGGGCTCGGTGGACATGGTGCGCCGGCTGGCGGCCGCCGCCGCGCAGGCCGGGCAGCCCGCGCGGGTCCACCTCAAGGCCGACACCGGGCTGAGCCGGGGCGGGGCGACGGCCGCCGACTGGCCGTCCGTCGTGGCGGCGGCGCTGGACGCTCAGGCGGCCGGCCGGGTGAGCGTGGTGGGGCTCTGGTCGCACTTCGCGTCCGCCGACGAGCCGGGCAACCCGTCCGTGGCCAGGCAGCTTGCCGCGTTCGGGGAGGCGGTGGCGGTCGCGGAGAAGGCGGGGGCCACCCCTGAGGTCAGGCACATCGCGAACACAGCGGGCGCCCTGCTCGTGCCGGAGGCGCACCTTGACCTGGTGCGGATCGGCGGCGGGATTTACGGCCTGTCGACGCTGCCCGGTGGCCCGCCGTCGTGGCTGCGGCCAGCGATGACGCTGCGGGCGCGGCTGGCCATGGTGAAGCGGGTGCCTGCCGGGACTGGCGTCTCCTATGGGCACCGCTATGTGACCTCCAGCGAGACCACGCTCGGCCTGCTGCCTGTCGGGTACGCCGACGGGGTGCCGCGGGCGGCCGCGGGACGGCCGCTGCTGTTCGCGCGCGGGCGCCGGTGGCCGATCGCCGGGACGGTATGCATGGACCAGCTGGTCATCGACTTCGGCGACGCGCCGGTGGCCGCAGGGGAGGAGGTCGTGCTGTTCGGGCCGGGTGATGGCGGGGAGCCGACCGCGCAGGAGTGGGGCGACACGCTGGGCACCATCTCCTACGAGATCGTCACCGGCATCGGCGCTCGCGTGCCAAGGTCGTACGCGTGAACGAGGAACTGACCGTCGCGACCGCGGCGGACATGCGCGCGCTCGGGCGGCGGCTCGCCGCGGTGCTCCGGGCCGGAGACGTGGTGCTCATGAGCGGCCCGCTTGGCGCGGGCAAGACGACGCTGACGCAGGGCATCGGGCAGGGCCTCGGGGTACGCGGGCCGGTGACCTCACCCACTTTCGTCATCGCGCGGGTGCACCCGCCGCGGACGGCCGCCCGGGAACTCGCCGCGGACGGCCTGCCGGCGGGCCGGGCGCCGGCTGGCGGGCCGGCCCTTGTGCATGCCGATGCCTACCGGCTGGGCAGCGCCGCCGAACTGGACGACCTGGACCTGGACACCGACACCGGCAGCTCGGTGACCGTCGTGGAATGGGGAGAAGGACTGGCCGAGGGGCTGGCCGAGGACCGCCTGGAGATCGCCATCGCCCTCGGCCCTGGCGACGCCCGCCTGCCCGATGGCGATTCGCCCCGTACGGTAAGGATTTCCGGCATCGGCAAGCGCTGGCGGGACATCCGGTTGCCACCCGCCGATCTCGCCGATCGTCTATAGTTCGGCCTGTACAGTTCCGGTTTGCCCGTTGTACCACGCCTGTAGGTCAGGACCCCGCACCGCCAACCCCCCACCGGAGGCATGCCGTGACTCATCATGAGTCATTCCCCGGTCGGCCGCGTGGCCGCCGGGCACGTCCCGACAACGACGTGCCCGAGTGGGCGGGGTACGACGCTGTGCCGCAGGACAAGCCTGAGTTCCCCGACCTGTCAGCGACCCGCGGCCGCGAGGCCCCCGCGCGGGACGGCCGGGTCCACGGCGAGGCGCGGCTGCCCGAGGGCGCGGGCTATCCGCCGAACGTTCCCGGCTACCCGCCGCAGGGAAGCGGTCAGGCCAGCCAGGGGCAGCCCCCGTGGGAGGACCAGCCCTGGCGCGCACCGCGGCAGCCCGCCGAGCCGCAGCCGCGGCCGTCGCTCCGGCCGCAGCCGTCGCTCCGGCCGCGACCGCGGCCGCGGCAGGGGCCGGGGCACGAGGGGACAGACTGGACGGGTGCCGCCAGCCAGGACCCGATGGAGGCCTTCTCAGAAAGATGGCGCCGTCGTGGCGGCGAGTCCCGTGAGGAGAGGCGCGCGGACCGCCGCAGGCGGCGCCGGCTGCTGATCGCGGCCGGGGCCGGCGCGGCGGTCGTGATCGCCGTGGCGGTGTACTTCCTCATCGGTGGCAAGAGCACGCCCGCCAACCCTGACCTCGGGTCGCTGATCACGACGTTCCTGCCCGGGGAGATCCGGCAGGTGCCGGACGCCTGCACGTCGGTGCCGGGCGCGACGCTCAGCGAGTTCCTGCCCGGTCAGCCCAAGACGGCGGCCCCGCCGCTGAACACCGGCGCCGACAGCCAGTGCACGTGGACCCTGGACAAGGCGCCGCTGTACCGGGTGCTCGAGGTGAACATCCAGGCGTACTCTCCGAATGCGCTGGTCAGCTACGGGGACGGCAGCGCCACCTTCGCCGCCATAAACGCGTACGCGCAGGACGAGACGGCGAAGCAGAGCCCTGCACCGCGCAGCGGGCAGCCGCCGTCCGCGGTGACCGACCTGTCCGGCATGCCGGGCGGCAGTGACACGGTGGCTTTCGAGGCGGCGCAGGTGTTCAAGGTGAACGGCGCGATCACCGATATGGCGACCGTGGTGGTCCGGTATCGCAACGTCATCGTCACCGTGGTGCTGAACGGCCTGGACCACGCGAATGTGGGCAAGTACGGGCCTGTTTCGCAGGCCGCGCTCAATTCGGCCGCGCAGACGATCGCGCGGGAAGTGACCGGGGAGATCGTCCGCTGACGCGGCGCTGAGGGGACGCAGCGTCGGCTACTCTTTTAGGTCGTGCTGCTGCTCGGACTGGACACCGCCACGTCCGCGGTGACGGTAGCGCTACATGACGGCGGGCAGCCATTGGCCCAGCTCGTCGTCGTCGACGCGCACCGCCACGCGGAGTTGCTCACGCCTGCGATCGCGAAGGTCATCGCGGACGCAGGCGCGGAGCGCGGTGACCTCACCGGCGTGGCGGTCGGCGTCGGGCCGGGCCCGTACACGGGGCTGCGAGTAGGAGTCGTGAGCGCCCGCGTGCTCGGCTTCGCGCTGGGGATCCCCGTGTACGGCGTGTGCAGCCTCGACGTCATCGCCGCCGATGTCGAGCGCGAGGGCGATTTCCTTGTGGCAACCGACGCGCGCCGCCGCGAACTCTACTGGGCTCGCTACGACCAGACGGGGCGTTTGTCTGGCCCTCATGTCGGCCCGCCCGCGCTCATCCCCTCTCGTGAACTGCCTGTCGCCGGCGAGGGCCCGCTGCTGTACTCCGAACTTCTGCCGAACGGCCGGGGGCCGGCCTATCCCGCGGCGGCCACCTTGTGCCGGATCGTCGTCGCGGCCCTCGCCGCGGGCGATGCCGACTCAGCGGGCGCGGGATCCGCCGGCGCGGTGTCAGCAGGCGGCAGCGGCGCGGGAAGCGCCCGCCCGTCGGTGCTGCTGCCCCCGGAGCCGCTGTACCTGCGCCGCCCGGACGCGCGCGAACCGGGCGCGCCAAAGCGGGTGTCGCGGTGATGACGGGCAGGCACGCCCGGCGCGCTCCCGGTG
>NZ_JASIAL010000356.1:0-12109 GCF_030042015.1 Trebonia sp. | reverse complement strand
CGGCGCCCGCGACCGACACCGTCACCCAGCTCAGGGAACTCGCGGAGCTGAAGTCGCAGGGCATTCTCACCGATGAGGAGTTCCAGGCCCAGAAGGCGAAGATCCTGGGCAGCTGAGGCGGGCCGGAACGCGAGGCGCTTTCGCGGCGTGGGTCGGTGTGCCGCCTCGCGCCCAGCCGGTTGTGCGCCCGCCGGCCGCTGCCCCGCCGTCCGTGAGCGCGCTCACCCGGCCGGCCGGATGTTCTGGTTCAGCCGGAACAGGTTGCCCGGGTCGTAGCTGCGCTTGATTTCCGCGAGCCTGCGGTAGTGTCCCCGGTAGTTGTCCGTCACCCGAGCGTCGTCATCGTGGGACATGAAGTTGACGTAGCCGCCTGCCTCGAGGTACGGCGCCAGGGCCTGATGGTAACCGCGCACCCAGCCGATGCGGTCGGCGTCCAAGGCCTTGTCGTTCCATGCGGCCACGATCACCTGGGCGAACGTGGCATCGCGGTAGGCGAAGGCGGTCTCGTCGGGGCCTACCCGGTGGCAGGCGCCGTTGATCGGGTACAGGTGCATGGTGGCGCTGACGTCGGGAACGGCGGCGCCGTGCGTGACGTGCTCCGCTATGGCGGCGTCCGGCAGCGCGGTGACGAAGCTGCCCTTCCAGTAGTTGCGCATGCCCTTGGGGTACAGCGCGTCGAACGCGGCGTTGAGGGCGGGGTACGGCATCGGCGCGGCCAGCTCCGCCGTGACCGGGGCGACGTCGCGGAACGGCTCCATGGCCCTGGCGCCCTGATCGACCCCGCCGGACCAGCACACGATCGCGGCGCAGAACGTGTCGCCCACCCGATTGGCCGGGATGAACTCCAGCGGCGGGGCGACCTGGAAGGCGGGGAAGGCCCCGTAGGCCTCCGGCGCGCCTTGAATGAAGTCGCGGAAGAAACGCAGCAGGTCAGCTGCGTAGTCGAGCTCGTAAAGGAAGATCCCGGCATAGATGTCCGCCACGGGGTGCAGCTCGAACTCGAACGAGGTCACCACCCCGAAGTTCCCGCCGCCGCCGCGGAGCGCCCAGAACAGGTCGGTGTTCTCCTTCTCGCTCGCCACCAGCGCGCGGCCGTCGGCGGTCACCACGTCGGCCGACCGCAGGTTGTCGATCGACAGGCCGTACGACCGGGCCAGGTAGCCGATGCCGCCGCCGAGCGTGAGGCCCGCGACGCCGGTAGTGGAGATGATGCCGCCCGTGGTCGCCAGCCCGTACGCGTGCGCCGCGTAGTTGAAGTCACCCCAGGTGGCCCCGCCCCACACCCGTGCCGTGCGGGCGGCTGGGTCGACGTGGACGCCGCGCATCCGGGCTAGATCGATCACCACGCCTCCGTCGGTGGTGCTGAACCCTGGCACGCTGTGCCCCCCACCGCGTACCGCCAGCTCCAGCCCCGCGTCGCGGGCGAAATTGACCCCGGCGATCACGTCGGCCACCTGCTCGGCGAGGATCAGGGCCGACGGGTGCTTGTCGAACATGCCGTTGTGCACGGCGCGGGCTTCGTCGTAGCCCGGATCCCCGGCGGTGATGACCGCGGCCCGAATCCGCTCGCGCAGCTGGTCGATCGCTGGCTTGCTCATTGCCCCTCCCTGCAAGCCGGCCTCGACGCGCCGCAACCCCTCGCCGCGGACTCGGGCCGCGCTCACCATCGCAGCCAAGCAACTGGCTGTGTAGACCGGCTGCCGGGCGCGTGGAGATCATGTGAAGGGGGGCCCTCGCAGGTGAGGAAATCCGCCGCCATCGGGGTCCGCCGGCTACCGGCGATGGGCCCGGCCAGTTCCTCCCGCCGGCAGCCCCTAGGCTGGATGTTCTATGAGCACTGTTGGATCGCCGCAGAGCTCGGCCGGGGTATCCGGCGGCGAGCCAGGCGCGGTCATCCACACCGAGGACTTGACCAAGGTCTACCCGGGGACGGACTTCGCGGCCGTGGACAAGCTCAACCTCGATGTCCGGGCCGGGGAGATCTTCGGCCTGCTCGGACCGAACGGCGCGGGCAAGACGACGACCGCCGGCATGCTGACGACCCGTGTGGTCCCCACGTCGGGCCGCGCCCTCATCGCCGGGGTGGACGTCAAAACCCACCCCGCGCTGGCCAAGCAGCTGAGCGGGATCGTCTCGCAGGAGAACACCCTGGACCGTCAGCTCACTGTCTGGGAGAACCTCTATTTCCACGGCCGGCTGTTCGGCATCAAGGCGAAGGAATCCAGGAAGATCGCCGACGACCTGCTCGAGCGGTTCCAGCTGTCCAAGTGGGCGAAGGCGTCGGTGTACGCGCTGTCCGGTGGCATGGCGCAGCGGCTCATGGTAGCCCGGGCCATCTTCCACCGCCCCTCGGTGCTGTTCCTTGACGAGCCCACGGCCGGCCTTGACCCGCAGAGCAGGCTCGCGCTGTGGGACCTGCTCGGCGAACTGCACCGCGACGGCCAGACGATCATGCTCACCACCCATTACATGGAGGAGGCTGACCGGCTCTGCGAGCGGGTCGCCATCATGGACCACGGCCGGATTCTCGCGCTCGACACGCCGGCCGCGCTCAAGCAGACCGTCGGCGCCGACACGATCGTCACGGTGCGGGCCAGGGGCCAGGTGGACGGCCTTGCCGAGGTGCTGACCAGGGACGTGGCGGGTGTCGCCAGGACGCGGGCGGCGGACGGCAGGCTCGAACTGCACGTGCAGGGCGGTAACGGGCTGGTCCCGCGCATCGTCCTGGCGGCCGAGCACGGCGGCTTCGATCTCATCGACGTGTCGGTCGCCGAGCCCACCCTGGAGACCGTGTTCATCAACCTGACCGGAAGGGAGCTACGGGAGGAATGACCGTCTCAGTAACCTCGCAGACCCCGGCCCCTGGCGCCCCGGCCGGGCGAATAGGCGGCGGCCCGCCCCGCTCGGTGGCCGCGGCCAGCCGGATCGCGCTCGGCGCCCTGCTGCTCCGTGACCTGGTGGTGCTGCGCAAGCATCTGTGGGAGTTCGTGCTGCGCACGCTCGTCCAGCCGTTCCTGCTGTGCTTCGTCTTCCTTTACGTGTTCCCGAAGATCGGGCAGGGCATCGGCGGGCACGGCACGGTGCAGGAGTCGGCATTCGCCACCATCCTGGTTCCCGGGGTCGTCGGGATCTCGGTCATGTTCCAGGGCGTGCAGTCGATCGCGCTGGCCATGGCCCAGGAGTTCGGCTTCACCAGGGAGATCGAGGACCGCGTGCAGGCGCCTTGCCCGATCTGGCTGGTGGCGATCGCCAAGGTGCTCTCTGGTGCCGCCCAGGGCGTGCTGTCCGCGATCATCGTGCTGCCGATCGCCTCGGTCGTGCACGCGCCGGGGGTCCAGGCGCAGCTGAACCTGCACTGGTGGGTGATCCTGACGCTCGTGCCGCTGGCCTGCATCGCGATGGCCGGGCTCGGCCTGGTCCTCGGCACCAGCTTCGAGCCGAGGAACATCGGGCTGATGTTCGGCTTCATCATCCTGCCGATCACGTTCCTCGGCGGCACCTACTACTCGTGGACCAAGCTCGCCCCGGTGACGCTTGGCGGCTGGCACTGGCTGCAGACGATCGTGCTGATCAACCCGCTGATCTACGTGAACGAGGGCATGCGAGCCGCGTTCACCAACGCCCCGCATATGCACCTGTACGTCATCTACCCGGTGGTGGCCGGGTTCTGCGTGCTGTTCCTTACCATCGGGCTGCGCAACTTCCGGCGCCGCGTGCTTTCCTGACGGCGCCGCCCGCAACGCGCCGCGCGGGATGTCGGCAAGCTGACAGCAGCGGTGTCGGCCGGCTGACTGACCGTGGCGTGCCATGACGCGATGCTGAGGGCAGTTGGTTCCGATGGCCGGCGGTGGATCGCCGGCCCGCCCGGGGGATCCGGCGGCCGTCGCCGGACTGGCGGAACCAGGTACCTGAGGAGGCTTCGATGTCTTGGTTCTGGCTGAACGTGCCGGCAATGGCATTGTTCTTCGCGGCTTGGTGCGGAATACCCATGTTCATGGTGCTCAGGCACCCGACCTGGGGTCCACAGCGGGCCGACAGCGCCGAGCTCGCGCCCGTCAAGCCGCCCCGCGCGGTTCAGATTCGCCGCGAAGTGCGCCCGTCTGCCACGGTGGCGGGCAGCACGCGATAGGGGCCCCGGCGACCGCGGCGCGGGGAAGTCCGGCCTGGCCAGGAGAGTCCTGGCCAGGCCCGGCCCCGTCTGCCGCCAGCCGCAGCTCGGCGGTCCTATTGGCCGGCGAACCTGTCGAGGGCCGACACGTGTTTCACGGTGACCGTGCGATCGCGGACCTCGATCCACCCACGTCGCTGGAAACCGCTCAGCGCGGCGTTGACGCTCTGCCTGGTGCTGCCGACCTGGTGCGCGAGATCTTCCTGGCGAAGGCCGGGCCGGATGGTGCCGTCGCCATCCCTGGGCAGGCTCAGCAGTACTTTCGCCACGCGCCGTGGCAGGTCAAGGAACACCAGGTCGGACGCGGCCTCGGTGAGGCGCCTGAGGCTGGCGGCGACGGAGTCGGCCAGGGCCAGCGCCGCGGCCGGCTCGCGCGCGCAGATGTCCTGGATTGCCTCGCGCGGGACAAGCAGCAACTGGCATTGATCCAGGGTTTCGGCGTCGGCGGACCGCGGGCCGCCATCGGCGACGCTGACGTCCCCGATCGTCTCGCCGGGGTGGACGACGGTGAGCGTCAGCTCGCCGCCGTCAGCCGATCGCACGACGACCTTGACCCGGCCCGTGACGACCACGATCAGCGTGCCGCCCGGGTCGCCCCGGGTGAAGACCACCTGGCCGCGGCGGAAGGTACGCAGCCGGGATGCCGCTGCGACCGCGGCGAGGTCCCCGGCGGGCACCGAGGACAGCAGCCGGGTCTGGCGAAGGATGCCCTGAACGTCAGCGGTCATCGCCCGACTCCCTCGGCCACGGCGCGCCGGCTAGGGCCCGCGGCACCGCCTTGACTTCCCACGATGTCAAGTTACGGTACTTGCTTTACGCGCACATTGCCCGTCGGGCCGCAGTTTCGCGGCCGCTACGTCAGCGAGGTGGCAGCCTGGTCGATCAGGTCGGCGATCTCGGCTGGCCGTGAGGCCAGTGAGGCATGGCTGGCGTCAAGTTCGATCGTGCTCTGCGGCTTCATCCGTTCGGCCATCTGGCGCTCGCTGTCCGGGTGGATCATCCGGTCGTTCGCCGACACCTGATACCAGGTGGGCTTGGTCTTCCACGCCGGGTCGGAGACGGTGTCCCCGGCCGTCGACCCGGCCGGCGCCTTCTGGGTCACGGCCATCACCAGCGCCTCGTCCGCGGGCAGGTCCTGGCAGAAGCTCTCACCGAACTTGTCCTGCCTGATCCAGACCAAGCCGTCGGAGTCGGGCGCGATGTTCCCGGCCGCCGCGGCCTGGGCCACCCGCCACTCGCCGATCTGGGCCACGCTCTCGCCGGCGTCGGGAGCGAACGCGGCGACGTACACCAGCCCGGCGACGTTCGGGAGGTCACCGGCCTGGGTGATCACCGCCCCGCCATAGGAATGCCCGGCGAGCAGCACCGGCCCGTCCACCTGCCTGACCATCTTCCGCGTGCGCTCGACGTCGTCCGCAAGGGACGTCAACGGGTTCTCCACCGCGTGGAGCGAGTCGTAACCCCGCCGGTTCAGCTCGACGATGACCTTGGCCCAGTGGGCCGCGCCACCCCAAAACCCATGGACGAGCACGATGCTAGGCTTGCTGCTCATTGCGTTCTCTCCCCCCGTTGCGCCATGGAAGATACCCCGGTGGGTCGCCTGGCATGCGCCGCCGGCTGAGCGACAACGGCCGCGGCCCCGCGGCCCCTCCGCCGGGAACGGGATAGCGTAGTACGGCGGGAGCTGCCTGAGCCATGCCGGATCCACCGCCATTCGCGCTGCGGCGGCTTGGGGGGAACCCGATCCTGCACCGGGACACGACCGTCGCCGGGGAGTCGGGCAGTCGGGGATCGCCCTGAGCTCGAAGTGTCCGCCGGCGCGGTCCGCGAGCTTTCCCTGACCCCTGACTCGCCCGTGCCGGCGCCGCCTGCGCCGGCCGCCCCGGACCGGTTCCTGGCAGCCAGAAGGTTCTCGGCTACGTGAACCGCGCGCATGCGACCGCGTACCAGATCCTGTCGGAGTTCTCGCACGACGGAACCTCCCTGACCTGCCCGGTGCAGGACGCGTCCGGCCGGCAGGCGCGGCTCACCGCGGTGAACACCGGCTGATCGGCCTATCCAGACGGGCTCGCGCCGGCTATCGGCCGGGTTCTGCCACCCGCGCGATGGACGAGGGCGTGTCGCCGCGCACGCCGAAGGTCTCGATGACCGTGGACACGCCGGCGTTGTTCGCGCCGGCGACCGCGAGCAGGATCGCGCTCGGCGAGATCAGCGCGGGAACCAGGTCGAGGGTGTCGCCTTGGCTGGCCTGGTCGGGTATGGCGTCCGGGTGGTCGCCCGGCACCCGCCAGCGGGTGTGCCTGGAGATCGCCTCCTTCCCGACGGCCACGAGGTCGGCGCGGGAGTTCACGGCTCTGTCATAGATCGCCTGCCGCACGTCGTCCTTGGACCAGCCGGCCTCGGCGAACGCCTGCGCGTGCTCGGGACCCAGCACGACGAGCGCGCTGCTCGTCTCGTGGATCAGCGCGCCGGTCCGCTTGATGGTGTTCGCGAAGTCAAGCGCCAGCTGCTCGGGCACCCGGGTGTGCCTGGCCTCGATGTGCAGGCAGGACCTGACGACGAGCGCGGTCACCGTGCTTTCCTCGGCTGCGAAGCCGTACTCGACGTGCAGCGGCGCCCACGGGGACTCCTCCTCGTTCTCCGCGATGCAGGCGGAGTACTTGGCAAGCGTGCCCTGGGTTGCCTGGTCGAGCTGGTGCGGGTGCAGGTCGAAGACGTTGATCGCGGTGAGCCTGATCGCCCGGCCGATCGTCGCGTTGGCACGGAACCCGGAACCGAAGACGTTCCCCTTGCTGTTCAGGCCGATCCGGCCGCGGACCGGGCCGTTCACGATGAGCAGCGGCGCGGTGCCCGTCGTGGACTGCCAGATGCCTCGCTTCGGGTAGGGCTCCTTCGCGATCGCGTCCCAGGCGGCGAGCACCACGGGGAAGTACTCGGGCAGGCAGCCCGCCATCGCCGCGTTGATCGCGGCCAGCCTGACCGTGCACTCCCTGTTCAGGTGCGGCACGGCGAAGATGGCCTCGTCCGGGTCGCGACCGGTCATGCCGAGGAACTCGGCCAGGTACGACTCCGTGACCGGCACGACCGGCAGCCCGTCCGTCCACTCCTGCTTGGCGTAGTACTCCATCGCCTCGCGGATCTGCGTGGCGTCGGCGAACAGGTCACCGATGACAGTGCTCATTGATGTCTCTCCCACGGTTTGCCGCGGTGCTACGGTTGCGCGCCGATGATCCGCAGCACGTCTGGCAGCACGGCCAGCACGCGGTCGCGGAGTTCCGCCTCGCCCAGGCTGGCCACCGGGTGGTGCACGGCGGCGAACTCGAACCCGGGAAAGCCCTGCATCTGGGCCATCGCGCCCGCGGACAGCAGGAACGAGTCGGAGACGATGCTGACCGCCGGAACCCCCGCCCGTTCGAACAATATCCCGTCCGCGACGGTCGCCGCGCTGCACGAGCCGCAGTCTCCGACGGCCGTGACCACGAGGTCGCACTCGGCGACGATCTGCGCGAGCAGGTCGGGCTTGACCGGGGTGCCGAAGTAGTCCTTGGTGTAGGAGCGGAACTCGCCCACGTCATAGCGGTCCTTGAGCTCGCTGGCGATCTCCGACAGCAGCACCTCGGCGTTCGGCTTGGTGTTGCCAAGCAGGCCGACGGTGAGCCCGCGCAGGCTGGCCGGCCGCGGGGCGAGGCTGCTGTCGGCCGCTCTCCTGTCTGAGCCGGTGGGGTTGAGTAGCTTCTCCTGGGCTCCCATGTGCACCTCCGCGCCGCGATGGCATCGGCATCGTCCTCGCGGTCACGGTCGCACTAGAGTGCCTGGATGACTACCCGTGTTTCCGCATAACGGAAGGAGCGACCGCCGATGCCGGACCAGCGGCGGTCCGTCCTCGGGCGCGCGCTGCGAATACTGGACACCGTCAGCGACGCGCCCGGCGGACTGACCCTGTCGCAGATCAGCCGCAGGGCCGGGGTGCCGCTCACCACGGCACACCGGATCGTCGGCGAGCTGCACGCCTGGGGCGCGCTTGAACGGTCGCCGTCCGGCGGTTACCAGATCGGGCTGCGGCTGTGGGAGCTCGCCGCCGTCACGCCCCGGTCGATGGGCCTGCGGCAGGTCGCCCTGCCGTTCATGCAAGACCTGTTCGAGACCACCCACCGCGGTGTGCACCTGGCCATCAGGGAGAAGGACCAGGTGCTCTTCGTCGAGCGGTTCACCAGCCAGGAGACGGCCGCCGACCGGGCTCAGGTGGGCGCGCGCTACGAGCTGCACGCCACGGCGATCGGGCTTGTGCTGCTCGCGTACGCGCCGTCAGATGTCCAGGAGGCGGCGCTCGCGGGACCGCTGGCGGTGCCGGACTGGCATCCCCCGGTCACCGATCGGGAGCTGCGCGCCACCCTGGCGGAGATCCGCCGGTCCGGATACGCGGTCACGTCAATTCGAGGCGAGTTCCGGTCGGTGGCCGCGCCCATCTACGGTCCCGCCGGCGCGGTCGCGGCCGCGCTCTCGCTGATCCTGCCGATCACCGAGCCGTATGGTCCGAGGCTCGCACACCTGCAGGCCACGACACGGGGAATCTCCCGCGTGCTAGGCAGCCCGCAGGGCCGCGCGACTGCCCCGGCGGGCCGGTTCAGGTTCGGCTGATCCTGCATTCACTGACCGTTGCCGTGCTGCTCGTGTGCGTGGCATCGAGGGCCGGCGCCGAGGAGAGGCAGGAAGAGGTCGTCCACGATCTCGATCAGGTCCGGGTCGGGCACGGGAGAGCGGTTCATGATGAGGTCGTGGCGCACGAGATCGATGGGGAGCGCTGCGAGGCGGGGGCTGATGCGATCGGGGTCGATCTCGCCGCGTGCGGCAGCGCGGTCCAGGATGGCCTGCATCACGGTTGGCTGTCCGGCGAGCGCTCGTTCTCGCAGGACCGCCGGGGGCACTCCGGTCTCGTTGAAGTAGTCGCCGAGCAGGAAGCTGAAGACGGCGGCGACCTCGCCGCCTCGTGCGGAGATGTGCCGCAGCAGCGCCAGGACGTCCTCCCGGAGTGTTCCGGTGTCGGGAATCTCGGTGGGCGCGAGCTTCGTGTGCTGCCGCATGGCCGCGAGCGCGAGCTCGGGACGGTTCGGCCATCGCCGGTACAGCACGGCCCGGCTGGTCTTGGCCCGGGCGGCGACGCCGTCCATCGTGAACGCGCCGTACCCCACCGCGGCCAGCTCGCTCCAGGCGGCGTCCAGTAGCGCGGCTTCGAGTTCGGCTCCCCGGCGGCGCGTCGCCGGGCCTGGGTTCCTTCCCGGCCCGGGTCGGCCGGCCGCGGTTGCCTCCGCTGCCATCAGCGCTCCTTAAGAGTCACTTGTGTATCTTACGAGATCGCGGTATCGTGATCTAAGAGTCATGATTGTATCTTATATGGAAGGCGCTCGTGGCTAAGCCGAACGACAGCGAACCCCTGGACCCGGCGTTCGTCAAGCTGGCCGTGGTCCTGTTGGTCGGAGTGGTGATGGTCGTGTTCGACTCGACCATCGTCAACGTGGCGATCGATGTCCTGGCCAGCGGCCTGCACACATCGGTGTCGAATGGTCAGTGGACAATCAGCGGCTATGTTCTCGCACTCGGGATGGTCGTCCCGGTCTCCGGATGGGCCAGCGAGCGCTTCGGCGCCAAGCAGGTGTGGATGGGAGCGCTGGCGCTGTTCATGGTCGGTTCGATCTTGTCGAGCGCGGCGTGGGACATAGCCGCGCTGATCGCTTTCCGGGTGCTGCAGGGCATCGGCGGCGGCCTCATGCTGCCCATCCTGCAGAACTTGCTGGTCGAGGCGGCCGGCGGACGCAAGCTCGGGCGGATCATGGCGCTGATCAGTCTTCCCACGCTGTTCGGGCCGATCGTGGGGCCAGTCGTCGGCGGCCTGATCGTCAGCCACCTGTCGTGGCGGTGGATCTTCTGGGTAAACGTGCCGTTCTCCGTCGCCGGCCTCGTGCTGGCGTGGCGCGGCCTGAAGCGCAGCATCCCCCGCAAGGGGGCGTACCTCGACGTCACCGGCCTGGTGCTGCTCTCGCCCGGCCTCGCCGCGATTCTCTACGCGGTCACCGAGATAGGCATCAAGGGAGGTTTCGGCTACACCGCAGTGGTCGCGCCGCTCGCGGCCGGCCTGGTCCTGCTCGGCGCCTTCGTGTTCCACGCGCTGCGCACCCGCCGGCCGCCGCTGGTGGACCTGCGCCTGTTCAAGGTGCGCTCCTTCTCGGCCGCGACCTCGCTGATGTTCCTGTCCGGCTTCGGTGTCTTCGGGGCGCTGCTGCTCCTGCCGCTCTACTATCAGCAGGTGCGGGGCCAGAGCGCGCTTTTCGCCGGTCTCCTGCTCGCGCCACAGGGCCTCGGGATGCTGCTCACCAGGAGCAAGGCAGGCTCGCTCACGGACCGCATCGGAGCGCGCCCGATCGTGCTCGCCGGCGTCGTGCTCACCGCGGCCGGCACGGCCGCCTACACCCAGGTCGGCGTCCACACCAACGAGATCCTCCTGGGGCTCAGCCTCGTCGTGCGCGGCGCCGGCCTCGGTGCCGTGACGATCCCCGTCATGGCCGCCGCGTACCTCGGGCTCCGGCCCGGCCAGGTACCCCACGCCAGCACTGTCACCCGGATCGCGCAGCAGGTCGGCGGCTCGTTCGGCACCGCCATCCTGGCCATGATCCTGTCAACCCAGCTCCATGCCCTCGGCGCCCATGGCCTCGCCGGCCAGGCGACCGCGTTCGGAACCGCGTTCTGGTGGTCACTCGGGCTCACCGCCATCGCCGTCATCCCCGCCCTAGCGCTGCCCAGGCAGCGCAAAGACCAGCCCGACGTGCCGCCCCCGCCCAGGCAAGTCTCACCGGCCGGGCGTCAGCCGTCACCTGACGCGGCGGCGCCTGGTCACCCCAGGTCCTTCGAGACGCCGAAATCGTCCTGAGATCCGGTTCGTCGCCGGCGTGCCGAATGAGTGCAATTCGGCAGGCGTGCGTTTCGTGCGGCATGCTCGGTGAAATGCGGTTCGGCCGTCTGCTGCCCGTGAGCAGAGGAGCTTGAGATGGCGCTGTACCTGATCGCCTTCAACGACGAGTGAGCGCCCGAGCTCACGCTGGAGGAGCTGCGCGAGAGGGCCGCGACCGCCAGGGCCGTGATCGAGGAGATGACGGCCGCCGGAGTGTTCGTCTTCAGCGACGGCGGTCTGGACGCGTCGACCGTCGTGTGCAGCGTCGACCCGGGCAGCGGCTCGCCCGTCTTCACCGACGGGCCGTTCGCCGAGACCGGGGAGCACCTCAGCGGTTTCGCGGTCGTGGATGTGCGCGGCGATGCCGAGGCGCGGTATTGGGCCGGCCGGATCGCGGCCGCGGTCGGCTGGCCGCAGGAGGTGCACCGCTTCCCGCATCGCATAGCGCAGACCCTTGACACGCCGTCTGAAGCGGCGCAAAGAACCCCGCAAACGAGTCTGGCCTGGGTATTTGGCGGTGGCAGGTGGAGGGTTTGAACCTGCGTAGGCGAAGCCGACGGCTTTACAGGCCTCTCTCCCTCTGCACGAGTCAAAGTACCGCTGACCAGCGGATATGCGCTGGCGAACGCGATCTGAGGATTTCCTGCTCTGCTGCGCTTGGAGTCCGGGAACTCGCGCGGGCCACGGGCAGGAGCACGCGAGGCCATGGACGGCCTGGGCAGAAGCGGTTATATTGACCGGCCGCTCGCTTAACTGCCCGGCGAACCTCGCCGCACTGCTGGCCGCGTGCTTAGGCTGACGGGCCCGCCGGGCTGGACTGCGGGTGCTAGCGGATTTCGTATGTTCCGTCCAGCCGGGCGCGGCCGAGGACGTGGCCTTTGATGGCGGCGAGCGTGTCTTCGAGGGTGAAGCTGGCTGGCAGGCCGGTGGCCTGGTCGAGGGCGAAGAGCTGGAAGACGTATGTGTGGGGGCCGTGTGAGCGGGGCGGCAGGGGGCCG
>NZ_JASIAL010000355.1:0-14215 GCF_030042015.1 Trebonia sp. | reverse complement strand
AAACCGCTCAGCGAGGCCTGGAAGCGCTGCACCGCGAAGGCCTCCACATAGGTCGGGGGCTGCTCGACGAAGGCGATCTCGGGAATCTGCCTCGCGCGCACGATCAGGGTTTCCAGCCAGACCATCGCGCAGAAGACGACGGTCAGGAAGACCGGTTGGAAGCCCACGAACACGCTGGCGAACCCGGCGGCACCCGGGTAGAACGGCAGCGCGGTCAGCTGCCAGATCTGGATCCCGACGGCGGCCAGGCCGAGCACCAGCGCCACCCAGGCGCCGTTCAGCCAGACTCCCTTGTGACCGGCCTTGATCCGCTGCAGCACCAGGTACTGCAGCACCGCGCTGACCACGATCGCCAGCATGACCACGATGCCCACCCAGGCCTGCGGCGCCTTGAAGCCCGACGGGTACCACAGGTGGTGCGAGTTCAGCGACTTCAGGTAGAAGAACGCGAACACGAACGAGCCGAACCCGAACGAGAGGCCGCCGAGGGCCAGCCGGGCGCCGGTCCACGCCGCGTTCAGCGCCGCCTCGTGGTAGAAGCCGGCCTCTTCCGCCTCCCTGGTCAGTCCCGGAGGGGGCTGCTGCGTTGCCTCGGCCATCGCTATGCCTCCGCTCTTGCGGTGTCGGCGCCGGCGTAGGCCGCGCTGACCACCCCGGTCGGCGGGTCGAGGTCGGCAACCGGCGGGGCGCCGGGCGTGCCGTACTCATACGGCCCGGAGAGCACGACGGGGACGTGGGCGAAGTTGCCGGGCGGCGGCGGCGAGGACACCTGCCATTCCAGGCCCCGGGACCGCCACGGGTTGCCCTCCTCGCGCACCCGCGTGATCACCGTGGACCAGACGAAGTTGATCACGAAGATCAGGATCGATCCGCCCAGGCAGAACGAGGAGATCGAGACCCAGTCGTTCAGCGTCTCCAGGTTCCGCGCGTACTCGAACACCCGCCGCGGCTGGCCGGCCATGCCGACCGCGAACAGCGGCAGGAACGTCGAATTGAAGAAGATGAACATCGTCCAGAAATGCCACTTGCCCAGCGTCTGGTTGAGCTTGATGCCCATCATCTTCGGCAGCCAGTAATAGCAGCCGCCCATGAACGCGAAGATCAGCCCGCCCATGATCGTGTAATGGAAGTGCGCCATCACGAAGAAGCTGCCGTGCTCGGTGGTGTCGGCGGGGACGTCGGAGAGGAACACCCCGGAGATCCCGCCGATCAGGAAGTTGAAGAAGAACGCGAGCGCGAACAGCATCGGCACCGTGAATCTGATCTTCGCCTTCCACAGCGTGCCTGCGGCCACCAGGAAGATGAACCCGGTCGGGATCGAGATCAGCTCGGTGGTGAGCATGAACACCGGGCGCATGTCCGGGTTGATGCCCGAGTCGAACAGGTGATGCTGCCACACGAAGAAGCTCAGCAGCGTCACCCCGATCATCCCGGCCGCGGCCACCTTGTACGCGAACAGCGGCTTGCGGCAGAACACCGGGAGGAGTTCCACGACGATGCCGAACCCGGGCAGCGCGAGGATGTACACCTCGGGGTGGCCGAAGAACCAGAACAGGTTCTCGTACAGGTAGTTGCTGCCGCCGAGCGTGTCGATGAAGAACGCGGTCTGCGCGGTCCGGTCGGTGATCATCATGTACATGCCGCCGATCAGCACCGGGGCGGCGAGCACCATCAGGAACGAGGTCGCGACCATCGACCACACGAACACCGGTACCCGGCTCCAGCGCATGCCGGGGGCCCGGTAGCAGATCGCAGTGACGATGATGTTGAACCCGGCCAGGATGACCGAGACGCCCATGAGCCCGAACGCGATCGCGTACGAGTCGGCGCCGAGCGTCGACTGGATCGACAGCGGCGCGTAGCCGGTCCACCCGAACGGGAACCCGCCGAGCATCAGCCCGGACAGCAGGATCAGGAACGCCATCGGGGTGAGCCAGAACGACAGCGCCTCGAGCCGGGGGAACGCGACCCGCTTCGAGCCGATCATGATCGGCACCAGGTAGTTGCCGAACGGCCCGACGATGACCGAGGTCATCATCATCATCATCATCGTGCCGTGCTCGCTGACCACCTCCAGGTAGGTGGAGGGGCTGAGCACGTGGTAGCTCGGCGAGAGCAGCTCGGTCCTGATCGCGATCGCGAACAGGCCGCCGGTGAAGAAGTAGACGAGCATGCCGATCAGGTACTGGATGCCGACCGTCTTGTGGTTCAGGGTGTACCTGAAGTACTTCGCGAGCCCGCCGTCGGGCTCGTCCGTGTGGCTGATCGGCTTGCCGAGCATCTGCCTAATCAGGTCGTTGAAGACGCCGAGCCCGATCAGCCAGCCGATCACCAGGAAGGCGTAGCCGAGCACGATCGCGAAGTCGTTGTCGTCCGAGGACGCCACCTGCTGGTAGCCGGCGCCGATGAAATTGCCAAGCCAGTGCCCGAACGCGTAGCCGATGATCGCGCCGATGATCGCGGTGTGCCATGCGGGGCGCAGCCACCAGGAGCGCCTCTTCGCGGTGCCGCCAGGCTCATGTCCGCCAGGTGCCTGCGCGCTTTCCGGCTGGGTTTCGATGGCCATGTGTGTTACCTCGTTCCCTTCCGTGGCTTGCGCTGGCTCATGGCTGCTCTGGGTCTGCCGGGTTGTAGTAACCGCCGCCCGCGCTGGTCAGTCCGAGTTCCTGGTTCACCTTGCCCACGTTGGTAAGCACTGTCGGGTCGTAGGTGAGGGCGTACGGCGGCAGCAGCTTGGTCACCGCGGCGAGCTGGATCGCGGTCGAGTGCGCCCAGCTCAGGAACGCCGACACCGACACGACGCTGCCGTAGTTGTACATGGCGCCATGCCAGATGCCGCACAGCTCGGCGCACCGCACCGTGAAGCCGCCGATGTGCTCGGGGATGGTGTAGGCGATGTTGTTCACGCCGGGGTTGGCGTCGGCCTTCACGCCGAGCTGGTAGGCCCAGAAGCTGTGGATGACGTCCAGCGAGGTGACGTTGAACTGCACCGCCTGGCCCACCGGAAGCACCAGGGCGGTGGTCTCGAACCCGCCGAACTGCGGGTAGCGGTAGGTCCACGCCCACTGCTGGCCGATGACCTGCACCTGCAGGATGTTGTTCGTGTTGGGCGCCCAGGAGGTGTCCGAGACGGCGGGCGGGACACCGTGGTTGAAGGCTGGCTGCGGACCCTGGCCGGAGCCGGCGCCGGCCGGGGCGATGAGCTCGTAGGTGCCGAATACCGCCAGGCCGAGCACGATCGCCGAGGTCACCGTGATCCACACCGCCGAGAGCTTGGTGTTGCCGTGGATCGGCGCCGCGTCGGTCTCGTCCCCCGGCTTCTGCCGCCAGAAGGTCAGTGCCCAGCCGAAGTACAACAGCACGCCGAGCACCACTGGGGTGGCGATCGTGCCGAGCACCCTGGTGTCGAACTGCTGGCTGGCCGCGGTGTTCGACATGTCGCCGGGCGGCAGGTGCGGGCCCCAGACGACATAGACGAGGATGCACCCGACGACGCTCAGCACTACCCACAGGACGAGCAGCCACAGGCCATCGCGCCGTCTACCACTCCTTGTCCCGTGCCCGGACGGGCTTGTCGCGTCAGCGGCCATCAGGCCTGCACCTCCATCTGACCCATCATGTAACCCGGCGTGCTCATCGGGCCGCCGTTGCCGTCCAGGAAGCCGCCGCCGCACGGAATGAAGCACTGCCAGCGGAAGGTGCCGCCTGCCTTCGGCGTCATGAAGCTGAATGTGACCACCGTGTGCGGCGCCAGGGCCTCGCTGGAGTTGGGAGCCACGCACGGGGATATCGAGCACAGCTCGCTGTTCTCCTGCACCGTCGTCACCGAGGCGACCGGCACGTTCAGCCCGAGGCCAGGGATCGCGAACGTGTGCTGCACCGAGCAGTTCGCGTACGAGTTGAACGTCGAAATCGGCTGGCTGGCCGAGTAGGTCTTGCCGTTGAAGTACGAGACGTTCTCGACGCCGCCGATGGTCCCTGTGACATGTCCCCAGAGCGGGTTGCGCAGCGGCGTGCAGCCGTCGTATCCCAGGATGGTCACGTTGATCTTGGTATTAGCGGGCACCTCGAAGTACGTGGTGTGCACGAACTGGCCGGTCGACGGGTCCTTGATGAAGTACGTCACCCAGTCCGGCTTGTCGGTCACGGTCGTCTGCGGGGCGGTCATCATCGTGACGTTGACCTGGCCGTTGCTTGCGAGCGGCGTGTAGTCGACGACCGGAGGCTGTGACCCGATGTAGTGCAACGCAACGAAAACCACGCCCGCGACAACTGCCAGGAAAGCAATAACCAAGGTCGTCACACGAGCCGGTAGAGACACCGGTTACCACCTCGTTTCCGCACAACACGTGATGCACACGGTTGCACCCGCCCCCGCCAGAGATGGTGGTGACCTGGCGGGACCAGTGACCGCACGCCGAACTCGCAGGCATGTTGCCCACTTACGCCCCCGATCGTGACGGCGGAACGAACACGAACGCAACACTGGAACGCCTGAATGACAAAATTGTCATGCGCGTCAGGACCGCTCTGCTGGCTAGCTGGGACGATGCAGGCCGCAGCCCGGTTGCCGCCAGCGCAACCGGTGCGGCAAACTGATGCGATCACTACCGATAGTGGTCGGACATCATCAGTACCAAGCAAACACCATATGCTGACGCCGATCACGGAGAGTGGCGAACCTTCCCGGCGCGTCCGCCCGCGATTCCCCAAGCAAAGGGTCGCAATCGTTTGTGTGACAGTGCTGTAACAGATGGGCCACTCGCGGCGATGGACTGTTGACCGGGTATGAGGCCACAGACACCATCAAGAGAACATTGCGAGGACGGTGGGTCGCGTTGCCGCATCCAGGACGCATCCTGATTGTCGATGACGAGCCTAAGATCTGCTCGTTCATCGGCAGGGCGCTCGCTGCCGCAGGCTATGTGACCGAATTCGCCGACAGCGGCGCCGAAGGACTCCGCCGGGTCGGCCAGTCCCGATACGACCTGGTCATCTTGGACCTGGTCATGCCTGACCTGGACGGGCGGCAGGTGCTCGGGCAGCTGATTGCCGCACACCCGGACCAGGCGGTCATCGTCTTGTCGTGCGTGGCCGACGTCGCCGCCAAGGTCGACTGCCTGGAGCGCGGCGCCCAGGACTACCTGACCAAGCCGTTCTCGCTCGCCGAGCTGCTGGCCCGCGTCCGGGTCCAGCTGCGGGGCGAGGCGCATCCGCGCGGCGACACGCACGCGAACGGCTCGCACGCCGAGGTGATCAGGGCGGGCGACGTCACGCTGGACGTCGGGCGGCTTGTCGCGGACATCGGCAACGGCCCGGTGCCGCTTACCCGGCTGGAGTTCCTGCTGCTGCGCGAGCTCGCCGAGCACGTCGGCCAGTCCGTGCCCAAGGGCAAGCTGCTCGCCACCGTCTGGGGCTACGACTTCGACCCTGGCTCGAACGTCGTGGACGTGTGTGTCAGGCGGCTGCGGTCCAAGCTCGGCTTCGACCTCATCAAGACCGTGCGGGGTGAGGGCTATCAGCTCGTCGCCCGCTGAGCCGGGCGGCGCCATCCTGGGCGCTAGCCCGCGCCCGCAGCGGCGGTGCGGCACACCCGAACCGCCGATGTCATACAGTTGTCTGTCATCCGGGGCTGGCCAGGAATGCCGGTGCGCATCGTCGTCGCGGACAGCGGCATCGCACCCGACCAGCTTCACCTCATCTTCGACCGGTTCAGGACCGGCGACGATGGCCAGCCGCGGGGAACCGGCCTGGGGCTCCCCTGGTGCGCGCGGTGGCGCGGGCGCATGGCGGTGACGTGACGGTCCGCAGCGTGCCGGGCAGTCGCGGGACCGGGCAGCAAGGGAGTACCAGGCGATGAGCGAACAGGGCGCGGCCCTCCCCGGGAGGGCACTGCGCTGGGCGGGCCGGATAGTGGTGCGGAACAAGATCGCCACCGCCGCGACCGCGGTCTTCCTGGTCGTGGCGGTGGCGATCAGCGTGGCCGGAACGCGATCGTCGGGCAGCTCCCCGCAGCCGGATCCGGTCGCCCCCGGCTTCACGCTGACCGCCCTCGGCGACCCGGGCCACGACATCACGCTGAGCCAGTACGCGGGCAAGCCGGTCATCGTGAACTTCTGGGCCTCCTGGTGCCCGCCGTGCCAGCAGGAGACACCGCTGCTCGCACGGTGGTACGCGGGGCAGCACGGGCACGTCATCCTGGTCGGGCTCGACGAGAACGACAGCGCGGCCAGCGCGCTGAAGTTCGCGCGCGCCAAGGGCGTCACCTACCCGATCGGTACCGACCCGCAGCTGGCCGCGGCGAACGCGTACGGCGTGGTCGCGCTTCCCCAGACGTTCTTCCTCAACGCGCAGCACCGCATCGTCGACCGCGTGTACGGCGCGGTGACGCTTGCCGACCTCGCCAAGGGCGTCCGCCTCATGGACGCCCCGGGTCCGTGAGGCCGGCTGGCCTGTGCCAACAGGAAGTCCGGCTGGTCTGTGCCAACAGGAAGTAGAGAATCGAGGCTGCACCCCGTGGAATCCCCGACGAAGACAGAACCGCCCTTCGTGCCGCTGCGGCGGGCCGGCTGGGCATCCCGGCGCACCCCGCTGTGGGTTTTCGCCGCCCTGATCGTCCTGGCGGCGGGCGGGGTGCTCGTGTCGCTGTCCCACAAGCCGTCCCAGGCGGAGCGGGCCAGTGACCTGGCCGGCTACTTCAGCGACGTGAACACCGGCATCGAGTCGTGCGCTGGCGGGGTGCGGGACTCGCTGACCGCACTGAAAACCGTCGAGGCCGGCGACAAGGCGGAGTATTCTGCGGCCGTCGGCATCCTCGCGTACAACGCGCAGAACTGCTCGCCGGCCAACAACGAGCCGCTGTCGGACTTCACCAGCTACCAGGTGACCGAGTCGCTGGCCGCGTACCCGCTGGACACGGCCGACAACGACGTCGTCACGTGGGCGTTTCCCGACGCCGTGAACGCCCAGCTTGACATGCTCGCGCTGCTGCAGGCCGACGGTCCCGCCGCCCGCGCCAAGGCGAACGCCACGCTGCAGACGGCGCTGCGGACAATGAACGCGCAGCGGGCCGCGATCTACGCCATCTGGCGGGGCGCGGAGCGCGGCGTGGGCTCCACTGCGGCGCTCCCCTATCTGCCGACCTGAGGCATCCGACCTGGTCACGGCAGGAATGACGTGATCGTCCTGGGGGAAAATCAGATAAGTGTGACGTCGCACGTGCCCCGAACCGGCCCGCGCGGCCGGACGGCAATCCCGCTGATCGTCGCGGCGCTCGGGGTCGCGCTCGGCGCGGCCGGCGTGCTGCTGCTGCGCTCGTCGGGCGCGCTCGCCCCGGTGCCTGCCTCGAGCCTGACCGGGGGCGCCGGGGGCCCGGGGCGCGCGGGGCACTCCGGGGCGGGGTCGCTGAACGCCCAGGCCGTCTACGACCGGCTCGAGCCCAGCGTCGTGGACGTCACCTCGACCCTGCGCTATGACGGCGAGACCGCATCGGGCACCGGCTTCATCATCAACGGCCCGGACGCCCTGGTGCTCACCAACAACCACGTGATCAGGGACGCGACCGCGGTCACCGTCACGCTGACCGCTACAGGCCGCACCTACCCCGCCAGGGTCGTGGGCGCCGACGTCGGCGCCGACGTCGCGGTGCTGCAGATCGAGGGGGCAGCCGGGGCGCCCGGGGCGCCCGGGGCGCCCGGACTGCCTGCCGCGCCCCTCGGGGACTCGGCCACCGTGACCCCCGGCACCCCGGTCCTGGCGATCGGCAACCAGGCCGGCCAGGGCGGCGCGCCGGCGATCGCGCCAGGCATCATCGACAGCCTCAACCGGACAATCCAGGCGGCGGACAGCACATCGGGCTTCACCGAGACGCTGCACGACATGCTGGCGACCAGCGCCCAGATCCAGCCGGGAGACTCCGGCGGGCCGCTGGCCGACGCGGCGGGCCTGGTGATCGGCATGGACACCGCCGCGGGAACGGGGCCGGGCCGGATCGCGATCGGCTACGCGATCCCGATCAACGGCGCGATGGCCGTCGCCCGGCAGATCGAGGCCGGGCGCGCCGCCCCGGGGATCACCCTCGGGGTCAGCGGCTTCCTCGGCGTCGTGGTCGCCGCGAGCACGAGTCCAAGCCCGCTGCTGCAGGAACACGAAGAACACGGCCTGCCCGCGGACGCAGGCTCGCGGTCGCGGCCGCCCGGCTGCCTCGACACCGAGGCGGGGGCAGGGATACCCGCGGCGGTCGCCCCCGCGCGCTGGGGAGCACTGGTGGACGGCGTGCTCTGCGGCACCGGGGCGGCGGCGGCGGGGATCACCGCCGGGGACGTCATCACCAGCGCGGCGGGGCACTTTGTGTCCTCCCCTGACGCGCTTACCGCCATCGTGAGCGCGTGCCGCCCCGGGGCGGTCGTCCAGGTCAGCTGGATCAGCACCACGGGGATCACGCGGACGTCGCTAATCCGGCTCGTGACGGCCCCTGCGGTATAACGGTATAGCGGCATACGGGCAGGCATATCCAGCGGGAACCCAGAGTTAACCCTATGGCGTGCCCCAGGCGGACGTGTCACACCAACCCGGAGCAAGCCCTCAGCTTACGTCCAGGTTGGCAACGCTTACTAGTTGATGACGGACGCGCGGCTGGGCACCGGGCGACGAGGCACAGGACGTACGCTGTTCACGGCGAAGGCGAGAAGATGCAAGACGACGACAGCGGTAGCGAGCAGCAGGGCAGCTGGCAGCCACCGGAGTACGTTAGCCCGTGGGTATCCGCGTCCAGCGCCGATGACGCCTCCGGTGACGACAGCGAGTCCGACGCGAACGACACGATCGCCTTCGGTCCCGCCGACCGTGCGGGGCAGGGTCAGTACACCGCATCCGGCCAGCCGGGCTACGGGCAGCCGGGGTACGGGCAGCCGGGCTACGGTCAGCAGGGGTACGGGCAGCCGGGCTACGGGCAGGGCGGCTACGGCGCCTGGGGCGGCGGGGCCGGCGGGCAGTCCCCGTGGGGCGGCTACGGCGCACCGCCACCACCGCCACCACCCGGGCCACGCTTGGGCAGGGTCCTCGCCTACATCGCCGTCGCCGCGCTCGCGGCGGGCGTCGGCGCGGGCGCGGCGATCGCGCTGAACCACTCGGCGAGCCCGTCGTCGTCCGCGCTGTCGCCACAGGGCAACACGAACCCGGCCGGCGGCAGCGGCACCAGCCCCGGCGGCACCAGCCCCGGCGGCAGCAGCGGCGAGGAGAACCCGTTCGGCGGGAACGGGTACGTGCCGGGATCGGGGGGCACTAACCCCGGCGGCACCGGGGGCACCGGCAGCGGCAGCACCGGGGGCACCAACAGCGGTTCCGGCTCGCTCAGCGCGGCGCAGGTGCAGGCGCTCGCGGCCAAGGTCGATCCGGGCATCGTCGACGTCGTGTCGCAGCTCAAGTACAACGACGCCACAGCCGAGGGCACCGGCATGATCATCTCGCCGAGCGGCCTGGTGCTGACCAACAACCACGTGATCGACGAGGCGACCAGCGTCACGGCGACGCTCGTGGTGTCGGGAAAGACGTACACCGCGCAGGTCCTTGGCTACGACTCCACCGACGACGTGGCGCTGCTGCAGCTCGAGGGGGCCTCCGGCCTGCGGACCGTTACCCTCGGCGACTCGGCCAAGGCCAAGGTCGGCCAGGACGTGCTCGCCCTCGGCAACGCCGGCGGCGCCGGCGGCCTCCCCTCGACCGCGCAGGGCACGATCAGCGCCCTTGACCGCACGATCGAGGCAAGCGACAGCGGCGCGGACACGACAGAGACCCTGCACGGCATGATCGAGACGAACGCCCCGATCGAGGAGGGCGACTCAGGCGGGCCGCTGGTCACCACGGCCGG
This sequence comes from Trebonia sp., assembly GCF_030042015.1. GTDB lineage: Bacteria > Actinomycetota > Actinomycetes > Streptosporangiales > Streptosporangiaceae > Trebonia. The sequence goes on along the minus strand of NZ_JASIAL010000355.1, from coordinate 4,347 downwards.
CCAGGTCATCGGCATGGACACCGCGGCAAGCACGCCGAGCTTCGGCCAGCCCTCGGACGCTGCCGTCACCGGGTTCGCGATCCCGATCAACTTCGCCGTCTCGATCGCCGACCAGATAGCCGCCGGGCACGCCAGCACGACCGTGCACATCGGGCTGGCCGGCTTCATCGGCATCACGATCGCGGACGCAAGCACGGGCTGCTCGGCCAGTGAGGGCGGCTTCGGCGGGTTCGGCGGCGGGTACACCCCGCCGGTCAGCTCCGGCGCGGAGATCTGCGAGGTCATCCCCGGCACCCCGGCCCAGTCGGCCGACCTGGCCAGCGGGGACGTCATCACGGCGGTCAACGGGACGGCCGTGAGCTCGGCGGACGCGCTGACCAACCTGCTGGCGGACGACCGGCCCGGTGAGCAGGTGACGCTCACGTACGTCGACACCAACGACAGCACGCAGCACACCACGGTCACGCTCACCGCGCTGGCCAGGTAGCGGGCGGGCAGCCGGCTGTCCGCCTGCTCGCGTCGCGGCTAGGCCGACAGCCAGGCGCGGAGCCGGGACTCGCATTCGGCGATCGCCGCGACCTCGACGTACTCGCCGGGGGTGTGCGCGATCTCCGAGATGCCCGGGCCGTAATTGACAGCGGGGATCCCGAGTTCGGCGAACCTGGCGACGTCGGTCCAGCCGAGCTTGGCGCGGGGCGTGCCGCCGACCGCGGCGACGAACGCGGCGGCAGCCGGCTCGGAAAGCCCGGGCCGCGCGCCAGGGGCGACGTCGAGCAGCGACACCTCCCAGGACGAGAACAGCGACCGGATGCAGGCTTCGGCCTCCGCCGCGCCCCGGTCCGGGGCGAACCGGTAGTTCACCGTCACCACGCACGAGTCGGGGACCACGTTGCCCGCGACGCCGCCCTCGATCGCGACCGCGTTGAGTCCCTCGCGGTAGCGCAGCCCGTCCACGACCGGGGAGCGCGGCTGCCACTCGCGGAGCACGTCGAGGATCGCGCCTGCCTCATGGATCGCGTTGCGCCCCTGCCACGACCGGGCGGTATGCGCCCGCGCGCCGGCGGCGGTGACCGACGCCCGCAGCGTCCCCTGGCAGCCGCCCTCCACGACACCGCCGCTCGGCTCGAGCAGCACCGCGAAGTCGCCGGCGAGCAGGTCCGGAGCGGAGCGGCTGAGCAGGAACAGCCCGTTGCGCTCGGCCGCCACCTCCTCGCAGTCGTAGAACACGTACGTCACGTCCCGCGACGCGCTAGCCAGGCCCGCGGCCAGGCGCAACTGCACGGCCACCCCCGACTTCATGTCAGAGGTGCCGCAACCAGAAAGCCGGGATCGTTCGGAGTCAAAGGAGGACGGAAAGTTGCCCGCGTGCGGCACGGTGTCGATGTGCCCAGCCAGCACCACCCTTTCCCTGCGCCCCAGCTCCGTACGGGCGATCACCGTGTTGCCGAAGCGGCGCACGGTCAGGTGCGGGAAGGCGGACAGCGCCCGCTCGATCGCGTCGGCCAGCGGCTTCTCCTCGCCGCTGACGGAGGCGATATCGGTCAGCGTGGCGGTCAGCGCGGCGCCGTCGCCGGTCAGGTCAAGCGCGTGCTCCACGGCCCCAACCTACAGTGGCTCGGCAGGCCCGGGCGTCTCCTGGGAATCTTGGACCTCATGTGATTCCTGGGTCGGGACCCGGTGCGACATCGACCGCGCCGCGCCGCGCAGCGAGCTGACGATGACCGCGACCGACGGGCGCAGCACGCTCGCGGTCCGCGCGACCGCGAAGACGTCCCTGGCCAGGTCCAGGCCGGCGGGCAGCTCCCTGACCACGACCCGGCGTTCGTAGGCGCCGACGGCGAGCCTGGGCATGATCGCGATGCCCAGCCCGCGCGCGACCAGGTTCGCGACGGTGCCCAGCCCTTCGAACTCCGACGGGACCGGCGGGGTCAGCCCGACCGCGGCGAGCAGCCGGTCGGCCGCCTGCCGGGACGGCTCGCCTGACGGCGCGGCCAGCCACGGCTCGTTGCGCAGCGCCCGCAGGTCCACCGGCCGGTCCGGGGCGGCCGCGGGGTGGCCGCGCGCGACCACGAGCACCAGCGGGTCGCGGACGAGGTGGTAGTAGCGCAGCACGCCCTGGCCGTGCTCGCTGCCGTCGGCGCCGCCCAGGCTGGCCGCCAGGCGCCCCGTCCAGTCGTCGACGATCGCCACCTCCACCTCGCCCGTGCGGACCAGCTGCAGCCCCTCGGCGGCCGAGGACTGGCGCAGCAGCAGCGACAGGCGCGGATGCGCCCGCAGCGAGCGGGCCAGGGCCGGCGCGAACGCGACCGCCGCGGACGGGAAGGCGGTCACCACCACCCGGCCCGAGGGCTGGGCGGCGTGCGCCGACACGTCCGCCTCGGCTTCCTCCACCATCGCCAGGATCCGCTCCGCGTGCGCGGCCAGCCTGCGGCCGGCGTCGGTCAGCCCGGCGCTGCGCGCGGTGCGGTCGAGCAGCGCCGTGCCGGCCTCGCGCTCGAGCACGGCCAGCTGCTGAGAGACCGCCGAGGGCGTGTAGCCGAGCGCGTCCGCGGTCCGTGCGATGCTCCCGCGTGCCGCGAATTCGTGCAGCATACGGAGCCTCCGGATGTCCAGCATTACCAGATCTTAGCCTCTCCCCAAGGCATCGGCTCTTGTCCTAACGCTCAAGAGGGAGAATTCTTTATCGGGTAATTGTCGCGAAACTCCCGTTCCCGCAGCTTGGAGTCCTCGTCATGGCCGCCACCACCGCGCCGCTGCCGATCCTCACCACGAAGCAACAAGAAACGACGCGAATCGCGACGGCACGCGACGGATCCGGCACGGCTGTGCGGCAGACCCCGCGCGTCGGCGTCTCGGCGACGCTTGCCGCCAACGAGGCGCTCACCGAGCGGCGGCGGCGCGGCGAACGGGTGCTGGCGCTGGCGTTCGGCGAGGCGGGGGTGCCGGTCGCCAAGGTGCTCAGGGACGCCCTCGCCACGGCCAGCCACCTGGGCGGATACGGGCCGGTCGCGGGCTCGGCCGAACTGCGCGCGGCGACCGCCGGGTACTGGGCGCGGCGCGGGCTCGCGACGGGCGCCGATGACGTCGTGTGCGGTCCGGGCAGCAAGGCGCTGCTCTACGGGCTGCTGCTCGGCCTGCGCGGCGCGCAGGCCGGGGACGTGGCGATCCCGCGGCCGAGCTGGGTCAGCTACGCCGCCCAGGCGTCGCTGACCGGCATCCGCCCGGTGTACGTGCCGATCGCGGGTGGCAGCGAGGGCGGCGTGCCCGACCCGGACCTGCTGTCGGCCGCCGTGCACTCGGCACGCCGCGAGGGGCGCAGGATCGGCGCCGTGATCGTCACGCTGCCGGACAACCCGACAGGGACGCTGGCGGCCCCTGGCACGGTGCGGGCGCTGTGCGCGGTGGCGCGGCAGCACGACCTGGTGATCATCTCCGATGAGATCTACCGCGACCTGACCCATGTGCCCGGCGCGGACGGCCCGGCCGATGGGCGGGAGTTCCTCAGCCCGGCCGACGTGGCACCGGAGCGGACCGTCATCACCTCGGGCCTGTCCAAGAACCTGGCACTTGGCGGCTGGCGGCTCGGGGTCGCCCGGCTGCCCGGCGACTTCCCTGCCCTGGCGGCGTTGCGGGACCGGCTGCTTGGCACGGGCAGCGAGATCTGGTCGGCCCCGGCGGCCCCAGTGCAGCGCGCGGCCGCGCTGGCCTTCGGAGAGTCTGCCGAGATCGCCGAGCGCATCGCCCGCTCCCGTCACCTGCACGGCGCGATCGCCCGGGCGGTCGCGGCGAGGTTCGCCGCCGCCGGGGCCGACGTGCCGCCGCCGCAGGGAGCGTTCTACGTGTATCCCGACTTCGCCGCGCACCGGGCGGTGCTGCGCCGCCGGTTCGGGGTGGCGACCTCCAAGGACCTTGCCGCGCTGCTGCTGCGTAGGCATGGCGTCGGGGTGCTGCCAGGCAGCGCCTTCGGCGAGCCCGACGAGGCGCTGCGGCTGCGCGTGGCCACGTCGCGGCTGTACGGCGAGGCCGAGTGGCAGCAGGAGGCCGCGCTCGCCGCCGACGACCCGGCCGCGCTGCCGTGGATCGCCGACAGCCTGTCCTGGCTGGAAGGGGCGCTGGCCGCGATCACGGCGTGCTAGGCCCGTGCTAGGCCGTGCTAGGCCCCGGCCGCCGCGGCGGCGCTCGTGCCGGCCAGGGCGAGCATGATCAGCGCGGCGCCCCTTGTCAGCCACCGGACCGGGATGACGCCAAGCAGCCGCCAGCCCACCACGATCGCCACGCCGGAGGCCACCCACAGCGCCAGCAGCGCGCCGACCCCGACCGCGACAGGGTCGTGGTAGCGGGCCGCCA
>NZ_JASIAL010000354.1:0-6310 GCF_030042015.1 Trebonia sp. | reverse complement strand
TCGACGAACCGCGCGTGCACCCCGTCGAAGCGCTCGATCGCCTCCATGATGAGGAAATTGGGGCTGCACAGCGACAGGTGCAGCGCCGCGGCCGCGATCAGCGGCCCGCCGTAGACATGGGGGGCGACCTGCACGTAGTGGGCCTCGGCCATGCTGGCGATCTTCTTGGCCTCCAGGATGCCGCCCACCTGGCCGATGTCGAAGTTGAAGATCGCCGCGGCCCGGTGCTCGAGCAGGCGCGCGAAGTCGAACTTGGTCGTCAGCCGCTCGCCGGTAGCGATGGGGATGGGGGTGCGCCGCGCCACTTCCGCCAGGGCTTTCATGTTCTCCGGCGGGCAGGGCTCCTCGTACCACAGGGGATCGAACTTCTCCAGCCGCCGGGCGATCCGCAGCGCGCCCGCCGCGGTCATCTGGCCGTGCGTGCCGATGATGATGTCGCAGGCGGTTCCCACTTCGTCGCGGATGGCGCCGATGACCCGCTCGGCCGTGTCGGCCGCCGACAGGGAAAACTGCAGCGGGACGTTCTGGCCAAGGCTCTGGTCGTGGGCCAGGACCAGGGAGAACGGGTCGACCTTGATCGCGGTGAAGCCCTGGTCGGCGTAGTGCCGTGCCCGCGCGGCGGCGTAGGCCGGGTTGAGCCACACGTCGCGGCTGAGCGGGCTGCCGTCGCCAGGACGCGCGCCGGGGTCGTCGTAGATGTAGGTGTAGGTGCGGACGCGGTCGCGCATCTGCCCGCCGAGCAGCTTGTACAGCGGCTGGCCGCAGTCCTTGCCGATGATGTCCCAGCAGGCCATCTCGATCGCGCTGAGGATCCCGAGCTTGGTCAGCTCCGGGTAGTGGCTGTAGCCGGCCCGGCCGTACACCGTGTCGAAGAGCATCTCGATGTCGTACGGGTCGTGATCGATGACGGCCTGCTCGACGATGTCGGCCATCATCGTGGCAAGCACGGGGAGCCGGAAGCCCGTGCCGAGCATCATCATCTCGCCGTAGCCGTGCGTCCCGCTGTCGGTGTCCAGCCGCACGAACAGCCAGCTGCGCCCGCCGCGGAACGGCGGCGGGCAGACGACGGGGAAGACTTCAAAACCAGTGACCTTCACCCGATCATGATGTCGCCCGTCGCCGCTCCCCGTCGACTGGCCCGACGGTGGGATGCCCCGATCAGTTCACCCCTGCCCGAGTACGGCGATGATCTCCAGCTGGAGCTGCATGCCGCCTTGCAGCTCGGCGCGCAGCATGTGCCGCGCGGGCCGGCTCGCCTCGTCAGGGAACATCTCGACCCAGTACTTGTCGACGACCGGGCGGATGGCCCTGTCCGGCACGAAGACGGTGCACTTAACGACGTCGCCCACAGTGCCGCCGGCCGCCGCGAGCACCCGCCGGACGTTGGCGAAAGCCACGGCGACCTGCTCGTCGGTGCCCTCCGGAGTCGCTCCTGTCTCCGGGTCCACGGGACTGATGCCCCCGGAGACCAGCAGGTTCCCCACCACCGAAGCCTGGGGGATCGGCGCGCTATGCCGCAGGCCTGGTACCTCGATCGACCGACGTGCCATCTTCTCGTCCCTCCTGGTTCCCCGGCCGCTCACGTCCGCTACGGGCACCCGGGCCGCGGCCCGAGCCAGTCTCACCGGCATCATCGGCCCCCGCAGGGCCGGACCGCAAGCGGGCCCGGGCGGAACAAGGTGACGATGGCAGCGACAACCCCTGACAGGACAACGTTGCCGCCCGTCAGAGCATGATCAGGCACCCGTCCCAGTAGGCCTCGACGCGGGGGCGGCGCCGGCCCCGCACGCCGATCTCCAGCACGTCAGGAAACCTGCCCGCGGGTGCCCGGAACCAGATTGCCTGCTCCGCGTCGGACACGAGGGTGAACCCGGACAGGCCGGGCGGCTGCTCGGTAGCTGCGTGCATGAAGGCCGGCGTACCGCCACAGCACATCGGGGGACGGGCTGCCCAGACCCACAGCCGTCCGCCATGCTGGCGGATCAGCCCAGCGGCCGCAGGGCTCACTTCCACCCTCATGATCTCTTCCGAACCGTTCCTTTCAGCGTCGCGCACTGCACTCTGACCGCGGCAGCCGCGCTTCCCCGGCACCATGTCACTTCAGACTGACGCGGCCGAATGGCTAGGTCAATGATCTGCCGTAGCCGAACGGCAGGCGGACGCCAGCGCGGCACAATGGCCCGATGTCTGCGCACGCGCGCGGCGTTTCAGCGCAGTGTGCGGAACGCCGCGCGCAGCTCCTCGGCAAGCAGCTGCGGTTGTTCCCAGGCGGCGAAGTGGCCGCCTCGTCCGGCTTGGTTGAAGTAGATCAGCTTGTGGTACGCCTTCTCGGTCCAGCTGCGCGGCGCGGTGACGTACTCCTCCGGGAACACCGTGACGGCCGCCGGGAGGGAAACGTCGGCAGGGGCGTAGAAGTTCTGGCCGGTGACGGCTTGCTGCCAGTACAGCCGTGCCGCGGATGTCGCGGTGTTCGTGAGCCAGTACAGCGTGGTGTTGTCGAGCCAGTCATCGCGCGTGATGGCACCGTAGGGCTGCCCGGCGAACAGCTGGGCCAGGTGCGCATACGTGCCCGAGTCGTGGTCCAGGAGCCAGGCCGCCAGGCCGACGGGCGTATCGGCGAGGCTGTAGCCGATCGTCTGCGGGCGCGTGCCCTGGATAACGCCGTACCCGCGGTGATACGTCGCGAACGCGACCTGCCCGTAGGCGCGCTTCTCCGCGTCCGACAGACCGGCCGGCGCGGGCTCGCCGTTGCGGATGTGACCGAGCACGTCGAGCGGAACCATCTGTGCGAAGTTGACGTGGATGCCGAGCAGCCCGGCGGGCGCCTGGCGGGCCAGCGCGGCCGAAACCGCGGTGCCCCAGTCGCCGCCTTGGGCGACGTAGCGCGTATAGCCGAGCCGTTCCATCAGCACCGCCCACGCGCGCGCGATGCGGTCGGTGCCCCAGCCGGCCGCGGCGGGCTTGCCCGAGAACCCGTAGCCCGGTAGCGACGGAATCACCACATCGAATGCGTCCGACCCGATCCCGCCGTGTCCGGCGGGATCGGTGAGCGGCTCGATGATCTTCAGCTGCTCGATGACCGAGCCGGGCCAGCCGTGCGTGACGATCAGCGGCAGCGCGTCGTCGCGCCCGGAGCGGACGTGGATGAAGTGGATGTCCAGTCCGTCGATCTCCGTAATGAACTGCGGGAGCGCGTTCAGCTTCGCCTCGCAGCTGCGCCAGTCGTAGTCCGCGGCCCAGTAGCTCGCGAGGTCCTGCACCGTGGCGAGCTGCACGCCCTGTGACTGATCATTGACAGGCTCCCGCTCGGGCGGCCGCCACGCCGCGATCCGCCGCCGAAGATCGGCGACCTCTTCGTCGGCGATCTCGACATGAAACGGCCGGATGGCCGGATCCGCGTTCATGGCAGCAGTGTCGGTGCTCATGATCTGTGTCCCTTCTCGTCGCGCGAGGGATCATTCATGCCCCCGTGTGGCGTCAACTGGCGGAGCGGCCGGAAGCCTGCCCGGATTTGTTCAGAGAACAGCTGCGGCTCCTCCCAGGCCGCGAAGTGGCCGCCTTTGGCGGCTTCGTCGAAGTAGATGACGTGGGGGTAGATCGTCTCGACCCAGCTGCGCGGGGCCCGGAAGATCTCGCCGGGGAACGTGGTGAAGCTGACCGGGAGTGTGACCTGCGCAGGAGCCTGCCCGGCCGCACGGGCCGCGGCTCGTCCGCCCTCCCAGTACGAGCGGGCTGCCGAGGCCCCGGTGCCCGTCAGCCAGTACAGCGTGATGTTGTCCAGGATGTGGTCCCGGGTGAGATTGCCCGCAGGCTGGCCGTCGACAAACGCGCGGGAGATCTTGTAGTAGCTGTCGGTGTCGTGGTCGAGCATCCAGGCCGCAAGCGCGACCGGCGAATCCAGCAGGGCGTAACCGATCGTCTGCGGCCGCGTGGCCTGCTCCAAGAAGTAGCCGAAGCCGCTGGTCCTGAAGGCGCTGATCGCGGCGAGCGCTGCGCGTTCTTCCGCAGAGTCTGCCGGCAGGCCGCTGACGCTGCCCACCGCCTGCCTGAGGAAGTTCAGGTGGATGCCGGCCAGCCCCACGGGTGCCTGGCCCCCCATCGCGTCGGTGATGGCGGCGCCCTGGTCGCCGCCCTGAGCGACGTACCGGGTATAACCAAGACGGCCCATCAGCACCGCCCACGCTCGCGCGATGCGGCCGGGGTCCCAGCCGACCTCGGCCGGCTCGGCGGAGAAGCCGTAACCGGGCAGCGAGGGCAGCACCAGGTCGAACGCGTCCTCGGCGGAGCCGCCGTGCGCGGTCGGGTCGGTGAGCGGGCCGATGACCTGAAGCAGCTCGATCACCGAGCCGGGCCAGCCGTGCGTGATGATCAGCGGCAACGCGTCCGCGTGCGGCGACTTGACGTGGATGAAGTGGACGTCCAGACCGTCGATCTCGGTCCTGAACTGGGGCAGCGCGTTCAGCCTCGCTTCGCAGCTGCGCCAGTCGTAATCGTCCGTCCAATAGCGGGCGAGCTCCCGGATCGTTGCCAGCTGTACGCCCTGCGACCGGTCTGTGACCAGCTCTCTGGACGGCCAGCGCGCTGCGGCGATGCGCCCCCGAAGGTCGGCGATCGCTTCGTCGGGCACGTCGGCCCGGAAGGGACGGATGCCAGTTTCGCTGGGCATAACTCTCCACCTGCCTGGACTGGTGGCCGGCGAGGATGGCCGGACCGGTCGGCTCCGGCCCGGCGTCCGCCAGCCGGACGCTGTGTGTTCCCTCAGGGTGGCCCGTGGCACGGGCATGCCGCGCCGGTCACCTCCCTGGGTTTTTTGCCCTGGCCATGCCGGCCGTACCCTGGCCTGCGATTGGGCGGAGAGCCCCCGCAGGAGCGTGCCGGAGGCCCGGCGTCATCATGCCGACAGGAGATTCTGCCCGGTACGGCCGCCAGGATGAGATGCTGGCACGGTGGCATTCACCCCCGTGTCCACCGCTCAGGCCGTCAGGGCCGTGCTGTTCGACGTGTTCGGCACTGTGGTCGACTGGCGGACCGGGGTCGCCGCGGCCGCCCGCCGGTTCGCCGGCGAGCACGGCCTCGAACTCGACGCCGACGCGTTCGCCGATGCCTGGCGGTCCCGGTACGTGCCAGCGATGCGACGGGTCAGTACCGGACAGCGGCCCTTTGCCTCGCTGGACGTGCCGCACCGGGAGAACCTCGACGGCGTCCTTGCGGACCTCGGGCTCGATCCGGGGCGTTTTGATGCGGCGGCGCTTGACGAACTCAACCGTGCCTGGCACTTCCTGCCGCCGTGGCCCGACAGCGTTCCGGGGATCACTGCGCTGAAGCGGGATTACATTGTCGGACCGCTGTCGAACGGGAACACTTCCCTGCTGCTCGACATGGCGAAGGCGGGCGGGCTGCCGTGGGACCTGATCCTCGGCTCGGACCTGACAAAGGCCTACAAGCCGGCCATGGAGGCGTACCTGCGGCCGGCCAATGCGCTCGGGCTTGAGCCGGGGGAAATCATGCTGGCCGCAGCGCACGAGGCCGACCTCGCAGCCGCCCGCCAGGCGGGCCTGGCGGCGGCGTTCATCTCCAGGCCCCTGGAGCAAGGGCCGGGGATTCCCGGGGCCGGCATTGCCACCCAGTCGTGGGACCTGTCCGTATCGTCCATTACCGAACTCGCCGGCCTGATGTAATCCAGGCCGCGCCGTAGGCGCGACATGTTGCGGATCTCGACCGTGGGGTCCCCTGGCTCGAAGTCGAAGGCGGTCTGGTCCTCGCTCAACGATTCGGGAGCTCTTGCTGCTGAACACCGGCGACGAGCCGCACCGGTCCCCGGTGGACCCCGCCGGGTTCCCCTCACGTTCGCGGCTCCTGCGCCGGGGCTTCACCTGCCGCGTTGATCAGGTGCCAGGGCCGTACGCCCCTGAGCACGGGATACCAGGCGGCCTTGACGGCGGCCCGCCGCTTCCGGTTACGGACCATCCGGTACAGCTGGATAATGCCCACCCCCGCACTGACCACGTTGCCGGCCGCGGCGACCCCTTGCCCTAGGCCGGCTCCGGCAGCCGCGATGACGGACCCGGCACCGCTGACCATATCTGCGCCCTGGCCGGTCTTTTCCTCGATGCCAGCCGAACGGCGCTCAGGAGACGGCTCACCGGTGAACCACATGGTGTAGCGCTTTTTCCCGAAGCGAACCCAGACGCCGAGCGCGCTGACTTTCCGCACGAATTGGTCTACCGACGCCGCGCTCAGCGCCGGCGCCTTGGTCATCGCGGGGAGTTTCTTGTCGTAGAAGCGGAACTCGCCCCGGTCGGTCAGCACG
>NZ_JASIAL010000353.1:0-6447 GCF_030042015.1 Trebonia sp. | reverse complement strand
CACCGCCTCCGCCGGCACCGCCAGCCGGTAGCCCGCCTGGGACGACTCGACCAGGCCGCTGCCGATTCCCGCCCGGCGCAGCAGCGCGCGCAGCCGGGACACCAGCGACTGCAGGGCGTTGGCGGCGTCGGCGGGGCGGCCGTCGCGGTCGCCTGGCCACAGCCGCTCGATCAGCTGCGGCGGCGGCACCACGCGGCCCGCGTCCAGGGCAAGCAGGATCAGCAGCGCGCGCACCCGGTGCCCGCCGACCGGCACCGCGCGGCCGTCGGCGTCGTGGACCTGGAGCGTGCCGAGCACGCCGATCCGCACCGTCTCCGCCGTCGTGCTCACCTCGCCTCGCGCCCGTGGACGGTGGTGGCCAGTGCCATCGTAACGCCGACCGGGAATCGAGATCTATCGCGTTCTTCGCTGGCGGCCCCGCCGCTTAGCCGCGCGAGTCCTCGCTCAGACCTCGACGACGAGCGGGATGATCATGGGGCGGCGGCGGTAGTTGTCGCTCACCCACTTGCCGATGACGCGGCGGGCGAGCTGGCGCAGCGCGTGCGAGTCGGACACGCCGTCGGCGGCCGCGCGCTCGAGGGCCTCCTCCAGCTTCGGCAGCACCTCGGAGAACGCGCTCTCGTCGATGCCCGAGCCGCGGGCGTGGATCTCCGGGCCGCCGACGATCTTGCCGCTGCTGGCGTCGACCACGAGGATGACCGAGATGAACCCCTCCTCGCCGAGGATGCGGCGGTCCTTGAGCTGGGATTCGGTGACCTCGCCGACGGTGAGCCCGTCGACGTACACGTACCCGCAGGGCACCGCGCCGGTGATGGCCGCCTTGCCGCCGACCAGGTCGACGACGACGCCGTCTTCGGCGATCACGATGCGCTGGTTCGGCACGCCGGTCAGCGCCGCCAGCCGCGCGTGCGCCCGCAGGTGCCGCCACTCGCCGTGCACGGGCATGAAGTTGCGCGGCTTGACCAGGTTCAGCAGGTACAGCAGCTCGCCGGCCGGGGCGTGCCCCGACACGTGCACCAGCGCGGACTCCTTGTGCACCACCCGGGCGCCGAGCCTGGTCAGCCCGTTGATCACCCGGTACACGGCGGTCTCGTTGCCGGGGATCAGGCTCGAGGCGAGGATCACCGTGTCGCCCGCCGCGACCCGGATCGGGTGGTCCCGCCCGGCCATCCGGGACAGCGCGGACATCGGCTCGCCCTGCGACCCGGTGGAGATCAGCACCACCTCGCCTGGCGGCATCTCCTCGGCCTCGCGCAGGTCTATCAGCAGCCCGCCGGGCACCCGCAGGTAGCCAAGGTCGCGGGCCACCCCCATGTTCCGCACCATGGACCGCCCGACGAAGGCGACCTTGCGCCTGTGGTGCGCGGCCGCGTCGAGCACCTGCTGCACCCGGTGCACGTGGGAGGCGAAGCAGGCCACGATGACCCGCTGGTCCGCGTTGGCGAACACCTCGTCGAGCACAGGCGCGATGTCCCGTTCCGACCTGACGATGCCAGGCACCTCGGCGTTGGTCGAGTCGGACATCAGCAGGTCGACGCCCTCCGTGCCGAGCTTGGCGAAGCCCGCCAGGTCCGTCAGCCGCCCGTCGAGCGGCAGCTGGTCCATCTTGAAGTCGCCGGTGTGCAACACGACGCCGGCCGGGGTGCGGATCGCCACGGCGAGCGCGTCTGGGATCGAGTGGTTCACCGCGAAAAATTCAAGGTCGAATGGTCCGAACGAGCAGTGGTTACCCTCCCTGACCTCCACCGTCTGCGGGTCGAGGCGATGTTCGGTGAGCTTGGATCTCACCAGGGCGAGCGTCAGCCTGGAGCCGGCCAGCGGTATGTCGTCGCGCTCGCGCAGCAGGTAGGGGACGGCGCCGATGTGGTCCTCGTGGGCGTGCGTCAGCACGAGGGCCTCGACGTTGTCGAGCCGCCCGTCCAGGTAGCCGAAGTCGGGGAGGATCAGGTCCACGCCCGGCTGGTCCGGCTCGGGGAACAGGACGCCGCAGTCGACGATCAGCAGCCGCCCGCCGTACTCGAAGACGGTCATGTTGCGGCCGATCTCGCCGAGCCCGCCCAGGGCGACGACGCGCAGGCCTCGTTTGGGCAGTGGTGGCGGGGGGCTCAGTTCCGGATGCGGGTGGCTCACCGGGACCCCTTGTCCCGGACGCCACATTGGCAATTCGTTGCGGTCACGTCCATCAGCTCAGTTGAGCATATCCGCGTTGCCGAGTACACCATCGGGCCGGCGCGCCGCGCGGGGTCGCGGCACGGGTGCCGGGGCCTGGCGCGGCGGGGCGTGCGGTCGTCAGCCGGGGAGCTTGACGCCGCCCGCGGTGAGGTCCTCGCGCAGCTGGCGCCGCTCGGCGTCGGACGCCGGGAGCAGCGGGCCGCGGACGCCGCCGCCCGGCAGCCCGAGCAGGTCCATCGCGGCCTTGGTCAGGACCGCGGCCTGGTTGCGGAACAGGCCGACGTTGACCGGCAGGACCTCCTGGTGAATCCGCAGCGCGTCGGCGTTGCGGCCGTCGCTGAACGCGTCGATCATCGCGTGCAGCCGGTCACCGACCACGTGCCCGGTCACGCTGATGAACCCGACCGCGCCGATCGACAGCCACGGCAGGTTGACCATGTCGTCGCCTGAGTAGTAGACGAGGCCGGTGCGGGCCAGCACGATCGAGGTGCCCGCCGCGTCGCCCTTGGCGTCCTTGACGCCGAGGATCCGGGGATGTTCGGCCAGCCTGACCAGAGTGTCCGTGGCCACCGCGGTCGCGGTCCGCCCCGGGATGTCGTAGATCAGCATGGGCAGGCCCGTGCTGTCGGCGACTTTGCTGAAGTGCGCGGCGAGCGCGTCCTGGGCGGGCTTGCTGTAGTACGGAGTGACGACGAGCAGGCCATGCGCCCCGGCTCGTTCGGCTTGACGGGCGAGTTCCTGGGTGTGCGCGGTGACGTTGGTGCCGACCCCCGCCACCACCCTGGCGCGGTCGCCGACGGCCTCTTTCACGACGCGGATGAGCCGCTCCTTCTCCGCGTCGGTCGTGGTGGGCGCCTCGCCGGTGGTGCCGTTGACCACCAGCCCCTCGTTGCGCATGTCGTCCACGAGGTACGCGGCCAGCCGGGCCGCGCCGTCGTAGTCGACGGCGCCGTCCGCGGTCATGGGGGTGATCATCGCCGTCAGCATCCGGCCGAAGGGCGTCGTGGTCGTGGTCATACCCGAACCGTACCCCGGCGGGGAGGGCCGCTACCAGCGACATTCGCGCTGCCCCAGTGAGCATCCCAATGTTCCTCCGATGTCGCGGTGGCCGCGGGAACGCGGCCGCTGGCGCCGGAGTGACGGTCGCCCTGGGCGTTCGCGGGAAGGCGGTCCCAGGCCGCCAGCGACGCCCACCGCGCCCACCACGCTGTCTCCGCGCCGGGCCCGGCCATGATCGCGAAGACTGGCTCTGTCTGAATGACGTGATCGTAACGGCGCGTTGGCCTCGCTCACGGCATGCGCTGTTCAGCGATTCATGTCGTATGTCAAATCTGCCGGTTCGCGGTCGCTGTCATGTCCCGGTCGACAGCGGATGAATGCTGCATCGAGCCGGTTATATGCGACAGCGGCCTATTCGCGTTTGAGCTGCGGCCTTTCCGAGTACGCGGCCGGGTGCAGGCGCGTCTCCCCGCCGCCGGGTGCCCGCCGACCGCCGCCCGACGATTCGATATGCCCGGTATGCCGGAATCCCGGAACCGGACATTCCGGACAGGGCGATTATTGGGAAAGAAAGGACCGGTCAGGGGTGGCCCTTTCTTTCCCGTTATCCCGGCCGGCGCGTGCGAGGCCAGCGGGAGGGGCTGGCGTGACGGACGGGAACGGGCCGGGGCGGAGGCGATGGGTCAGGTGTACGTGTCGTAGCAGGCCAAGAGCCAGATGGCGGCTGCCGTATTGCCAGAACGCGACCTTGACGAGATGTGGGACATAACCAGAAGACCTTTTGCACCCCCATGTGCAAAAGGTTTACTCCAAGGCTATTTCGAAACCCCTGACTTTGATTGTCAGAGAGGGGCGCTCATCCGGGAGCGGATCTGGTCAAGGCCGTGCAGGAACTCCGGCTGCCTGAGGGACCACTGCTGCGCCCGCGGTCTCCGCTTCCAGCAGATCCTGGTGGTGGTGACCGGCGGACGCCATGCGCAGGGTCGCGACCAGCCGCCGGACGAAGCCCGGCGACGGCTGACGTGAGCTCGGGGGCACGCACGTCAGCCGCACTCTTCAGATCGGCGAGGGCCCGCCTGGTGATACACGCGTCTTGTGATTCATGAGAGCGATTTCAGATGACACGGTTGCGCAGGATGCCGATGCCCTCGATCTCCAGCTCCACCACATCGCCTGGGGTCAGCCAGCGGCCGTCGTTGTGCTCAAGGATGCTGCCGGTGCCGACCGTGCCCGAGCCGATCACGTCGCCGGGGTAGAGCCGCGTGTTGCGGGCGGCCTGGGCCAGGATCTCGGGCCACGAGTAGTAGATGTCGGCGAGGTTGCCGCGGGATCGTTCCTCGCCGTTGACCTTGGCCGTCATGACGGCGTGGGTCCCGTCGAACTCGTCCGGGGTGACGAGCACCGGGCCCATGCTCGTCGCGAAGTCCTTGGCCTTCGCCGGGCCGAGCCCGACGGCCATCTCCTTGCGCTGGACGTCACGGGCCGACCAGTCGTTCATGGCGGTGAAGCCGGCGATCTGTCCGTCCCCGCCGATGACCGCGGCTACCTCGAGCTCGTAGTCCAGCGCCCGGGTGCCCTCCGGGTACGTGATGTCGTCGTCGGGGCCGAACACCGCGGCCGGGTTGGCGAAGTAGAACACGGGGAACTCGTACCACTCCTTCGGCACGACGGCGCCGCGGTTCGCCCGCGCCGTCGCCACGTGCTGCTCGAAGGCGAAGAAGTCCCTGATCGACGGCGGGCGCGGGATCGGGGCGAGCAGCGTGACGTCGGCCAGCGGGTAGCGGGGGCCGCCGCCGGGCGGCTGGGTCATCGCGAGGACATCGAGCAGCGTCGGGGCTTCCAGGCCGACCACCTCGTCACCCTCGACGCGACCCGGCATGTCGCGCGGGACTTGCGAGCTGCCAGCGGCGCCCGCGGCGCCCGCGTTCGGCCGGAATGTGCAGTACCGCAACTCAGCTCCTTAGATCGACGATCCTGCCGAGCCGGATGCTACCCCCGGCTGGGGGTTGCGTATTCGTCCGCTCTGGCCGCCCGGCTGCCGGCCAGGCTCAGCGGAGCCGCAGAGGCTTCAGCCACCTGCCGCAGACCCGAAGCGGCGAGGCTGGGGGCGTAGGGACGAATCGGGAACGGGTGCATTCGATGAAACGGAGTGAAACCATGACGACCGAGCGCGAACCCGGCGGGGCCGAGCTGGCCATGGCGCGGCGCGCGCGCCGCCGGGGAAGGGCCAGGCTCGCCGCTGTGACCGCTGGTGCCGGGGTGGCGAGCGCGGCGGCCGCGGCGGCCATCGCGGTGGCGCTGCCCGCGGCGGCGCACGCAACCACCTCGGGCACCGCCACTTCCGGCACGGCCACCACCGGGACCAGCGGCACGGCCGGCACAGGCACGACGAGCCGGGCGGGCGGCACATCGTCCGCATCGTCCGGCTCGACCTCGTCGTCGTCGGGCTCGACCTCGTCCGGCTCGACTTCGTCGTCAGCGTCGTCCCCGGCCGCGTCGTCGGGGTCCGCGGTCGCGACCTCGGGGGCGTCATGACGCCGGCGATGACGGCGGCGGCGGCGCGCGACGGGTGGCTCACCACGGTCCTGCGCCCGGCCGGAGAACTCGGCCCGGCGGCGCTCGGCCGGCTCAGCGCCGCCCTCAGCCACCTGGCGGCCAGCAGCGACATGGCCATCGTCGACCTGACCGCCGCGGATATCGGCAATCCGCGCGCCCTTGCCATGAGCCTGCGGGCACCGGCCCGCGAGTTCGACCGGACGGGCCGGTGCCTGCTCATGCGCGGCGTCTCCCCCGGGCTGGCCGCAGAACTCGACCGTGCCGCCGTCCCGGTCATCACGCTCGGCGCGGACGCGGTGCCCGACCCGGCGGCCTGAGATGGTGACGCTGGGGAGCCGGCCGTGTCCGTTCGGGCTGATAATGATCGTTCCGGGCAGCGGATAACGTCCGTGTCCCGGCGTTACTGGCGGCCGGGCGCGACCCCCGGGCCCAGTTGATCATGCCGGCGACCTCGCCGGCGCTGATGCCGGTGAGCGTCACATGACCGGCCGGCTCGGCCGACGACAGGAGCAGTCCGCCGCCCGGGGCATCGGCCACCGAGGAGATGCGCAGCAGCGGCAGGGACCACAAGGCGATTCCGGTGCTGCCGTCCTGGCCGAAGCTGCCAAGCAGGCTGTCGCCGCGCACCGCGACCCCGACCACGCGGAACCTGCTGAGCGCGATCAGCCCGGTGCCGTCCACGACCGTCACCCACGAAACGCCGTGCTTGGCCGACGCCGG
>NZ_JASIAL010000050.1:0-2929 GCF_030042015.1 Trebonia sp. | reverse complement strand
GCCTGGCCAGCCCGGGCGCGGGAACTCGTCCGGCCGCCCAGGACCGGGTCCGCCAGGGAACGTCGCCTGGACACCCGGGCGAGCGGGCGGCGGGCTGGGGAGACGGCCCGGATCGTTCGGGATAAAGGGGGCGAGGAATCGGTGGTCAACCATGCAACTTCCAGGTGATCTCGGAGCCGACGGCAGCCGCGTACCGTTCGAGCGTGGAGGCGCGGACGTCGGTCGCGCCGGACTCCAGGCGCGCGACCGCCGACTGGGAGGTGCCCATCCGCGCGGCGACCTGGGTCTGCGACAGGCCGGCCGCCTGGCGCTGGGCCACCAGGTCGCGGACGAGGCTGGCGCGCTCGGCCGACATGCGGCCAAGCGCGATCTCGCGGAACCCGGGGAGCGCCGGGTAGTCAGGCTCGTCCATACATCAAACGGTATCTCGAATCCGAGATGCTCGCTACGGTATAGCGCTCGCGGCTACGGCCACCGGCCATGTCGCCTCCGCCCACACGATGCGGCCCGCGCCCGCGTCGGCGTCGCGGTAGCCCCACCTGCTGCTGCACGCAGCGACGAGCAGCAGGCCGCGGCCGCCTTCGGCGAGCGCGGGGGCGTTGGCGGGGGCGGAAGTGGCCTGGCCGTCCGCCTGGGCCGGCTGGCGGCAGGCCGCGGCCAGGACCGGTCCGCGCGGGGCGCCCGCGTCGGTGACGGCCACCCGTGCCACGCCCGGGGCTGGCCAGCACACCTCGACGGTGAACGCCCCGCCGGCCCCGGAGGCGGTGTGCGTGACGGCGTTGGCGGCTAGTTCGGACACGCAGGTCAGCAGGGCCTCCCGGGCGGGGCACCCGGCCAGGGCGCGCGCCACGAACGCCCGCACCCGGGGCACCTGCCTGGCCTCGCCAGGGAAGACCCGCAGGCAGCGCGCCGGGCGCGGGCCGGACGGAGGTACCGGATATGCTTCGGTCACCTCGATCACCCCTCGTCAGCACTGCGGTTGCGGCACGGCTACGGTCTCCACGATGAGTCACGTAAGGAACCGCGCATGTGGTTCATTGCCGCCGCACGCGGTCGCTGTCTGTCGTTACTTGCTGTTATCGAAGGGGGTTTTGGCAGACCGTGTCTCCGGAACGAACCGTGGCGCCTGTCCTGCCCTTCGTCGCTGCGCAGCCGCTGACGGACCACCACTGCCATGGCGTGCTGGCGGAAGGCGGTGACCTGGAGGGGCTGCTCACCGAGGGCGACGGCGGCGCGGCCGCGGGCGGGACGGCGTTCGACTCCCTTGCCGGGCTGGCGTTCCTGCGGTGGTGCCCGCCGCTGCTCGACCTGCCCGCGCACGCCCCGGTCGCGGAGTACGAGGCGCGCCGCCGCGCGCTTGCCGCCGCGGAGGTGAACCGGCGGTTCCTGGCCGCGGCCGGGCTCGGCTCGCTGCTCGTGGACACCGGGTTCGCGCCGGGTGGCCTGCTGTCTCCCGCCGGGACGGCCGCGTTCGCCGGGGCGGCTGCCTTCGAGGTCGTCCGGCTTGAGCAGGTCGCTGAGTCGCTGGCCGCCGGGGGCGCGGGCGCAGCGGAGTTCGCTGACGCCTACCGCGCGGCGCTGGCGGGACGGGTCAGCTCCCCTGTGCACGGGGTGCCGGTCGTGGCGGTCAAGTCGATCGCGGCGTACCGGACCGGGCTGGCGCTCGCCGGGGAGCGGCCGACGGACGGTGAGGTCGCCGGCGCGGTCCGGCGGTGGCTGGGCGCGGCCGACGGCGGCGCAGACGCGGCAGGTGGCTCCGGCGCGTTGCCGCCGGTGGCGGACGAGACGCTGCACCGGTTCTTCGTCTGGTGCGGCGCCGACCTCGGGCTGCCGGTCCAGTTCCACGTCGGGTACGGCGACCGGGACGCCGACCTGGACAAGTGCAACCCGCTGCTGCTCACCGGACTGCTGCGGGCGCTTGAGCCGGCCGGGGTACCGGTCATGCTGCTGCACAACTACCCGTACCACCGCGAGGCCGGTTACCTGGCGCAGGTCTTCCCGCACGTGTACGCGGACCTCGGCCTGGCCACGCACAACGTCGGCAGCCGCGCGCCGCAGGTGCTCGCCGAGGCGCTCGAGCTGGTGCCGCTGCGGAAGTTCCTGTACTCCTCGGACGCCTTCGGGCTGCCGGAGCTGTACTACCTGGCAGCGCTGCTGTTCCGGCAGGCGCTGTCGCAGTTCCTCCAGGCCAGGCTGGTCCTCGGCGACATCAGCTTCGACGACGCGGAGCGGATCACCCGCCTGATCGGCGCGGAGAACGCGAGCCGCGCCTACCGCCTTCCCGCGTGACGCCTTCCGGGCGGCGGTGCCCCGTCGCGGGCCGCTTGCCTGCGACTTCGCACACTCTGTGACCATTTTCGCGCCCATTATGGGCGATTTGTCCATGCATGGAGTGTCCAAAGTAGTACTCGCGGGACTTACGGGGCAGCTGGGGCTGCCGCCGATCGCGGCCCGCTACCGGCGCGCGGCGGGGCCCCGCCCGAGCGGGCGGGCACGGTGCGGTGGGCGGCGAGGCGGCAGCGGGCTGCGCGGCCTATCATCTGGGCTGGCGAGGAAGGATGGGTGAATGTCGGCTGGAGGCACCGAAGTCCGGCGGGAGCTGGTCGCGGCGAACAGGATCCTGGGGCATGAGGGGATCCTGGACGCGTTCGGCCACGTGAGCGTCCGTCATCCGGGGAACCCCGGCCACTTCCTGCTGTGCCGGGCGCGCTCGCCGGAGAACGTCGAGGTGGCGGACGTGCTCGAGTTCGACGGTGACGGCGAGCTGGCCGGCGAGGCCGGCCCGATCCCCTACGTCGAGCGGTTCATCCACGCCGGGGTGTACGAGGCGCGGCCAGACGTCACGGCGGTGTGCCACAACCACGCGATCTCGATCCTGCCGTTCAGCATCTCCCGGTCGGTGCGGCTGCGGGCCACCATCAACGCGTCG
>NZ_JASIAL010000352.1:0-3764 GCF_030042015.1 Trebonia sp. | reverse complement strand
GGCGGCGGCCAGCGCCGCGATCCGCGCGTCGTCGATCGCGCCGTCGGCGGTGGTCAGCGACGACGAGCCGATCTTCACGACGGTCCGCGCCGCGGCGGCGACGTCGGGACGGGCGGCGGCGCCCGGCGCGGCGCTTTCCTCCCCGGCGGCCTCGGTCACCCGGTCATCCCCCAAGCCGCCAGTCCGTGCCGCGCGGGCCGCGGGCGTGCCCGCCGCCGGCCGGCAGCGTCGGATCCCAGTCGAAGACGACCGCGTCGTCGAGGTCCCCGATCAGCACGGTGTCGCCGGGCTCGGCGCCCGCGTCGGCGAGCGCCTCCTCGACGCCGAGCCGGGCCAGCCGGTCCGCGAGGTACCCCACCGCCTCGTCGTTGCCGAAGTCCGTCTGCCGCACCCAGCGGGCCGGCTTGTCGCCGCGGATCAGGTACGCGCCGTCCGGCGTGCGCACCACCTCGAAGCCGGGCTCGCTGACCGCGGCCGGGCGGATCACCAAGCGAGCCGGCTCCGCCTCCGTGCGCGCGGCGCGGGCCTGCGCCACCAGGTGCGCCATCGCGAACTTCAGCTCGCGCAGCCCCTCGGTGGTCGCGGCGGAGACCTCGTAGACGGCCAGGGCGCCCGACCCGCGCGCGGTCAGCTCGGGCTTGACCAGGTCCGCGAGCTCGCGCGCCGCCGGGACGTCGATCTTGTTGAGCGCGACAAGCCGGGGCCGGTCCGCCAGGCTCTGGTCGTAGCTGGCCAGCTCCGCCTCAATGATGTCCAGGTCCGAGATGGGGTCGCGGCCGGGTTCGGTCGTCGCGCAGTCGAGCACGTGCACCAGCGCCGAGCAGCGCTCGACGTGCCGCAGGAAGTCATGGCCAAGGCCCCTTCCCTCGCTGGCGCCGGGAATCAGCCCGGGCACGTCCGCGACGACGAACTGCACCTCGCCGGCCTCGGCGACCCCGAGGTTGGGGATGAGGGTGGTGAAGGGGTAGTCCGCGATCTTCGGCCGGGCGGCGGAGATGGCGGCGATCAGCGAGGACTTGCCGGCGTTGGGAAAGCCGACGAGGCCGATGTCCGCCACGGTCTTCAGCTCGAGGGTGAGCTCGCGCTGCTCCCCCGGCTCACCCTTCAGCGCGAAGCCGGGCGCCTTGCGGCGGGGGGACGCCAGCGCCGCGTTGCCCAGCCCACCGCGGCCGCCCGCCGCGGCGACAAAGCGCGTCCCTGTGCCCACCAAGTCCGCCAGAACCTGGCCGTCGCTGGAGAGAACGACGGTACCGTTCGGAATCTTGATAATGAGATCGGTGCCGTCAGCCCCGTTACGGTTCGAGCCGGCGCCTTGTTTGCCGTTTCCCGCCTTGCGCACGGGGCGGCGGTGGAAGTCGAGCAGCGTCGCGGTGCTCGGGTCCACTTCGAGGATCACGTCGCCGCCGCGGCCGCCGTTGCCGCCGTCCGGGCCGCCGAGCGGCTTGAACTTTTCCCTGTGGACCGAGGCGCAGCCGTTCCCCCCGTGGCCGGCCTGCACCCGCAGCGCGGCGTGGTCAGCGAACTCCGCCATCATCGATCCCCTCTACATGCCAAAGGCGGGCCGGATGCCCGGCCCGCCTTCGCACGATCGCAGTCCTGGCTAGGCCGTCTCGGACGGGCCCGGGCCGGGTACGACGCTCACGGCGCGGCGACCGCGGTAGCGGCCGAACTCTACCGCGCCGGTGACCAGCGCGAACAGCGTGTCGTCATCGCCGCGGCCGACGCCGGTGCCCGGGTGGAAGTGCGTGCCGCGCTGGCGGACGATGATCTCGCCGGCGTTCACCCGCTGCCCGCCGAAGCGCTTGACGCCGAGCCGCTGCGCGTTCGAGTCGCGGCCGTTGCGGCTCGACGACGCGCCCTTCTTGTGTGCCATCTCGTCGTTTCCTTACTTACGCACTTACGCCTTCGCGATGCCGGTGATCCGGACCTGCGTGTACTTCTGCCGGTGCCCCTGGCGGCGCTTGTAGCCGGTCTTGTTCTTGTAGTGGATCATGTTGATCTTCGGCCCCTTGGCCGGGCCAACAACCTCCGCGGTCACCTGGTATCCGGTGAGCTCGGCCGGGTCGCTGATGACCGTCCCGTCGTCCACGACGAGCAGCGCGGGGAACGTGACGCTCGACCCGGCCTCCTCGTCGTCAAGCTTGTCGACGGTGAGCACGTCATCGAGGGCGACCTTCTCCTGCCTGCCGCCGCAGCGCACAATCGCGTACACCCGAGAACTGCCTCTCCCTTGTGCGTGCCCCGCGGTCTCCGGACACTCGCCGGCCTAGCCTTGGTGCTGGCCTTCGAATCCGCGGCGGGCTCGCCATGAACCTGACATGCCATCCTACGCGCATGAAGCGACCGCGGGTCACCTGCTGACCAGGCTTGAGCCTGGCCTTGCCCTGGCCTCAGCCTGCAGCCACCCGGGCCGTCGGCGTCCATGATAGCAGTTCGCGGCGGCGCTCCCGACCAGGGAGGACGAACCGCCCGCCCCAGCATGCCGCGACTTCGCAGACGAGAAGTCCCAGGGACGATCTTGTCGGCATGGCGCTCACCTCCTCCCTCGCTTACGCCAGCCCTTGCCCCGGCGCGTGCTCGTTGGCGTCACATGGATCACTAGGATGCACGGGATCCGGCCTTGCCCGGTGACCGTGTCAACGGCGATCACCTCAAGTTCCTGCCCTACCTGATCCCTACCCACGGAGACGCCAGACGCCAGCTGTCGGGACTTTTGCACAAGCTGTGGTTCTGCGCATCACGTTCCGCAATCGGCTTATCCTGGCGTTATGGCTGCCGACGACCTTGCCGGTAGGCGAACCGGTGAGCGAATACAGATTCTGCGCGAGCGCAAAGGGCTTTCCCGCCCTGTGCTTGCCGGGCTGGAGCGGTGGGGGACGTGGCGGTCCTGGCCGGAACGGACATGGACCTTGGCGGGGCGTCGGTGCCGGTGGGATCGTTCGCGCGTATTCACCAGCAAGCATAAACCGGCATAGAGCATGATCATGGGTCAAAAACGTCGTATACGGCCACCACCGACCCACGATCATGGAGGCGGCCCCGCGCGGGGCGATCACAGTTCGTAAGGTTGCCTCGATGGCCAAGCGGCGTGCCGGAATGGGCGCGCTATCGGTTGGGGTATTGGCATGTCCCGCTCTACTGGCCCCGGGACCCGGGGCCAGTAGGTTCGCCGGCAACGCGGTGGTGGGCAGGCCGACCGAACTCGGGAGGCGTCCGGCTCGCTCTCGAGCTAGGAGAGGTCCTCGGACGCGGCGGCCTCCATGGCAGGAACATCCTCCGCTGGCGCGACTTCCCCGGCCGGAACGGCTTCAGCTGCGGGAACTTCCGCCACAGTCGGCGATGGCTCCGTGTCGGCGGGCGGGGCGGACTGCGCGTCGGCGGCGGGGGGAGCCACGTCCGGTGCGGGAGCCACGTCCGGTGCGGGAGCCGGGTCGGTGCCGGCGGGCGGGGCGCTGGCCTCCTCGGGGACCGTTACCGCCCCCACCGGGGTGGGCTCGTCCGGAGTGACGGCCAGGCGGGCCATCGCGGAGCCAGCTCGCGTACGGCGGACCGGTGCCCCCGGCTCTGTGGTCGCGGTTTCGCCCGCCGGCGGCGTCACGACCGCGGGAACGTCGTTCGCCGCCGCGACCGGGCTCACGGCCGGAGCCGGCTCGACGGCGGTCACGAGGGAAGCGGTGGCCGTGCCGCCATTGGTGCGGCCGTCGCGACGGCCGCGACGGCCGCGCTGGGCTTCCCCGTCCTGCGATGAGCGGGCCGGCGCGGCC
>NZ_JASIAL010000351.1:0-16834 GCF_030042015.1 Trebonia sp. | reverse complement strand
GCCGCAGCGGCGTGCCGTTGTCCAGCGCCGCGGCGAGCGCCGCGCTCGAGCCGCCCGCCGCCGCGGCCGAGGCGTTCAGCTGCGGCTGCTCGAACGTCGCAGGGATGTTCAGGAAGCCCCACTGGCTCGGCGGCCAGATGATCACGAACGCCCGGCCGAGGACGGCGCTTTCCGGTATCGTTCCGCCGCCAGGGTCGCCCATGTGACCGCGCGAGTCGTCGGACACGAAGCGGTGATCGCCCATCACCCAGAGCCTGCCCGGCGGCACGGTGATGTTGAACCGGAGGGTGGACGGGACGTTGCCCGGGTACAGATAGGACGTCTCGTTGAGCGGGACGCCGTTGACCGTCACCTGGCCCTTGGCGTTGCAGCAGGCCACATGGTCGCCAGGCAGGCCGATGACACGCTTGATGTAGATGTTCGAGTCATGGCTGACGCCGACGATGCCCTCGAGGTCGCTCCAGAACCTGCTGAGGAGGCTGGGGTTGCCCGACGGCCCGGGGTCCCACGAGCCGTCTCCGTCGAACACGATGATGTCGCCGCGGTGGATGTCACGGAAGTGGTAGACGAGCTTGTTGACCAGGACGCGGTCCCCGATCTCGAGCGTGTTCTCCATCGACGCGGACGGAATGTAGAAGGCCTGGATCGCGTACGTCTTGATCACGAGCGCGAGCACGAGCGCGACGACGATGAGGACCGGGAGCTCGCGCCAGAAGCTGCGCCGCTTCCGGGGGCGCCTGTGGCTGGGCTTGCGGCCCCGCTGCTGCCCCGCGCCGTCGCCAGGCCCGGCGCCGTCGCCCGGCGTGGTGCCGTCGCCCGGCCTTGTGCCGTCGCCCGGCCTTGTACCGGCGCCGTCGCCCAGCCTGGTGCCGTCGGCGGCCGGCGGGCGGAACGTTCCCGCTGGCGGCCGCGCCTGCCCGGCTGCGGGCTCGGTGCCGGGCCGTCGGCCTAGGCCGGGTGATCCGCCCGGCCCGGCCGGACCGCCCGGCCCGGCCGGTCTGCCAGGTCCGGATGGCCCGCGCTGGCCGGTCGCGCCCAGCCCAGGGAGCACCTGAGTGTCCTCCAGCTCAGGCACGGGCTCGGCGGGCTCCCAAGGCGGCGACCCGAAGCCGTCCCGCGAGCCAGAACCGCTCATCCGTGCTCCCCCTGTTCCCTCACGCCAGGCCCGCCATCGTCGCTCATCACGTCGAGCGTATCGCCACTCGTGTGGCGGATGAACGCTCGCATTCCGGGCCCGCGGCCAGCTGCGGCCAGCGTGCGCGGGTCCAGGCGCGGATAACTCCGGGCGCCGGCGGTGTGGCCTTACCTGGGCCCGC
Organism: Trebonia sp.; assembly: GCF_030042015.1. GTDB lineage: Bacteria > Actinomycetota > Actinomycetes > Streptosporangiales > Streptosporangiaceae > Trebonia. Next base: position 15,518 of record NZ_JASIAL010000351.1, on the reverse strand, counting down.
GGCGTCGCCGCCGGCGCCAGCACACGATGCCAGCCGCGAGGGCCGCGGAACCGCCGCCGACCGCGGGCGCCGCCGGGGCGGCCGCGGCCGCCGCCCGCAGCCCCGCCTGCTGGAACGTCGCGGGAATAGGCAGCACGGCCAGCCGCGAGAGCGGCCAGATGACCACGAACGCCCTGCCGACGACGGCGCTTTCCGGGATGGTTCCCTCGCCGGGGTCGTCCATGCGGTAACGGGAGTCGTCCGAGTCCGCCCGGTTGTCGCCCATCACCCACAGCCGGCCGGGCGGCACGGTGATGCTGAACGGAACCTGGGACGGCGCGTCCCCCGGATAGATGTAGGACTGCTCGTTCAGCGGGACGCCGTTGACCGTCACCCGGCCCTGCGCGTCGCAGCAGGCTACGTGGTCGCCGGGCAGGCCGATCACGCGCTTGATGTAGTCGGTTCCCGGGGCGGAGATCCCGACCAGGTTCGTCACGTCGTGCCAGAGGCGGACCAGCGGGTCGCTGGACGGCGGCGGAGCCGGCGGGTCCCAGGATCCCTGCCCGCTGAACACCACGATGTCGCCGCGCGCGATCGGCCGGAAGTGGTAGATGAGCTTGTTCACCAGGACCCGGTCACCGGGCACCAGGGTGTTCTCCATCGACCCGGAGGGAATGGAGAACACCTGGACGACGAACGCCTTGAGCAGGACCGTCAGGACAAGCGCCGCCACGACGATGACGGCCAGTTCGCGCCAGAAGGGGCGCTGCCGCTTGCCGCGCTTGCGTGCCCGTCTCTTGGCGGGCTGCCCGGGCGCCGACTGCGCCGGCTCCCGCCCGGGGTCGTCGGACTGGGCAGCCTCCACCGCCGCGCCATGCCCGGCCGCATCTTCCTGCTTGTCCGCGCACTGGGGGTCAGGCGCGCCTTCTGAGCGTGGCCACCCCGGGTCAGAGGCCATCTGCGTTCAGCCTGGCGGCCGGTCAGCCAGCGCTGTTGTCCCGGCGCTCCTTGATGCGGGCGGCCTTCCCGCGCAAGTCACGCAGGTAATACAGCTTGGCCCGGCGGACACGGCCACGGGTCACCGGCTCGATCTTCTCGATCGATGGGCTGTGCACAGGGAAGGTGCGCTCGACGCCCACGCCGTAGCTCACCTTGCGCACGGTGAACGTCTCCCGCACGCCACCGCCCTGGCGCCGAATGACGACACCCTGGAACACCTGGATGCGGGAGCGGTTGCCTTCCTTCACCCGGACGTGCACCTTGATGGTGTCACCAGGACGGAAGTCCGGGACGTCGTCCCGGATCTGGGCCTGCTCGAGCTCGGCGATCGCGGTATGCATGGTGGATGTTTCCTCAGTCCTGGTCGGATGTGCGCACCAGCGCACCCCCGGGGTGTAAGCCTGCTTGCGCCAGGGAAACACCCCGGCAGAGTCAACGCCCGAACGGGCAGCGCACTTCAGTGTGCCATATTTTCGCCGTCAACCGGAAAGCCTGCCTCGATGAGCACCGTCCGGTCACGGGCGTCCAGCCCGCCCGGTGCCGCGGCGAGGCGGCGGATCAGGTCGGGCCTGGTGGCCGCGGTGCGGCGGAGCGCCTCGTCGCGCTGCCACCGTGCTATCGCCGCGTGGTCACCTGACAGCAGGACGTGCGGGACCTCCTGTCCGCGCCAGGACCGCGGCCTCGTGTAGACCGGCCCCTCGAGCAGACCCTGCATCGCACCGCGGCCACCGCCGAAGGAGTCGTCGGCGACCGACTGCTCGTTGCCGAGCACGCCGGGCAGCAGGCGGCAGACCGCCTCCACGATCACGACGACGGCGGCCTCGCCCCCTGCGAGCACGTAGTCGCCGATGCTTATCTCATCGACGGCCATGCGCGTCCTGGCGTCGCGAACGACCCGCCCGTCGATGCCCTCATACCGGCCGCAGGCGAACACCAGGTGCCGTTGCGCCGCGTAGTCCGCGGCGATGGCCTGGGTGAACGGCATTCCGCTCGGCGTCGGCACCACGAGCCTCGGCGCCGCCGCGGGCTGCCCGGCTGCCGCGTCGGCGAGCACGGCGTCGAGCGCCGCCCCCCACACGTCGGGCTTCATGACCATACCCGGGCCACCGCCGAAGGGCGTGTCGTCGACCGTATGGTGCACGTCGGTCGCCCATCGCCGCAGGTCGTGGACGCGGAAATCGATGTCTCCGCGCGCCCCTGCCTTGCCGATCAGCGATACCCCGAGCGGGCCGGCGCCGCCGGATGCGCCGTCCGCCTGCCCCGCTTGCCCCGCTTGCCCCGGGCGCCCCGGGCGCCCCGGACCGAAGTAGTCCGGGAAGATCGTGATGATGTCAACGCGCACGGTAACCCTTAGCGGGCTTCTTCGGGGTTGAGCAGGCCAGGAGGCGGGTCGATGACCACCACGCCAGCCACCACGTCGACCTCGGTGACGATCGCCTTGACGAACGGCACCAAGATCTCCCCCGGTGTGCCGCCGACGGCGGCGCCGGCGGCATCGGGGGCATCAGGGGCATCGGACCCGGCGAGCGGCTGGATCGCCAGCAGGTCCTGTCCGTGGTGGAGCACGTCCGCGACGACACCGACCACTCGGCCGTCCGCGGTGCGGACGGAAAGCCCGACGAGGTCGTGGTCGCGGAACTCGTCCGGATCATCCAGCTCGGCGAGCGTGCCGGAATCGACACTCAGCCAGGTGCCGCGCAGCAGGGCCGCCGCGTCGCGGTCCCTGACGCCGGCGAACCTGACGATGAGCGCGCCCGACTGCCAGCGCATGGCCGCCACGGTCAGCGAACTGACGTCGGCGCGGTCGGTGTCCAGCCGCGAGCCCACGGCGAACCGCAGGTCGGGGTCATCGGTCCGGACACCCACCACGACGTCACCCCGGATCCCGTGCGGGCGGCCGACCCTGCCGACGGTGACCTGCATGGACCGTCAGCGGACCTCGCCGGTCTCCAGCAGGTCGATCCGGACGTGCCGGTTCCCCGCCAGGGACCCGATCACGGTCCGCAGCGCCCGGGCGGTGCGCCCGCCCCTGCCGATGACCTTCCCGAGGTCGTCCGGGTGTACGCGAACCTCAAGGACGTTGCCACGGCGCATCATGCGGCTGGCGACATGGACGTCGTCGGGGTGCGAGACGATTCCCCTGACCAGGTGCTCGAGGGCCTCCTCAAGCACCTCAGGCTCCGGTGCCGCCGTCGGCAGCCTCGCCCTCGGCGGCCTTGGCCTCAGCGGGCGCGTCCTCATTTTCCTGCCGGCGCGAACCAGCAGGAGATTCCTGCCGGCGCGGACCAGCCGGCTTCGACGCGGCCGTCCTGGCTGGCTTGGCGGCCGTCTTGGTCTCCTTCGCCGCCAGGCTTTCCTTCACGAGCGTGTCGTAGCGTTCCTTCTTGGCCGCCTTGGGCTCGGCGGTCTTCAGTGTGCCCTCGGCGCCTGGCAGGCCCTTGAACTTCTGCCAGTCGCCGGTGATGGTGAGCAGGTGGCGCACCGGGTCGGTCGGCTGCGCGCCAACCCCGAGCCAGTGCTGGACGCGCGCCGAGTCAACCTCGATGACCGACGGGTCCGCCTTGGGGTGATACTTGCCGATCTCCTCGATGGCGCGCCCATCCCGCTTGGTGCGCGCGTCGGCGACGACGATCCGGTAGTACGGTTCCCGGATCTTTCCCAGGCGCTTTAGCTTGATCTTGACAGCCACGACTGTGGTCTTCTCCCAGCAAGTAGGTACGTGCGTCGGACACCTGCCAGCGGGGAACGGCCGACGGGTCCGAGCGGATGGGGCCAGGCCGGGCGGACGAGGAGAGGGCGCCGCGCGGCCAGGTTTCGCCGCCCATTGTGCCAGAGACAAGCGCCCAACGGGTAATCATGGAACCTCCGGTGGCGCCCGGCGTCAGCGCCCGGCTCAGTCTCGTCAGATGAAACAGTTACATAACGTGCGTTGACTTCGCCTGCGCTCGCTCGTAGCGTTTGCCTACAATTGTTAACAATCAAACGCACATCCGTTCGCAGAGCGGACAGACTGCAGGCGCGGCCTGGCCTGGAGAACGCGCCGCAACTGGCGCAGCCGACTGACCGCATGGCGGTGACGCCTGAACGTCACGCGCAGTCCTGTCCGATCCGGGACAGAGTACGGCGCTTATCCCCACCCGTAGCGCTCCTGTGCCCGGGCTTACCTGCGCGAACCTAGGCAACAGGGACGTAGAAGCACTTTAGGGATTGGAGTGATGTTAGCCTCAAGGCGCCTGCAGACGGATACAAGCCTGCGAGCAATCACCGTACGCCACGTCACGGTTCCTTTGGGGCCGCGGCGGGCCGACTCTGCGCGGCCGGTGGCGGAACGGGGCCAAGTCCATTGAAGCGGACATCACCTGGAGTGGTCACGCGCCGCACCTGGCGCGCCCCTATAAACGCGCAGCACCTGGCGCACCCATGAAGGAGATCCAAGACCATGACTGACCAGACTGCTCAGCCCGCCAGCCCGGCCCCAGGGACGCCGGCTGGGGGCGTCTCCCGGCGCGGCCTGTTCCGCGCGGCCGGCGTCGGCGCGGCCGTCGTGGGGGGCGGCAGCCTTCTCGAAGCCTGCAGCTCGAGCATCAAGGGCGCTTCGAGCACCAAGACCACGACCAAGGAAATCACGATCGGCTGGATTCACCCGCTCACCGGCTCGCTCGCCGGCTTCGGCTACCCGGACCACTGGGTCATCGAGCAGGTGACGGCGACCTCTCAGTACAAGAACGGGTTCAAGATCGGGGGGTCGACCTACAAGGTCAACATCCTCTCCTACGACACGCAGTCGAGCGTGACCAGGGCGGGCACGCTGGCCAAGCAGGCGATCCAGGTCGACAACGTGGACCTGCTGTTCGCGTCGTCCACGCCGGAAACGGTGAACGCGGTGTCCAGCGAGGCCGAGACCCTGGGTACCCCGCTGGTGTGCGCGAACATCCCGTGGGAGTCGTGGTACATCAACCTCGGCGGCAACCCGGCCAAGCCGACGCTCAAGCCCAAGTACGTGGTCATGTACTTCCTCGGCGCCGAGCACCTGGCCAAGTGCTTTATCCCGATGTGGAACAGGATCGGCGCCAAGTACGGCAACGACCACATCGTCGCCGCGGCCTTCCCCAACGACTCCGACGGCAACGCGTTCCGCGCGGTGTTCCCGCCGATCCTCAAGGCCGCCGGCTACACGATCGACATGTCGGTGGCGTACCCCGACGGGCTCACCAACTACACGTCGATGATCACCCAGTTCAAGAACGCCAAGGCCGACTTCTTCACCAACGTCCCGCTGCCGCCGGACTTCGCCACGATGTGGAAGCAGTCCCTGCAGCAGGACTTCCGGCCGAAGCTCGCCACGGTGGCCAAGGTGCTGCTGTTCCCCACCGACGCCTACGCGATGGGCTCGGAGGTCTACAACGTAGCCACCGACAGCTGGTGGGTGCCGTCGCTGCCGTGGACCTCCTCCTTCACCGGGCAGACCTGCGAGCAGCTTGCGGCCCTGTTCACCGCGGACGGCCTGGGCCAGCCGAACGCCAACATCAGCAACTACACCCTCTTCGAGATCGCCTACGCCGCGATGCAATTGGTCAACGACCCGCACAACCACGATGAAGTCGCCGCGGCGATCCACAACGTGGTGATCCCCGTCGCGGTCGCCGGACCGATGGACTTCACCAGCCCCAGTAACCCCGCCCCGGGCGTGGTCATCACCCCGCCCGTCGGCATCCAGTGGCAGAAGGGCACCACGTACCCGCTGGAGGCCGTGGTCGTCGACAACACGCTGCAGCCCCTGGCGAAGATCACCGGCAACCTGTACCCGACCTTCGCGTGAGCGCCGGCCGGCCCTGCCAACAGGGAAACGATGACCATCTCATTGCTTGAGCTCGACCACGTGACCAAGCGGTTCGGCCGCGTCATCATCGCGGAAGACCTGTCATTCTCGGTCGGCTCAGGGGACACGGTCGGGATCGTGGGGCCGAACGGCGCCGGGAAGACCAGCCTGTTCGGCCTCATCTCCGGCGACCTGGCCCCCGGCGCCGGCGAGGTCAGGTTCGCCGGCCGTGCGATCACCCGGCTGGACGCATCCGCCCGGTGCCGCCTTGGCATCGGGCGGACCTACCAGGTGCCGCGCCCGTTCGCCGACATGACCGTCTTCGAGAACGTGCTCGTCGCCGCGCAGCAGGGCGGCGGGCTGCGGCGCAAGGCCAGCTACGCGGCGGCCGCGACCGCCCTTGAGCGCACCGGCATAGCCGACGAGGCGAACCAGCCGGCCGCCCGGCTCGGCCTGCTGCAGCGCAAGCGGCTTGAGGTCGCCCGTGCCGTCGCGACACGGCCGACGCTGCTGCTGCTTGACGAGGTCGCGGGCGGCCTCACCGACCCGGAAGTGGCCGTGCTCGTCGAGATCGTCCGCGGCATCAACGCCGAGGGCATCACGGTGATCTGGATCGAGCACGTGGTCCGCGCGCTCACGTCCCTGGTCAGCCGCATGCTGTGCCTGTACGGGGGGCAGTTCGTCGGGGACGGCGACCCGGCCAGCGTGCTGGCCAACCCCCGGGTCCGCGAGGTCTACTTGGGGGGCGACATCAGCACGTCGGCAGTGACGGAAACGCTGGACCGGGAAGACACCACCCCATGAGCGAGGCAGTCAGCGGCACACGGCAAGGCAGCGACGGCCCGCTGCTTGACGTGCAGGACCTCGTCGTCCACCACGGCCAGCTGCGGGCGCTGTCCGGCATCTCGCTGCGAGTATTCCCCGGCGAGGTGTACGCGATCATCGGAGCCAACGGCGCGGGCAAGTCGACGCTGCTGCGCACGATCGCGGGGCTGCACCACCCGACCGCGGGGTCGATCGTCTACGACGGCAGGGACGTGACCGGGCTGCGGCCAGAAAGGCGCGCCACCGCCGGGATCGTCATGGTCCCCGAGAACCGCCGCCTGTTCCCTTCGCTGACGGTGGAGGAGAACCTGAAGGTTGGCGCGACCTACGCGCGCAGCGGCCCGTGGACCATCGACAAGGTCTACGACCTGTTCCCCTGGATGACCGAGCGGCGCGGCCAGCGAGCCGTGCAGCTGTCCGGCGGCGAGCAGCAGTCGGTCGCCATCGGCCGGGCCCTGGTCGCGAACCCGCGGATGCTGCTGCTCGACGAGCTCTCCCTCGGCCTGGCGCCGGTCATTGTCCAGCGCATCTACGGCATGCTGCCGCAGATCCTGCAATCCGGCGTGACCGTCCTGCTTGTCGAGCAGGACGTGAGCCAGGCGATGCGGGTGGCGACCAACCTGCAGTGCCTGCTCGAGGGCCACACCACGCTGGAAGGCAAGCCGTCCGACGTCACCGCCGCGCAGGTGGAAGCGGCGTATTTCGGCACGGCCGGTGCGGTAGCCGGCCAGCCCGGCGATGGGAGCGAAGCCTGATGGCCTGGGTCAACGCCGTCATCCAGGGCATCTTGACCGGCGGCCTGTACGCGCTGTTCGCGTGCGGGCTGTCGCTGATGTTCGGCGTCATGAAGGTGGTGAACCTCGCGCACGGCGACCTGGCGACGGTCGCCGGCTACGTCGGCATCGGGGTCATCGCGGCGACGCACATGCCGTTCCTGTGGTCGGTCCCGATCGTCGTGCTCGTGATGGCCGGGCTCGGCTATGTGCTGCAGCGCACGCTTATCCAGGCGGCGCTTGACCGCGGCGTGCTCACCACGCTTATCGTCACGTTCGGGCTGTCGATGGTCATCGAGAATGGCCTGCTGCAGTTCTTCACCGCCGACGAACGTGGCGTCGGAGTCAACCAGGGCATCGTCACCGCCTCGTTCTCGATTGGCTCGCAGATCACGATCGCCTGGCTCTACGTGGTCATCTTCGTGCTGGCCGTCGTGGTGCTGCTCGGGCTGCAGTACTACCTGTCATCGACCAAGTACGGCCGGCTGATCCGCGCGGTCGCCGACGACAGGGAAGCAGCGCAGCTATCGGGCGCGGACTACCGGCACGTGTTCGGCATCGCGGCGGCGATCGCGTTCGGCACGGTGGCGCTGGCGGGCCTGTCGTACGGCATGACAACCGTGATCGACCCCACGACGGGCACCGATACGATCCTGCTGTTCGCGTTCGCCGCCGTGGTGATCGGCGGGCTCGGCTCGCTGTGGGGCACGCTGGCCGGCGGCATCATACTCGGCATCGCCCAGCAGATCGCCGCGCAGATCAACATCTCCGACGAGCTGCTCGGCGGCTATCTCATCTTCCTCATCGTGCTGATCGTGAGGCCGCAGGGGCTTATCGCGGGGAGGTCGCAGTCGTGAGCACTGTGGCAGACGCCACCGTCCGTTCGGGAGGAGACGTCCGGGTCACCCGCTCGCGCAGGAACGTGGCCTGGACCGGCATCGGCGCGCTGATCGTCATCGTGGTCTTCGCGCTCTTGCCGTACATCGTCTACGCGGGCACCACCGCGATCCTGGGAGAGGCGTTCATCGTGCTGACCCTGGCCAGCATGTGGAATCTGCTGGCCGGCTACGCGGGGCTTGTCTCGGTCGGGCAGCAGGCGTTCCTGGGGCTCGGCGCGTACTTCGTGCTCATCCCGGCGATGCACGGGCTGTCGCCGTTCGCGGCGCTGCCCATCGGGGCCGTCTGCGCCGGGGTCGTGGCGGTTCCGCTGTGGTGGCTGGTGTCGCGGCTGCGGACCGGGTACTTCGCGATCGCCACCTGGGTGCTCGCGACCGCCGTCATGCTGTTCGTCGAGCGGTTCCAGTCGATCGGCGGCGGAACCGGCATGCCGCTGCCCGGGCTGGCCTGGTCCAACACCGCGCTGCTTTCCGCCGCCACGTACTGGGCCGGGCTCGCGGTCACGGTGCTGGCCATCGGCGCTGTGTATGTCCTGCTCCGCAGCAGGCTCGGCCTGGTGCTCACCGCGATCCGCGACGACGAGACGGCCGCGCGCAGCTCCGGCGCGCGGGTGGGGCTGGCGCGGATGCTGGTCTTCGTCGTGGCCGCGATCGGCTGCGGCGCGGCCGGCGGGGTACTGGCCATCCAGCAGCTCCAGGTGGTGCCCGACACCTCGGGTGGCGTCTTCAGCGTGGTCTGGACGGCCGAGATGGCGTTCGCGGTGATCATCGGCGGCCTCGGCACCATCGAGGGCCCGATCGTCGGGACGATCGTCTACATGGTGCTTGAGCAGACGCTGCAGTCCTACAACGCCTGGTACCTGATCATCTTGGGCCTGGTGGCGATCGCGATCACGCTGTTCGCGCGGCGCGGCCTGTGGGGCCTGCTCGACGAGAAGTTCAGCATCCGGCTGTTCCCCGTGGGCTACTACCTGTGGGCGCCCGGCGAAGCACGACGCTGGCGCATCCGCTCCAGGTCCGCCGGCGGCCGGGCCAAGGCGGGCATCGGCAGCTAGCCGGGCAGGGGGCGCTTTCAGCAGGCCCGAGGGGGCTTCATCGTTCCCGCGCCCTGCCGCCGGACGGAGGCTGATCGTCCCGGCATGGCGGGCGATAAGCCTCTGCTGGCCGCCAGCGGGCCCTGGCACCGTGGAAGAAGGGGCAGGAAGGAGCTGAGCGATGACCGGGCAGGAGCAGCGGATCGTGGTGGGCGTCGACGGGTCGGACTCGTCCAAGGCGGCGCTGCGCTGGGCGATTCGCCAGGCGAAGCTGACTGGCGCCAGCGTGGACGCGGTGACCGCCTGGCGGTACCCATCCGGGTACGGCTGGGCGGCTGTGTCCGACGGCGCGATCGACTTCGAGGGCGACGCGAAGAAGACCCTCGCCGAGGCGCTCGCCGAGGTAAGCGGCCTTGACCCTGACGTCGCCGTCCGGCCGCTTGTCAGCGAGGGACACGCCGCCGACGTGCTGCTGCACGCGGCCGCGGGAGCGGACCTGCTGGTCGTGGGCAGCCGCGGGCACGGCGGGTTCGCGTCCGCGCTTGTGGGCTCGGTCAGCCTGTACTGCGTGCTGCACGCGCACTGCCCCGTCCTGGTCCTGCGGGATGCCCGCGACGGAACAGGGACGCCCGGCCGGCCCGCCGCGCGGTAGGGAAGCGACCGCCCCGGACGCCCGGTGACAAGGGTGGACGCCGGGGACGGCGCGCATCGGGTCACGGCGGGCGCCGCGATGTGTGCGTGGGCGGGACAATGAAAGGGTGCTGCTGGCAGAACTGGCCGAAGTCTCCCGCGCCGTCGCCGCCACCCGTGCCCGGCTGGCCAAGATCGAGGCGCTCGCGACCGCGTTGCGATCCGCGGCGCCGCGCGAGGCGCCGCTGGCCGTGGCCTACCTGTCGGGAGAGCTGCCGCAGCGGCAGATCGGCGTCGGCTGGGCCGCCCTGCGCGACGCACCGCCGCCGGCCGCTGAGCCGTCGCTGACGCTGACCGACGTCGACGAGGCGTTCACCCGGATCGGGGCGCTGTCCGGCCCGGGCTCGGCCGCCGCCCGCAGGGAACTGACGGGCGGACTGCTGCGCGCCGCGACCGAATCCGAGCAGTACTTTCTTGTCCGGCTGCTCTCCGGTGAACTCCGGCAGGGCGCGCTCGACGGGGTGATGACCGAGGCGGTGGCGCGCGCGGCCGCGGTCCCGGTCGCTCAGGTGCGGCGCGCGGTGATGCTGCGCGGATCGCTGCCCGCGGTCGCCGGGGCCGCGCTGACCGGCGGGAGCCAGGCGCTAGCCGGGTTCGGCCTGCTGGTCGGGCAGCCGCTCAAGCCGATGCTCGCCGCGAGCGCGCCGTCCATCGCCGATGCCCTCGCCAAGATCGCCGCCGGGGCGGGCGAAGACGGGGACGGCAAGGGGGACGCCGCGGCGGCGCGGGCGGCAGTGGAGTGGAAGCTCGACGGCATCCGGATCCAGGCGCACGTCGCCGACGGCGAGGTGCGGCTGTTCACCCGGACGCTCGACGACATCACCGCCCGGCTCCCCGAGGTGGCGGCGACGCTGGGCAAGCTGCCGGTGCGCAGCGCCGTGTTCGACGGGGAGCTGATCGCGCTGCGCGCCGACGGCAGGCCGCTGCCGTTCCAGGACACCGCGGCGCGGGCGGCGAGCGAGGCCGCGCCGCCCGATTCGGTACCGCTGTCGGTGTTCCTGTTCGACGTGCTGCACCTGAACGGCGACGACCTGATCGACCTCCCGGACGAGCGGCGGCACGCCGCGCTCGCTGGCGTCGTCCCGCCCGAACTGCTGATGCCGCGCCTCGTGACGGATTCCGCCGGCGAGGCCACGGCGTTCTTCCGCGACGCGCTCGCGCACGGGCACGAGGGCGTCGTGGTCAAGTCGCTGTCCGCGCCCTACGCGGCGGGCCGGCGCGGCGCCGGATGGATCAAGGTCAAGCCCAGGCACACGCTCGACCTCGTGGTTCTCGCCGTCGAGTGGGGCCATGGCCGCCGGCGCGGATGGCTGTCGAACCTGCACCTCGGCGCCCGCGACCCGCGAACCGGGGGATGGGTGATGCTCGGCAAGACGTTCAAGGGCCTGACCGATGAGCTGCTCACCTGGCAGACATCGCGGCTGCTCGAACTGGAAGACCACCGCGACGACTGGACCGTGTACGTCCGGCCCGAACTCGTCGTGGAGATAGCGTTCGACGGCGTGCAGCGCAGCCCGCGCTACCCCGGTGGGGTCGCGCTCCGCTTCGCGCGGGTGCTGCGCTATCGGGAGGACAAGCCCGCCGCCGAGGCGGACACGATCGAGATGGTCCGCGCGCTGGCCAGCGGGGAGTTACTTCTTCTTGCGGCGCTTGCCGAAGGCGGCCGGGACGTTTCCCTGCTGCGGCGCGCCAGGCATCGGGGGCAGCGCGGACGGGCCGCCGCGAAAGCCCGTGAAGCCATTGCCGCCCAGGCCGCCCGCACCGCCGGAGGCCTGGGCGTCGCGCAGCATTTCGGCGAGCTCGTCCATCGAGGCCGGCGTGCCCGCGGCGGCAGCCGGGGCACCTGCGGCGGGCGAACCCGCGCTGTTCGCACCGCGGCCGCCCGGGGCACCTCCAGTCCGGGCGGCGGCAGCAGCGGCGGCGGCGCTCCCGGCCTGGCCGGCCAGCGCCTTGCGGGGGTCGCCGCTCTTGCGCCTGCCCTTTTTCGCCTTCGCCGTGGCCCTGGCGGACCTGCGCCCGCCGCCCGTCAGCGCGCTCATGCCTGGCACGGCGCCCATCATCGCGCGCATCTGCTTCTGGCCTTCGAAGAAGTTCGTGATGAGCTGGGATACCTCGCCGACCGCGACACCCGACCCGTTCGCGATCCGCAGCCGCCGCGAGCCGTTGATGATCTTCGGGTTGCGCCGCTCTTCTGGGGTCATCGAGCGCACGATGGCCTCGGCCCGGTCCAGGTCCTTGTCGTTGACCTGGGACAGCAGCTCCTTGTTCCGGCCGGCGCCTGGCATCATGCCGAGCAGGTTCTGGATCGGCCCGAGCTTGCGGAGCATGGCGAGCTGCTCGATGAAGTCCTCGAGCGTGAACCCGTCGCCGGACATCAGCCGGGACGCCATCGACGCCGCCTGGTCGGCGTCGAACGCCTTCTCGGCCTGCTCGATCAGGCTGAGCACGTCGCCCATGTCCAGGATGCGGGAGGCCATCCGGTCCGGGTGGAACATGTCGAAGTCGGACAGCTTCTCGCCGGTGGAGGCGAACATGATCGGCTTGCCGGTCAGCGCGGTGATCGACAGCGCCGCGCCACCGCGGGCGTCGCCGTCCAGCTTGGTGAGCACCACCCCGTCGTAGCCGACGCCGTCCAGGAACGCCTGCGCGGTGGCCACCGCGTCCTGGCCGATCATCGCGTCGACGACGAACAGCACCTCGTCGGGTTCGACGGCATCCCTGATCGCGCGCGCCTGCGCCATCAGCTGCGCGTCAATGCCCAGCCGCCCGGCGGTGTCGATGATCACCATGTTGTGCTGGGTGCGCCTGGCCTCGTCCAGGGACTGCCGCGCGACCGCTACCGGGTCGCCGGCGCCGTTTCCCGGCGACGGCGCGTATACCGGCACGCCCGCGCGGGATCCGAGCACCTGAAGCTGCTGCACCGCGTTCGGCCGCTGCAGGTCGGCGGCGACGAGCAGCGGCGTGTTGCCCTGCTCCTTCAGCCACAGCGCGAGCTTGGCCGCCAGCATCGTCTTGCCGGAACCCTGCAGGCCGGTGAGGATGATCACGGTCGGGGAGACCTTGGCGAACCGCAGCCGCCGCGCCTCGCCGCCGAGGATCTCGATCAGCTCCTCGTGGACGATCTTGATGACCTGCTGCGCGGGGTTGAGCGCGGCGGACACCTCCGCGCCGCTGGCGCGTTCCTTCACCCGCGCGATGAACTGCCTGACCACGGGCAGCGCGACATCGGCTTCCAGCAGGGCGATGCGTATCTCGCGCGCGGTCGCGTCGATGTCGGCGGCGGACAGCCGCCCCTTGCCGCGCAGTTGCGAGAAGACCTGGGTCAGCCGGTCAGAGAGCGTCTCAAACACGCTTCCAGGCTACCGGTCCGTTCGGGCTGAGGTCGTTCGTACTTATCCCGAACGGACGCATCCGGCTGTTCCGACTCCGCCACAACGCGTTCGGGCGGCGACGGCTAGGGCAACTGCGAGGCGATCCACTCATCGAACGCTGGGCTGGACTCCACGCTGGCGATCAGGGCGTAGCGGGTATGGGTTCCCGCGTGGCAGCCGCTTTCGTGGCGGGGTTCACCAGGTTGTTGTTGTCCTGGTGCGTGCCCCAGCGGCATTCACGCAGCGTGTTGGGCTTCATGCGAAGCAACTGGACGCGGCCGTAGCGGGCGCCCATCGAATCCGGCCAACTCGTGATCGTCGGGCACTTGTCCGCGTTCGGTGTGGGCACGCACTCGAGCTCTTCGCCGCCGGCCTCCCTGGCGCCGACCATCTCGATCTTGCCAGTCGGCGAGGTGATGGGGGCGAAGTAGGTAAAGGGATCGCTCTTATACGTGGTGTATTCGAGGCTCTCCCACTCCGGCGCGGGGATCTGCGGGCCGCCATACCGCCGGAGCACCACGTGCCCGTTGCCCGACTCGACCAGCGGGCACCGGTAGTGCGAGGTCCGCGCGGGCGCGGCAAATGGCGCCTTCCGCACCCCTGTCAGGCGCAATGCGTGCTTGGTGTGTTCATTCTTCAGCAAGTCGGCAATCATGCGCGAACGCTACGATTTTCGCCTCGTGACTTTCTGAGAAAAACGTTAGAGTCTCTCCTATTACGCCGGGGCCATGACCGCGATCGGCGACATTTCGCGAGGAGAAGCCTCCCGGGAAATTCCGCCGAGACCGTCCGCCCCCCCGCTCAGGGATCGCTGGGGCGGGCCGCGTCCTGTGGGGATAACGAAGCGGTGAGCGCGGCGAGCACCGCGGCAACGGTGCCGCGCCGCAGGTCAGGGTCGGTGAGCAGGCCGCCAGCGGAATCGGTGACGTAAAACACGTCGACGGCCTCAGCGCCCAGCGTCTCCACCCGCGCCGCCTGCACGTTGAGCCCGCACTCACCGAGCGCCCGGCCGATCCGCCACAGCAGCCCAGGCTCGTCATGGGCGCGTACTTCGACCACGGTCGCGCTGCGCGAGGCGCCGTCGACCAGCGTGACCTTGGGTGGCGGCGCGGCGGCGCTGGCCGGGCGCGCGGCGCGCGCGCGCCGCTCCAGGCGGTCCTCGACGTCCAGGCGGCCCTCGAGCATGCGGCGCAGGTCCGCCGCGACCAGCGTGGCGTCCGGCGGGTCGCCGTACTCGGGCGCGACGCTGAAGACGGTGACCGCCGTGTCGCCGACCGACCGCGCGTTCGCGCCCCGCACCGCGAGCCGGTGCGAGGCCAGCACGCCGGCGGCGCGCCACAGCAGTCCTGGCCGGTCGAGCGCGACCACGGTGACCTCGTTGCCCGCCACGATCGCGGCCGGCCCCCCGCCGGCGACCAGCGCGAGCTGGTCCGCGCGCAGCGGGGCCGGCTCCGGGGTGGGCTCGCCGTCGAGCACCGCCGACACGCGCCGCACCAGGTCGGCGACCAGCGCCGCCTTCCAGTCGTTCCACGCCGCGGGCCCGGTCGCCAGCCCGTCCGCCTGCGAGAGCGCGTGCAGCAGCTCAAGCAGCAGCCTGCTGCCCAAGGTGGTGGCGACGTGCTGCACGGTCACCGGGTCGTCGAGGTCGCGGCGGGTCGCCACCACGGGAAGCAGCAGGTGGTACCTGACGGCCGCGGCGACAAGCTCGGAGTCGGCCTCGGTCAGCCCCATGCGGCGGGCGACGTCGCGGGCCACCACCTCGCCGGAGACGCTGTGGTCGCCGGGCCAGCCCTTGCCGATGTCATGCAGCAGCGCGGCAAGCAGCAGCAAGTCGGGACGGGCCACGTCGCGGGTGAGCGCGGCGGCGTTCACCGCGCACTCCACCAGGTGCCTGTCCACGGTGAAACGGTGCAGCGGGTTGCGCTGCGGCCGGTTGCGCACCCGCTCCCAGTCCGGGATCAGCGCGGTGAGCAGGCCTTCCTGGTCCAGCGCCTCCCAGACGCCGATCGCGTTCGGCCCGGCGCCGAGCAGGGTCACCAGCGCGTCCCGCGCGTCGTCCGGCCACGGGACCGGCAGCGGAGGGCATTCGGCGAGCCGCGCCAGCGCCCGCGGGGCAAGCGGCAGGCCCGCCT